>JBJTOP010000079.1:0-14621 GCA_046074645.1 Planctomycetaceae bacterium | reverse complement strand
CTGTGAATCCAGCATCCTTCTGCACTGTCCGTGCTGCGCGTGGCAGGGGCGTTTCACCCCTCACCCCCGACCCCTCTCCCCGGTCCGGGGAGAGGGGAGCCAGGTGCTCTTTCTGCAGGAAAGTCAAGGCCATTGGGCTGCCGCCATGCGGCTGAGGCTCTCAGTCACGTTTCAAGCACTCCCAAAAATCTCTGCCACCGGGCGGCCTTTGGCCAGCGGCAGTGGGCGGTTGAGGTTGTCGTGGACTTCCTGGGTGTGGTCAATGCCAAGGGCGTAGTACAGCGTTGCTGCAAGGTCACCAATTGCGACAGGGTCACGATCCGGCACGGCGCCATATTTATCAGAAGCTCCATAGACGGCTCCACCCTGTACTCCGCCACCTGCCATCAGGGCCGTGTAGCATTTCGGCCAGTGATCGCGGCTGATGCTGCCGTTGATTTTCGGCGTGCGTCCGAATTCTCCCATCCACAGCACAAGTGTGTCGTCCAGCAGACCACGATCGCTGAGATCATTCAGCAGCACCGGCAGGGTGTGGTCCGTCATTGGCAGATGCCACTCCGGCAGGATTTCGTACATCCGTGTGTTGTCGAAACCGTGAGTATCCCAGCCACCGTCGGTCTTGCTCCGCCCACCGATGCTGGCCGCAAAATACACCGTAACAAATTTCACACCGTGTTCCACCAGTCGCCGTGCCAGCAGACAGCCTTGACCGTAAGTGGTGCGACCGTAGGCCTCCCGCAGCTCCCTGGGTTCCGCTGACAGGTCAAACGCTCGCCGAACGTCCGGGGAATTCAGCATCTCCAGGGCGCGGCCGTAGAAGGCGTTGAGTCCCTGAGCTGCCGCGGACTGATCCAGTTCCCGGGCCTGACGATTGATGATCTCCTGCAGACCACGGCGATTGCTGAGCCGATCCAGCGACACATCCCCAGGAAGACTCAACTGTGTCAGGCGAAAGTCGGGAGCATTCGGATCATCGCGGAAGAACAACGGATCGTACTGCCGCCCAAGAAAGCTCGCACGCTGTCCCGGTGTCACCGAACCATCGGCAATCTGGTACGGAAACGAAACACTGGTGGGCAGACCTGCCGCGGCCGGAGCCATGGCGTCCACAACCGAACCGTAGCCAGGGAACAGATCGAGTGATTCGCGGAGTCGCTGGTCGTCGATCGGCGGCTCGACTCCCGTCAGAGCCGTATAGCCCGCCGAATTATGGTTGTTCATCGTGTGATGTACCGTGCGGATCTGAGCGATGCGGTGCAGCACCTTTGCGGTTTTCGGCAGATGTTCACAGACCTGCAGCCCGGGTACCGAGCTGGAAACGGGACTGAACAGTGATCGATAACCGTCGGGGGCGTTCGGCTTCATATCAAACGTATCGACATGACTGGGGCCACCCCACTGAAACAGGAAGATCACCGACCTGGCACGACCGGAGGACTGCGAGCTGGCAGGTTGACGAAGCTGCTGCTGGCGAGCCTGCAGGAGCTTTGGCAGTGTGAGTCCCAGCAGACCGGAACCGCCGATCTGCAGGAGCGGACGTCGGGACATGCGGTGACTGGGAAACGCAGACATGGGAACTACTGCTTCAAAAGGAATTCGTGGGAATTGAGCACGGCCCAGGTAATGTCTTCAATCGCCTGACGACGGGACGACGCCTGCTGCAGATATTCCAGCATCGCAGTCTGTTCACCTGCAGACGGCGATCGTGCGAGTGCCGTCCACCAGAGGTTGTCAAGAAAATTCGAATCGGAATCCGGCGTATTCAGCGTAGTGTCGATCAGATTACCGGGTTGCTTCAGCAGTCCGGCGAGCACTTCGCCACCGACCAGCTCCATGGTCTGAGCGAGGGTGGTTTCGGCGGAGCGTTCGCATTCGCAGGTGAGCAGGCGACCGGGTTTTCCGAAGAGAGCCAGGAAGCGATCGCCGGCCTCGGGACGACTGTAGCGATGACCGCCGGTGCGTACACCCGAAATCTCCACGGCAAGGGGTCCGGGTGGCAGCCCGCTGAAACGCACGGGTGTTTCCAGCACCTGGCTGAAGGCATCGAGCATTTGTTCGGCGGTGAGTCTCCGCGGGGTGGTGTGAGAAAACAGAAGCTGATCATCACGATTGCTGTCGCTGGTTTCAGAAGCCAGCTGCCAGGTGCGGGAGTTGAGAATCAGCCGCATCAGGGGTTTGACTTTCAATCCGCCGCGGATGAATTCCTGAGTCAGTGCCTGCAGGAGTTCCGGATTGGCGGGCGGGTTTGTGGCGCGGAAGTCGTCGATCGGATCGACAATACCCTGCCCGAAGAGCTGGAACCAGATGCGATTGGCCTGAGTTGCTGCGAAGCGGGAATTATCGGGCCGACGAAGCCATTCAGCGAGCAGTCGCAGCCGGTCCTGCTGTGGTTCGGGGGCGGCGGCCAGTGCAGGAGCGGTCGCTGCAGACGCCGCTGCGAAGAGCCCCCCGCTGTCCTGCAGAAAACGCAGCGCGGCGGGTTTTCCAGTGGCGGGGTTGAGCATTTCACCGGCTGGTTTCTGGAACACAATTTGTTCACCATCGAACTCGTGCTTGTCATTGGTGTCGCGGCGACGATTTTCAAGGATCTTGTAGTCGATGCGGGCAAAGAAGGCCGACCAGCCGTAGTAGTCGTCCTGGGTCCAGCGATCGAAGGGGTGATTGTGGCAGCGAGCACACTGCAGGCGGACTCCGAGAAACACCTGAGCGGCCGCTTCGGCACGTTCTTCGGGCGTTCTGAGCGCTCGATGAAAGTTGGCCGGCGGTTCGCTGTAAGTGCTGCCCTGACCAGCCACAATCGCAGCAGCAAATTCGTGCAGCGGCCGATCCTCAGCAACGCAGGCTCGAATCCAGTGCGAAAACACTTCGACACCCTTCGCGTCCAGCGTCTTGTCCTCCACCCGGAGCAGATCGCACCAGCGGAGTGTCTGAAAATCAATGTAGCCGGGGGAATCAAGCAGTTCATCAATCAGGCGACTGCGCTTGTCCGCCGCGGCCGACTGAATGAAGCTGCGAGCCTGTTCGGCCGTGGGCAAACGTCCTGTGACATCCAGATACAGCCGTCGCACAAAAACGGCATCGCTGCAGAGTGGTGCCGGGTTGATTTGCAGCTGTCGCAGCCGAGCGAAGACTTTTTCGTCAAGCACATTGGCGGGTTCAGGAGCTGTGAAGCGAAAGTCCGGCTGAGTCGGGACGCAGGCTGCCATCACAGCCGACTGCTGGTGCAGGTAGCGAACCGTGACAGAAGTCTGTCGCGCAGTCCGTGACTCTGGAAACTGTAGCTCGCCACCGGGAGTCACGGTCACTTCGGGGCTGGAGGATTCAAACACGGCCAGTTCATTGATACGGCGACAGGTCCCGTCAGAGAATTCAGCGGTGGCTTCGAGCTGAACGCTGCGCTGGTTGTTGTAGAGCGTAATTTCAGAGGGTTCGACGTGCAGGGCAACGAGCGTCGGCGCGGACGGGGCGTCAGCAGGCATTCCCGCTGCGATCCAGTCATGCAGAATGCTGTACTCGGTGCTGTTCTCGCGAAGTCGGCGTCCACCTTCGTGCGGGACGAGTGCCAGTGGCTTCTGCAGCAGCAGACTCTCAGCAGGGTTCAGCTGATTGATGCGGCGGGAAGCGTGACTGCGAGTCAGCGTAATGAAGTCGGCAGCCGGATCCTGACCGCGAAGGGAAAGTTTGAAACCACCCTTTCCATGCTGATTGCCATGGCAAGTCCCAAGGCTGCAGCCAGCCCTGGACAGTATCGGCATGACGTCATTTCGAAACGAAGGCGGCGCTGCCGATGCGGCGGTTGTCCCCAACAGACACACCACTACACACAGGAATTGAAAGGCCAGTCGCGTTGGCATCGGTGAACCCCTGAACGCGGGTGGCAGTGAAATCAGATGAGTTCCGGCGGCACCTGACCGGCAGGAACCAGATGCGTGGGACGCCCGGAAAGGTCAAGAATCGTGTCGTCCACTTTGAGCCCCAGCGAATGGTAGACGATGGCACAGAAGTCTTCGACAGCGATCGGCTTCGTGATCGGATATTCGGCCTTGTCATTGGTCGCGCCGATGACCTGACCGTGTCGGTAACCGCCTCCGGCAATGAGAATGCTCTGGGCCTGTGGCCAGTGATCGCGGCCGGCATTGGAATTGATTCGCGGAGTGTGCCCGAATTCGCCAGCGACGATCACCAGCGTATCGTCAAGCAGACCGCGTTCGGCAAGGTCCTGAATCAGAACACCAACAGCGCGGTCGTGGCGGGGAAGTTTATCCTTCAGAGCAGGTTCAATGCTGCCATGGTCGTCAAAGTAACCCGTGTTGAGCGACACGTAACGCACCCCGGCTTCAATCAAACGACGAGCCAGCAACGCCTGCTCTCCCCAGCCAGCGCCGTAACGCTCACGCAGCACCGCAGGTTCCTCCGACACATCAAACGCCCGCCGGACGCGACCTGAGAGCACCAGATCCATCGCCTGAGCACCCACGGCATCGACCTGCTGGAAAAGACGATTGCTGTCGATCCGCCGCTTGAGACTGTCAAGCTGACTGGACAGTGACACGCGATCCATCAGACGCGTTTCAGAAAGGCCTTCCGTCAGTGAAAAACTCTTGTGGTCCCCTGTCGGCAACTGTCCAGCTTCGTTTCCGTAACTGAAATCACCATAACGAAATGGATTGTGGTTGACTCCCAGCCATGCAGCCCCATGGAAGCCGAAGCCGCCGTCGTTCATATTGACCGTCGGAAGTGAGCCTGGCTGGGTCGGACCAAGCAGGTGAGAAGCAACAGCCCCCATCGAAGGATATCGGGGCCGACGATCCGCGCCGTTCGCTCCCATGCGGCCTGTAAGCATCCAGTGAGCTGCGGCCCAGTGATCGCCGTTGCCGTGCGAAAAACTACGGATCACAGTGCACTTGTCCATCACCTTCGCATGTTCCGGGAGCAGTTCGCAAACGTCGAGTCCCGGCAGGCTGGAAGACACCGGACGAAACGGCCCGCGATACTCAGCCGGCGCCTCCGGCTTCATGTCATACATATCCAGCTGAGATGGCCCACCATGCATCCAAACCAGAATCACCGACTTCTTGGACCGCGCCGCAGGATGCACATATCCACCCTGCTCCGCTCTGAGCAATCCCGGAAGCGTCAAACCAAAAGTGCTGAGCGAACCAATCTGAAGCATCCGGCGACGAGACAGACCATCACAAAAACGACGACCGGAATCCGGTTGGCTGACAATGCGAAGCACAGCAAGGTCCTCGTGGGAAGAAATTAAAGGAAGGAAGAAGGAACCTCGCCCAAACAACAAACAACCATCTCCTCAGTTTTCATCGGCCGGATCACCTTCTAATCTACCCAAATTCCGGAGGATGGCCAATTCGAAAATCAGCTGGAAGGCCGATGTTCCGCTGAATCGCTGCAGCCGGAAAACATCGGTAATCACCCACCCCAGAACAGGGTATTCACATCATCTCGGAGCATTCCAATGACGACTCAGGGTCTTTCCAGACGCCACTTTCTGGCAGCGGGATCAGCGGCCAGTGCAGCAGCAGTCGTTCGTTCCCGGCCGAACGCCCCCATTCGAATCGGCCAGATCGGCACCGGGCACGCTCACGCCACCAAGCTGTCGGTCTACCGTCAGTCCAGTGACTACGAAGTTGTCGGGCTTGTGGAACCGGATCCGAAATTGCGTGAGTCCGCCGAACGTCAGCCGGCCTTCCGGGACATTCCCTGGATGACTCAGGAAGAACTGCTCAATCAGCCCGGCCTGCAGGCGGTGCTGGTGGAAACCCGCGTGCGTGACAGCCTCAGGGCAGCGGCCGCCAGCATCGACGCTGGCTGCCATGTGCATCTCGACAAGCCTGCCGGAGAATCACTTCCGGCCTTCGAAAAGCTGCTGCAGGCGGCCGAATCCAGACAGCTGCTGGTGCAGCTTGGCTATATGTATCGTTACAACCCCGGCTTCAGACTGCTGCATGAACTGCTGCGGGAAGGCTGGCTGGGGGACATATTCACGGTGCACGCGATCATGAGCAAGGTCGTGGGACCGACAGACCGGCTGCAGCTGGCGGAGTATCCAGGAGGGATGCTGTTCGAGCTTGGCTGTCATGTGCTGGATCAGGTGATTCGTGTACTGGGAGCACCGCAGCGGGTGCATGGTTATGCGCGGCATTCGGGTGAGCAGCGGGATTCGCTGAAGGACAACATGCTGGCAGTGCTTGAATACCCGCGGGCACTGGCGACGGTGAATTCAACGGCCCTGGAAATTGACGGTGGAAGTCGTCGGCACTTCACAGTTTGCGGCAGCGAAGGGACGCTCCATATCCAGCCGCTCGACTCGCCCTCCGCAACGCTCACCCTGAATTCAGCACGTGGCGGCTGGAAGTCGGGTACACAGCACATTGCACTGCCCGCGTACACTCGATACGTTGATGACGCGGCAGACATGGCGAGAATCATTCGTGGCGAGAAGGCCTCGGACTACTCTTATCAGCACGATCTCACGGTGCAGACGACGCTGCTGCAGGCGTGTGGGCTGTTGTAAACGCTGCGTTGACGGCATCACCGACCCGCACACGTCCCGGCGTCCGCACAATCGCCGTGATGCCTCCATGCCCCAGCATTGCAGCATAGCCACCCGGGCCGAGATTTTCTTCCATGCGTGAACAGGGCGGACAGTTCCCGGAACCTTCCAGAATGGCATCACCGATCTGGAAGGTCTGATAGCGAAGCGCGGCGAGGCAGATGCCGGAGACGACGATGTTTCTGCGGAGCAGTTCCGGGGGGATGGCAGTCCGGCCAAGCAGCGCGGCGACCACCGGCAGATGTTCGGCCTGAATCAGGGTGACCTGGCGTTTTGAGGCACGTTTGGGGCGGCAGTGATGATCGCCCTCGATCCCGCCCGCCACGATCTGCACTTCGGCCTGAGGCTGAATAATGCCGCGGGAAACGGTCGAGATACCGATCCAGTCGATGCGGCCGGTGACGGTTTTCTGAGCAGCAAGGAGTTCGTGCAGGATTTCCATGGTTGAAAGAATTCTTTGGGGCAGACAGGATTTTCGATTCAGCTGACGACGGGGGACTGTCTATGATTGCAGCTTAATGAAAACGTCCGTCGGCTGCTAACCACACCAGCGGAAATGCGCTTCACCCGCAACGCCCATCAGGCTGCGAAAGTCTCATCGCTCCATGAACGAAACTGCTCCTGCCGACTATCTCATCCGCGAAGCCTGTCAGGCCGACATCCCGCAACTGGAAGAATTCGTCAACCGATTCGTGCAGGCCAACCGCCTGCTCCCGCGAACCACCGATGAACTCAGTGACCTGATTCCCTTCGGCTTTGTGGCTGTTTCAGAAGGCCACATTGTCGGCTTTGCAGCACTGGAGATTTATTCTGCAAAGCTGGCCGAAGTTCGCAGTCTCGCTGTGGACCAGAATTTTCAGGGACGTGGCATCGGCCGCGGCCTTGTCCAGCGCTGCGTGGATCTGGCCGTTAAACGCAACGTGCTCGAAGTCATGGCCATCACCTCCTCCGATCGCTTCTTTCAGGCCTGCGGTTTCGATTTCACGCTTCCCGGTGAAAAAAAGGCCCTGTTCATTCAAACCCGCGAACACTTCTGACCATCACAGGCACGACATGACTCCCCAGGCATTCCTCCAAAATATCGCCATCAGACTCCCACTGCTCATCGCCTGCCTGATCGTCGGCACCGCACCCGCCTTCGCTCAGTCCCGCTCAGCAGGACTGCTCAACTTCAACAGTGATGGATCCCGCTTCGCCTGTTCCAACCGGGACAGCGGCAGCGTTTCCATCGTCAGCTGGCCCGATCTGAAAGTGCTTCATGAGATTCCCGTCGGACTCCATCCGGAAGGCGTCGCATGGCTCGGAACCTCACAACTGCTCGCATGCTGCGTCTACGGAGACGATAACGTCGTCATCATGGATGCCAAAGAAGGAAAAGTCGTGCGCCGAATCGAAGTGTTCGACGAACCCTACGGCATCGTCAGCAACCACGACGGCAGTCGACTCTTCGTCACCCTCGAATACCCCGGAAAACTGCTCTGCATCAATCCCTCCAGCGGCAGCGTTGAACACGAATGGGCCGCCGGTGCCATGCCCAGAGGACTCGCCATCACCGCCGATGATTCTTCCCTGTTCGTCACCGAATACCTCTCCGCTCGCGTCCTGCAGCTCAGCACCGCTGATGGCAGCATCCAGTATTCCTGGGATCCGGCTTCCACAGATAATCTCTGTCGCCAGATTGTGCTTTCACCTTCCGGTAACCGCGCCTACCTCACCCACATCCGCTCACGCATCACAGCCGCCCACGGAAATGGATCCATCTTCCCCTATGTTTCCGTCCTGCGCATCAGCGGAGAAGCCAAGGGCACTCGACATCGCGTTCCAATGGACACCATCCGCGGAACTCGAGTCACCGCTAATCCCTGGGACTGTGATGTGACCCCCGACGGCAAAGCTCTCTGCGTGGCCTTTGCCGGCACCAATGATATGTACGTCTGCCGCATCACCGGTGATGACTATGTCGAAATCGATTATCAGACCGGCTGGAGCCTTGGCAGCAATCCACGCGCCGTCCGCTGCTCCCCGGATGGCTCCGCCGTGCTCGTCTACAACTCCCTCGACTTCGAAGTCGTCGCCCACTCCCTCCGCGATGGCAGGACAGTCGGAAAAGTCGCTGTCACTCAGAATCCACTCCCCGATGATGTGCTGCTGGGCAAAAAACTGTTCTACACAGCACTTCCACCAATGACCTCCCGCGGCTGGATATCCTGCTCCAGCTGCCACCCCGATGGCGATGCCGACGGTCGCACGTGGCAGCAGCCGGAAGGACTCCGCAGCACTCAGCCCCTCGCAGGACTCGCATGGACCCACCCCGTTCACTGGTCCGCCGATCGCGATGAAGTTCAGGACTTCGAACACACCATCCGCGGCCTGCTCATGCAGGGCCCAGGACTGCTCAAGGGAAATCTGCCGGATGCCATGGCAGAAAAAATCACCGGACGCAGCCAGCGACTCGATGCCCTCGCCGCCTACACCAACTCACACCGCTTCACGCTCAGCCCACACGCCAAAGGTGGACTCAGCCCCGCTGCAAAACGCGGACAACAAATCTTCCTGTCCCCCGAAACCCGCTGCTCCTCCTGCCACAGCGGCCCCTTCTACTCCGACTCCCAGCCACTCCCCAACAACCAACTGAAACTTCACGACGTCGGCACCGGCCGCGACGACAAAACAGAACTTATGGGCCCCAAATACGATACACCAACCCTGCTCGGACTTTATCGCTCCGCACCCTACCTGCACCACGGACACGCCGCCACACTCATGGATGTGCTCACCACCAATAACCCGAATGATCAACACGGTCGCACCAGCCAACTCAACCACGATCAGCTCAGTGACCTCGCCGAATTCCTCAAAGCGCTCCCCTTCGAAGATCCGGAACCCGCCGCCAAATCCAGTGGTCTGCTCCGCGTCGGAGGGGCACAAGAGTGATTTCACCCGCAAACAGACCAGGCCACCAAAGAATCGACTTTCCCCGCTCCTGCTTTTCCGTTCGCATCAGCCCTGTTCGCTGAATCTCATGTCCAATCCGACAGACCTGACAAACCTCAACAGCTCAGCACCAGCCGCGGCAGAAACCGCAGCCACAGCCGCAGCACCAGCCGCGGCACAACCGCAGCTGGAACGCAATCGCATCTGGAGCTTTCTGCGATTTCTGTTTCGGATCTTCTGCCGCACATGGCTTCAAGTCCGCGTTTCCGGTACTGAATCTCTCAATCTCCGGACCGGTGGCCTGCTGCTGCTCAACCACCAGTCTTTTCTCGATCCCCTCGTCGCCGCTGTCTGGCTGCCACGTCCCGTTTGCTACCTCGCTCGCGATAGTCTCTTTCACATCCCGCTGCTGGGATCCCTGCTGCGAAACGCATTTGTGATTCCAATCAGCCGCGAAGCAGCCCGCTCCAGCAGCATTCGAGCGGCCCTTGCACAACTGGATCAGGGGTTCCTCGTCGGCATCTTCCCCGAAGGAACCCGATCCGAAACCGGCGAAGTTCGTCCCTTCCGCCCCGGTTTCCTTGCTCTGGCTCGACGCACAAATCAGCCCATTTACCCCGTGGGTGTCACCGGCACTCTTCGCGCTCTGCCCCGCAAAGCCCTCTGGATCCGCCCTGTCCGTGTCCACATCCACTTTGGACCGCCCTTAAACGACGACGAACGACGACTTCTGCACGAAGAATCAGACTCAAAGCTGTGTGAACAGATGCGGAGCAAAGTAGACGAATGCGTGCGGATAGCCGAAGAACATCAACAGAGAGCCGCCCCGGCCCGCACAAGAAACTGACCCCGAACTCCTCCGCAGCCCGACCAGCCACCGGATGTGGTCCTCGCATCATTTTTCAGGCAGCGATAAGCTCACAACCGGAAGTATGGCTTCCGCGAGCTTTGCATGGCCCGCCGGATTCGGGTGACACTGATCGGTCGTCCACGCGCCAATGTCGATTCCGCCCGCGGCTGCAGTGCTCCAGATCTGATAGTGATCCACCAGCGGCAGCCGGAGTTCTTCAGCGGCCCTGCGAGTTCGTTCCATGTAGAGGCTCAGTCGTTCATTCGGGTGTTCGCCGGCTCCGTTGAATCCCGCTGCTTTACCCCAGGCCGGTTCCGTCATCAGCACAGCCTGAATGCCACAACGCCCCAATTCTGTCGCGATCTGCCGCAGACAACGCTCAAACTCGTCGGCACTGATACGGCTCTCCCGGCGCCCCTGATCCACATAACTGTCGTTGGTACCATACATCACCGTCACCAGTTGCGGCTCCAGAGCCAGCACGTCCCGGGCCAGACGCTTTAATGCCTGGTCCGTGCGTTCGCCGCCGATGCCGCGATTGATCACGTCATAGAGCAGCCCCTGCTCCTGCAGGCTCCGCTGCAGCACTTCAGCGAAGGTTTCTTCTGCAGTGACTCCCGCACGCACGCCCTTCGTAATGGAATCTCCCAGCACCACAATTCGCGGTTTCAAGCCGGGCGTCAGACTGCGGCTGGGTTCGTGCCAGCGGACGCGAGCTGCGAAGACACTGCCATCGGCTCCCCTCGCATGTGGCCGCTCCGCCATCAAATACTCAGCATCCGTTACCCACGACTCCTCCGCCGTAATCGCCGCTGCGCCGAAATTCCCCATCATCACACCACGCTCAGGCATGAGCACTCGTTCTGTGGATCGCAGCACCGTTTGCGCAGCAGCATCGACCTGAGCCATCAGCAGGGGAGCACGATTGCGGGGGATGTGGTCATTGTTCAGACCCCGCCGCGTGTAACACAGGAACAGGGCACGGTCATGAACCAGCCAGTGCTGCTGAGTATTGCAGCTGCCAAGGTCACTGCCGTCGTCAAACTTCCACGGACGTGGTTCTGAAAACTTCAAACCATCCTCGCTCACAGACACGTACCCGCCGGCGTCGTTCCGCAGCGTCAGAAAGTAACGGCCCTGAAAAAAAGCCAGCGAAGGCTCCACCAGCCCCCGACCACCCGGTTTCGACAAAACACCGCCTGCACTCACCAGCTGCAGCTGCTGACCGTCAAAACGACAGCGATAAACGGCCGAAGAATAATCCTCACCCGCCGGGCCGCGGATATAGAGCGGCAGCAGCAGATCACCGTCAGGACGAACCAGCCACTGCACACAACCCGCAGCCACAAGATAATGGCGATCAGATTCCTCGGGAAGCTCCAGCATCTGCCACGGTGTCCACTCGTCCAGCTCCGGATCCCACGCCGCCCACGCACACTGGTGCGACCGCGGCCGATCCAGCAGCTGCTCTCCGGACTGGCTGTAACGCAGCTTTGTGCCAATCGCCAGCAATCGCCCCGTAGGCGCGTGCCAGCCGGGAGTCACATCGCAGACTGCAATCGTCTCCCCGTTCTCCGTTTTCCAGTCCAGAGCTGCAGGGAGTTGTGGAGCTGTCCAGGTGCGACCCATGTCGTCGGAACGCATGACGTACAAACCAGAGTAATGATCGGATGCACGCAGGTGCTTTTGCAGCGTACAAATCAGCCTCGGAGCATCCCCCGGCCGAGCACCAGGAAAGGCCGCCACTCGCGGATGAAACCAGCAGAAGTCCGGACTGAGCTGCTGATGAATCGTCTGCAGTTCCGTTTCAAAGCCAACGAGCGGCAAAGGAGCCTGCGCGTAAACACGAATGGTGCCAGGAATCAGCAGGACGAAAGTCAGGACCATCCATGAACGTGACATCTAAAACTCCTGCGAACGCAACTCAGCACACAAACATTCAGGGGATGAGCGACGAAGTCTACCAGTGCCTGTCGTGAATGTGTAGAACATCGTCCAACGAATCCCCCCTCCTGCCCCCTCGCCGAGCCGCGACCGTCATGGAGCGGAATCACCACCAACAGACAGCATAAAAGTGCATGGCACCCGAAGGCTGTACGAATCGGCACGAATAAGCACAGCTGATTTCATTTCAAAACGCATCCCCCTGTGACTATTCGTGGAAATTCGTGTTGATTCGTGGTTCCAGACCCCCAGCAGCGCCTCGCTGAGTTCAGAACCACGAATTCACACAAATCAGCACGAATAAGCCCAGCAGACCCATTGAATAAAAACAACATGCGTCCTGCGATTATTCGTGGAAATTCGTGTTGATTCGTGGTCCCAGACCCCCAGCAGACCCTCGCTGAGTTCAGAACCACGAATTCACACGAATCAGCACGAATAAGCCCAGCAGACCCATTGTAAAAAACAACATGCGTTGTGTGACTATTCGTGGAAATTCGTAAAGGGCAAAGGTGCCATGCACCATGCCGCAGACACCCCCACCGAGCCGCGCCCGTCAGGAAGCGGAATCCCTACCAAAACACCGCGGTAAACACGACTGCGTTGCCCGCATCCGCATGCGACACCCAGCACGCCCGCGCGTTTGCCGGACCGTTACCGGGGGCTGCCGTCCGGCGAGAATCAGAAAAATCGATGAGCAGCGAGCGGGTGTTCAGTTTGCCTCTGCTGCAGCACCTTTCCGTTGCTGTTGAGGCTTCTGTTCGGCGCCTGGTGCCTGCAGTTCGGTTGCGAGGAACGTCACCGACCGCCGGAGCGCCTCGCGATTCAAGGCCGCTTCCATGTGCCCGGCACCTTCAATGCGGTAAACCTCTGACCGGACTCCCGCACCACGCAGAGCTGTGTGACACGCCATGCTCCAGATCAGCGGAACCAGTTTGTCATCAGTGCCGTTGAAGAAGAAAAACGGCGGATCCTTCTCATCGACAAAAGCGGTCGGTGAGGCCGCTTCAAATTTCTCAGGAACTTCCTTCTGATCACCACCCATCCAGTACTTCGCCCACTTGCCCCCGTCCGGCATCAGCCGAAATTCGGTTGGAGCTCCGCCGGCAACGACGGCCTGCAGACGCGTGTCCAGTTTTTCGGGATCCTCTGCGGCAGGTTTGCCGGTTGTGCCCAGCAAGGCTGCAAGGTGACCGCCCGCCGAATACCCGATTGCCCCCAGCCGCTCAGAGTCAACTTTGTATTCCGCGGCATTTCGCCTCACCCACCGCACTGCCATGCGACAGTCATCAATCTGCGCTGGGAACTTGTGATCGGGAGCCAGTCTGTAGTCGATCGCAAAACAGGCCATGCCACGCTTTGCCAGCGAATCCGCATACCCTCGCAGCTGCCGGCGGTTGCCTGATCGCCACGCCCCACCATGAATCACAATCACCGCCGGAACAGGTCCCTCCACCTCAGGCAGAAAAGCATCCAGCAGCAGCTCACGCTCGCCTGCCCGACCATACACAACGTCCTCCCGAACCTGCACCGAAAACTCTGGTGGCTCAGATGCCACAGCAGAATTTTCGCCGGTTACCTCGTCGCTGCAGGCGGCGCTGGTCAAACTGAGCGTTTGAAGCAGCAGACACAGCACACAGAATCTTACACCAGAGTTCGAACAAACTTTGCGTGACCGAATCATACCCGCACTCCAGAACCAGATGTCTCAGGAACACTTCACAGCAAATCCCTGCATCGCGACGGATGCACGGGAAAAAAGATCAGTTTGTGCCGGAGGTCAGGCGGTGCCGGAGTTCGTTGGCCAGGCTGGTGAGCGTCGCATCGTCGCAGGCGGCCAGATCCCGGCGAGCCGATACAGGCTCTTTCAGAAGCTGCTGCAGCAGAATGATCTGACCAATCAAAACACCGCGTGCTTCACCGCGTGCTTCACCGCGTGCTTCACCGCGTGCTTCACCACGTGCTTCACCGCGTGCCTCGGCCCGTGCTTCGGCCTGCTCCGCTTCCAGCTTTGCCTTTTCTGCATCCAGTTTTGCCTGCAGAATCCGTCCCGATTCGTCCCGCTGAGCTCTCAGGCGGGCGTGATAGAGCATGAGTTCGTCGGGCGTTTGAGCGATCATAGTAAGAACTTCTGCGGCTTCAGTGAATTCCGGATCGGGGAACAGACGACGCACGTCTTCCAGGCTCAGCTTGTCAACGTGCGATAAAAACCACGACCATTTCTGTTCTCCTGTCGCATTGTATACGGTGTCTGCAGTCACTTGAAGATATTTCAGCTGCAAAAGATGGATCTGAAAGTCCTCCGTGAGCGTCAGTGGG
>JBJTOP010000078.1:0-10218 GCA_046074645.1 Planctomycetaceae bacterium | reverse complement strand
GGCAACACCGGTGGTCGTGACGGGGCCTGCAAGGGTCGTCAGACCTGTCCCTGCTTCCTGCTTCAGGCCGGTGGCAAGGACGCTTTGCAGGGTAACGTCGGTCGCAGACTGGATCGTGATCTGCCCGAGAGCGGTGTTCTGACCGGCATTCGCGAGGAGCGTGACACTGCCAGTTCCCGCAGCGAAGGTCAGATTCTGGGAACCAGTGGATGTCCCATTGATCGGCCCGGTCAGCTGGATGTTCCCGCCGCCAGTACCGGTCGAGAGAGTCACGGATGCCGTCAGCGTCACTCCGCCTTCAATTGTGAGATCATCGCTGGATGTTCCGATACCGGCCGCAGTTGAGACGCTGTTTGCGGCAATGCTGACAACGCCGTCGGACTGGATATACCCTTCGGAAAGGATTGTCACTGTGCCCGTGTGTCGAGTGGCAACACCACCGTCGGTCTGAGTGATCACCATTTTCTCAATTCGCAGGTCCCTGCCCTGCAGATCAATACCGGCGGGACCTGTGGTTGTGACAGGGCCGGCAAGGGTTGTCAGGCCGGTCCCTGCTTCCTGCTTCAGGCCGCCGGCAATAACGCTTCGCAGAGTCACATCGGTCGCAGATTGAATAGTGAATTGGCCCAGAGCGATATTCTGTCCGGCAGCTGCAAGGAGTATGACATTGCCGGTGCCCGCCGCGAGCGTCAGGTTTTGCTGGCCAGGCTGGCTGCCCTGGATGGTGTTTCGAAAGCGAATGTCGCCAGCAGTTCCGCCCGTTGAGATGCTGACACTGGTTTCGAGTCTGACAGGTCCGTCAAAATCGACACCACCACCACTGCCGGGCGTTTGTCCGACGCCACCGACAGCCGTGAGATCGGAATTCAGCAGAATGTTGTTTCCACCGGTAGCCAGCAGGATATCTCCGGCGTCTCCGCCACGTCGTGAGCCAGCAAGATCCCGACCACCGGATGTGTTGATCGCAGCGACCGCGAGCGTTCCGTTTTGTGTGGTGATGGTGACATCCCCGCCAGCTCCACCGTTGTCTGCAGAGCTGTCTGCACCTGTTGTGATGATGCCGCCGAGAAACGAGGCTGTGCCGCTGGATTCGAGAGACACCGATACGGAACCACCAGAAGCTCCGGAGTCTGCTGCGGCGGATGTGTTGAGCTGCGAGCTGGTGGTTGAGAAAATCTCTGAGTCAGCCGTCAGATCGATGTGACCGCCGAATGTGCGGACGTTTGTAAAGAAACGAATTTTGTCACCATCGACAGTCAGGCTTCCGCCGCCAGTTTCCAGTTCCTGCTGCTCAAACGTAACTGTGTTGTCCAGAGCAGTGTCCTGAAGCTGGAGATCGGCCTGGAATGCCGGATCAAGTCCGCGGACGAAGATCTGCTTCACGCCGCTGGAATCGCTAATGGTGAGCGATCCGGTCGGGTTGCGAAAATCAGTGAGCTCGAATCCATCGCCGTCAATTCGGCTAATGCTGTCAGTTGCACTGCCATTGTCGCTCAGCACGACATTCGGATCGTCTCCGGTCGGCAACTGGATTCGCAGATCTTCTGCTGTGCCGTTCAGACTGAGTGGTTCCAGTTCCTCAAAGCGAATGTTGCCGATTCCTGCGAGTTCCACACGACCTTTTTCCGGGCCTTCGTGCACCACAAGGACATCTGCGGTAGCCGGATTGTTGTCCTGATCAATCGCATAACCTTCGATGGTGAGCCTGTCATTATCTGCGTTGGAAGCGTCTTCGCCACCCACGAAGATGATATCTCCCGCGGGCACGGTGAGTCCGGAGACATTAATTGTGACATGGTCAGACTGATTTACACTTCCCTGAATGGGAAGGCTGTTGCTGGTTGTGGGATTGTTCAGGAAAAACTGTGCATCGAGCAGCAGTACTTTGTCACCAGTGAGCAGATCATACTGAGTATCTGAGATCCCGCCGTCGATCGACCAGGTTCCCTCGGTAATTTCCAGACGGACCGTCTCTACGCTGGAGCCGCTGCCGACATCCTGCTGACCACCGGCCGACACGGTGAGGTTCTCGCCGCCGACAAGCTGCACTCCGGTGAGTGCAAGGCTGGCGTTAAAGACGCGACGGTCCTCAAGGCGCAGCATTTTGAGTCTGCGCAGTGCCGGGTTGGACGGTATTTTGCCGGGCTGAAGGATTCGCCTCAGCAGAGACTTTAATTGCGACAGGGTCATGCAGGCACCCGCAATGGCCGGCAGGAATATGGAAGGGAACGGCAGTTTCTGCCGCACGAGTCAAAGCAGAGGGCAAACGAGGAAACTCAGGTAATATAAGCATTGAGTCGATAGGAAAACACGGAAAACTGTGTCGTTTTTGCATCTTGGGCGCTTTGCAGGGCACTATTCCGGCTGATCGCTCTCGGCAGTCGCCAAAATCCATCAAACTGCCGAATACCCGAAAATCCCTTTAATTGGCGCAGTCGATACAATGCGAAATTGACGATCCCCGCCGGCTCGTCCAGGCCGTGCCCGGCCATTCTTTGTCTTCCTGCTGCCCGCGCAGCCCTGTTTGTTCCAGAGGCGACCGCATGTTCAGAACTCGCACTGGCTGTCTGCTTGGCCTCGGAATTCTTGCGCTGCTGCCGCTGACTTCTGCTGGCGGTCAGGATTCTGCTGCGGCTCCAGCGACTGAAAAGGTACCTGTCGCTGGACCAGCGATCGACCAATACATCCCACCAATCCGCTCGGTCACGCTCAGTCGAAATCTGCAGCGCCGAACACTCCCGGTCCCCGAGGGTGATTTTGTTGCTGAAATGACGGCCGAATCTGTTCCGTCATGGTATCTCACGCCCCCATGGTACACAGTCCGTCGCCCGAATCGGACGCTGTATCCTTTCAAGCATCGTCCGCTGTATTTCGAAGACGCAGCAGCTGAACGCTGCGGAGACTCCTGTGGCTGTCTGCAGCCAGGAGTCTCACTTGTCAAATTCTCCGCAGATTTTCTGTTGCTGCCCTGCAGAATGTGTCAGGACCACCCGAACGATTGCGTACCGGCGGGTCGGGACTGCCCCGTCGAAGCTGCCGTGCAGAAAAAAAAGCAGCCCGCCCCTTCGCGAGAGACGCGCCATTCCGAGATCCCGGCGCCGCCGTCCCCGTCCGTTCAGGCGGCAGTTCCCAAACATCAGCCGGTCAAACCTGTTTCAAGTGAATCAACGAGGAAAATTCCCGGTCAGGTACCCAAAATGGACGGACGCAGACTGACAGGACCAGTCTCAGTCACAAACAGCGAACAGCAGTCGTCGCAGCCAGCAGCAGGAGTACCGTTGCCTGCCGTGAGCGACCTTGCTGAGCCTCCGGAATTTTCCAGACACCCTGCATCCGGTCGGGCTAAAAAGGGAAACTGAAGGTCAGCCCCGCCAGTCGGCGTATGCGGGACCAAACCGACGCCGGAGCTGTCTCCAGGAAGGCAGTTCCCGTGGCATAAAGTGGAGCTGTGGAAGAACCAATATTCATCGGTCTGACTGTCAGCGGATACCAGACACTTCCCGATTCCGGGGCACCGGTGGCGTCTGTGGGAATTCGCTGAGCCACGGTGAGCTCCGGTGGCACAGTCTGCAGTGCCGTGTCGCTGACAGCTTCGAGCAGCCCGGCCAGTGCATCGGAAGGCAGGGAGTCAAAACGCAGACTGGCATCCGCATTTGCCGACAGCAGCTCGACGTCGGTCTGCCGGACACATGCCAGTGCTCTCAGGTCAGAGTACTCGCCAACTGTGCACAGCTGAGTCTGAGGTTGCAGCCAGAAACAACGGCGCGTGCCATCCAGCACCTCAGAGCTTCGGAAGAGACTCTGTCGATTGGGATCACGAACCGATAGCTGCGGCACATTTCGAGCAGGAAAGACGATCCCTGCGCGCGGACTGCGGATGATCAGTTCTGACTGAGCCAGCTTCAGCAGTTGCAGTCGTCGTCGTGCAGACTCCAGCAGTTCCTCCGCTGCAGCAAGACTGCTGTCTCCCGAACCGGATTCCAGCTGCCGCAGTCGAATTCCCGCTGCGGCCGCCGTGCGACGTGCGATGTCGCCTTCGGCTTCCGCAATTTTCAGCTCGAGGTCTCCGTTTGTTAACCTCGCCAGCACATCGCCCGCCTTGACTCGAGAACCGGCCTGAATCAACCACTCCACCTGACCCGCTCCCCTGACAAACACGGGCACTGCATTGCCCGGAATCAGCACAAACGGCGCTCGCAGCGGAATCGAAACAGGCACACACAACAGTGTGATGAGCAGTCCGATGGCGACTGCGAGTTTCAATCCGACACGGTGGCCGGATTGCGTTGCCCGGAGATGCGTCAGCAGCCCCTGCATTCTCGTGAATGCATTCAGCGAAAGTGCCGCAATGCCGGGGGCAATCGCGGCCCAGCCGAGGCCCGATGGTTCCACGAAACGAAACACGAGGGCCAGCAGGCTGGCAGTGATCGTCAGACGATAAATTGACGCAGCAACCCCATAGAGGCCAATACAGATGCGAGCCACTCTGGATCGCTCAGACAGAAACATCGGTGGTTCCCCGAGAACAAGCCTGCGGAACAAACTGACCGCTTCCTCATTTCCCGCCTCTGCCAGATTGGGAACCCTGCAGAAATCACTTAAAAGATAATAACCGTCGTATCGCAGCAGCGGATTTCCGTTGACCAGCAGCGTGTTCAGCGAACAGAGAAGCATGACATTCAGGCAGAAATCGTGGAGCAGTCCGGGGTAGGTGCTGGTCCACAGCAGCGTACAGATGGCCGCCAGCACAAACTCCACCGCCATGCCAGCAGCTGCCACCGCCATTCGTTTCCAACGCTCCGGCCAAAGCCACGAATCACTCACATCGCAGTACGGGAATGGAATGAAAATTGTCAGCTGCACACCCAGTTCCCGACATTCACCCCCGAAATAACTGCACACAGCCGCGTGCCCCAGCTCATGCAGCCCCCGCACAAAGACCAGTGCGATCGTCATCAGTATCAGGTGGGACGGAGCCAGCAATCGTGCGAGACCAGGCAACTCACTCACAATGACTTCACGCTGAACGAACACCAGCACGACCGCCAGAAGCACCAGCAGCAGCGCGGCACAGAGAGCCGCTGGCTGAAGCAGGAAAGCCGTCACAGGGCTCAGCAGTCGCAGCAGGCCGGACGGATCCACGCCGCGCCAGCGAAATGATACCAGTGACCACCACCTGTTGAGCAAAACAGCCGCGCTGCTGCGGGCCGCCCGCGACCGCAAATTTCCCAATCGATTGCCCGGCACGTTCGCACACATCAGCCCTGAACGAACAGCGCCTGCCAGAAATCGACGCAATTCCGGCAGTGACCAGTCGAACTCAGGATGTGCTGCGGCCAATTCTGCAGAAAGCCTTTCAAGGGGCTTGCCATCTCCAGCCCGCTGCAACAGATTCAGTTCTGCTTCTGACACCTGGAAATAAGACAGCCGCAAAGGGTCCTTGAGCACCCACAGGCCATCACCGGCTGAGTGCAACTCAAGGTCACCCCGCAAACGCCAGCCCACTGTTTCCATAGCCATCCCCGCAAGCTGCCAACGCAGTTGTTTCAGTTCTCAAGGAGTACATTCAACAATACGTTTTCTCCGGGACGCAGACATAACTCCGGATTGGCAACCTCGGCCCGAATCCTGACCTGGCGATTCAGCGCATCCACTTCGGGACTGATGAAGATCAGCCGCCCCTCCAGCATCACCGGCGGAAATTCAGACTTCACCGCAGTGGGCTGCGAGCCGGGTGTCGTAGCCGATGTAAGTACCTGAGCATGGACCTTTAATCCGGGCTTCAGCGAACCAGCAACATCCGCAGCGGCAAATCCTTCGATATGCAGCGGATTGAGCTGCAGCACCCGAACGACGGCTTCACCCGCTTCACACCATTCTCCCGGCTGCTTGAGATGCTCTACAACGACACCGTCGAAGGGCGACGTCAAACGCCGACGATCCAGCCTTGCCTGAGCGATATCGAGCGTCGTCTGGAGATTCTCAAGTTGAAGCTGAGCATCCTCGCGGTCCGACCTCGACTCTTCCAGCTGTAATTCGAGCCTTTGCAGAGCTGCCCGCTGCTGTTGCACAAGCGATCGCGCGGCGCGGCTTCGAGTTGTCGCCATCGCTCCCGCCTGAACTGATGCCTCCTCACGAATCCGCGACTGATCCCATTCGTTCTGCAACGCAAACCACTCGGCAGCTGGAACACTCCGCTCTGACTGTTCCCGCGATACGCGTGCCCGTTCCAGTTTATCCGCAGCTAACTCCTGCAGTTTTCGAGCCAGTTGCACAGGGGATTGGTCCGCAGCCAGAAGCTCAGCAGCCTCAGCCTGCTCCCTGGCCTCTTCCAGCTGCTGACGGCCTTCTTCAACGGCCGCCTCCGCTATCTCGACCTTCCGCGAAGACGCGTGCTTCTGTCGCGCCGCACGCAACTCACGCTCGGCCAGCTCCACTGTGAGTGCGGCTTCACGATCGTCAAGAGCTGCAAGCAGCCCCCCCTGAGGTGCACGCACTCCCGGCTGCACATCGATCGATTTCAGTCCCCCCCGCTCCAGTGCCGGAACCCGTGCTTCGGCAGCCGCTCGAGCCAGCCCCTGAAACTGGAGTACTCGACGAACCTGCGCTGCAGCCACCTCCCCGGTGACCGATGCTTCCGGCTTTTTGTCCTCAATCGGTTCCGGCACGCCACTCCCCAGAAGGGCAGTGCCCGGCAGCGCGAGTAATGCCAGCCAACGCAGACCTGATACCCTGATCATCGCTCCCACTCCTCCACCGCACTAGCGGCCACCTCGCTGCACAAACTCCAGAAACTTTCTAAGCAACACGTATCCAAGACTCTTCTGCCCGCAGGCAATCTCAGCCCGCACGCCTGCCCCAGGACGCTCCTGCATTCCTCCCAAAACCTCAGCTGCCAAATCGGCCCTGACACGCAGCATCAACTGCCCGGCATCATTAATCACCGCCGACTCGCTGATCCTGCTCAAACGCGTGATGTGCGACTTTTCAGGAGCACTTTCGGAAAAGAAAGAAACCTCAAGAGCTCCTTCCGAGGCCGCCGCTATCACGTGCCTCGCCTCTCGCTCCGGAACCTCCAGCTGCAACTCCCACGCCCCCTGCGGATTTGCCAGCTCCAGCAGCATCTGGCCGCGTTCCAGTGGCTTTCCTGCCATCCGCTCGGACATGTCATCCGCATAAATGCGGCCATCGAATTCAGCACGAACTTCAAGCGATGCCAGACGCCGCTCCAGCAACTGTCGCCGAAGTCGAAGTGATTCCATACCAGCTGACAACTCCGCCTGCTCCGCCGACAGCAATGCCACGTCCGCCGAACGCGCCGCCTTTAACTGTTCAATCGCTGCCAGTCGAGCGTCCGCAGCGGCTGCCTGCCCCAGCACTGATTCCAGCTCAAGTGACAGTTCATCGCTCCGCAGCTGCACCAATAGCTGTCCCGCGCTCACCTGCTCTCCGTCTCGGACCGTCACCAAAGTGACTATGCCACTCTCCGCAGCGTGAATCTGCAGCCGCTGCGTTGGCAGCAGGCGACCAGAGGCCCCCACCCATAACTCCACTTTCACCAGCGTCAACAGGAGCGATGCTGCACTCACAGCAATCAACGCCCTCGTGAGCCGTTTTCGAAACATTGACGGGATGCCGAGACCTGCACCAGCAACGCCTCGGCTGCTCTGCAGATTCCGCAGCACTCCGCGAATTTGCCGCAGCAGTCGCAGCATCAGTTCACGATCAGGTCGCAGGCCGGGACCAAACTCCACCACCAGCGCACGCTCACTCTCCGACCACCCACCATCCACACTCAGCGGAAACAGCCACTGAACGCCACCGTCCGGAAACTCCGTCAGCCCTGTCCCGGACTGCAACTTCGCCTGCTCAGCCACCGCTCGACAGATCCGCAACACCGCCTCCGCCCGCTCATTCACTTCCTCGAGCCCCGTCGCTGACTCCATCCGCCAGGCTCCCACGTCCCGCCGACAGACGCAAACTCGGGAACATCCCAACACCGCCGGAATGTCAGCCGCCAGCACCGCCCCCAAACCGGATTCCGATGTCACTCCGTACAATCCCGGAAGCATCTGATCCAGACGCTCTGAACCGGCTCGATGCAGACGCAGAACCCCCAGCCTCGAACGACGAAACAAATCCGCCAGAATTTCCACCGCAGACTGGGCAAGCCCGTCCGGAATCTGCACTCCCTGCAACTCCAGCACCAGCATCAGTCCCGTCGCCGCCTCCGCGCTGATTGTCTGCCGCAACGACCTGCAGTCCTCAGAGCCTTCTACAAGCAGCAGACTCGGGGAAGCTGCGGCAGCCTCGAGACGCTTTCGAGTCAACTCGTCCAGTGGCGACCGGGAATCACTGGTCCGGACATCAGTCCAGCCTGACCTCCCCACACACTCCAGCACCGATCCGTCTACAGTCCACAAGTCAGCTGATTCAAGCCCAAATCCCGTCACCAGTTCCCGTACCGTCAGTGCAGGAAGCGACTCGTCCGAGGCACCGGCAGGCTGCCGCCTTACCGCGCTCTCCAGAACCGACTGAAGCTGGTCCATCATGGACACCATTGCTCTCCCTTTCCGCCAATCGCCGGGACCGCCCGCACGGACTATATCGGCAGTTTCTGCCTGATAAATCCCGCCCCTTCCGCGAAACGACCAACACCAGCCCCCGAAAATCCCGATCGCAGTCAACGATTCTTTCGGAAAATTCGTTGCAATCGCAGGAAAGACAGAGCATACTCTTCGGGCACGACATTTGCAGCCCAAGGCCCCCGTTTTTTTATCAAGCTTTCTTCGTTATTCCCCGCCCCTTCATTGCGGGATATCGACGGTCGCTCACATCTGTACTGCCGCACAGATGTTGCAAACGAAAAAGGCGACAATTGGCATCCCCAAAGTGATTGGCAACGGAATGATTGGGGGCGGAGCAGTGGCTTTGCCACGTTTCACAGGACATTACCGTCGCTCAGAAACTAATAGCGGTACATGCACGCTAGAGCCGGGCGAGCCTTACAGCCCGGGACTTTTTCCGACCCTTAAGACTGCTGCCGTTGTGCAGCAATTTGATTGTGCTGAAGTGGAGGGGTTAGCTGTCATTGCCTGACGAAGCCTGCAAACACGCCAGACAGAAAACAGGCCCCTCCACTTCAGCACAATACCAAACCGGCGTTGCACTCTGACCGCTTAAACACGACCGCTGGCAGATGGCGCCGCGGAATTCGGAAAATTTTTTCTCCGCATCGAATGCCTGCACCAATTCGGCACACATCGTCCCGTTAAAAGGCCACAAGAGTCGCATCGCAGGCCATCTTCGCCGCTGCACAATGCTCTTGGCCCGCAAAGCTGCCAGGCCGGTTACCTGCGACGCCCGCCAGGACCGCAGGGGACGAAACCTATGCTCACAGTGATGCTGAAAAAATGAGCAGTCGCGATGACAACGGTCGCACTGACGTCCGTCGCGTTGCTGCCCCGCCACCCCCAGCCCCAAATCCACCACGTCCTGGTCAGCCGCGGAACCCGTTTTCCGGGGGACAGTCCCTCCCAGGAGTCTGCGTAAGCGACTGTATTCGCTGGGTTTACATCGAAGGAAATTGGCACGATGGCGTTGACTAACAGGTCTGCCCGCAACCTCTTTTGACGCTGTCTTTCGGGGTAGCCGAGTTCCAAAACGCGCACCCGGTCCGGTGCTAATTAAAAAACGAGGGATGGCGATGACAACGGTCGCAATGACATCCGGTGCGCGGCGGTCCCCGCCCCCCCCAGCCCCAAATCCACCACGTCCTGGTCAGCCGCGGAACCCGTTTTCCGGGGGACAGTCCCTTCCCGGAGCCTGCTTAAACCATTGTCTCCGTTGGCTTTACATTGACGGCAATTGACACGATTGCGTTGACAATCAGGTCTGCCAGCAACCTCTTTTGACGCTGTCCTTCGGAGCAGTCGGGGTTCAAAACGCACACCCGGTCCGGTGATAATGAAAAAACGAGTGATAGCGATGACAACGGTCGCAATGACGTCCGTCGCGATGCGGTCCCCGCCAGTCCCCAGCCCCAAATCCACCACGTCCTGGCCAGCCGCTGAACCCGTTTTCCGGGGGACAGTCCCTTCCCGGAGCCTGCGTAAACCACTGTATTCGCTGGGTTTACATCGACGGAAATTGACACAGGGGCGATGAAAATCGAGTCTGCCGACAGCCTGTTCTGACGGTGCCAGAGGACGGCTGATT
>JBJTOP010000077.1:0-10635 GCA_046074645.1 Planctomycetaceae bacterium | reverse complement strand
TGTCGGTCACCGGTGGCTGTCCGACCAGTACCGTATTGATCAGGCTGATCGTGAGCATCTTGCGCTCAGCGGTTCCGAACAGCATTTTGAAGGCATAGTCGATAAGCGGATCAATTCCGATGGCCATAAACACCTCGCAGGACAAATCCGGGCTGGAGCACGATGAAATAAAGAGTCAATTAAATGCCTACCTGAGGGTAGAAGAAAACAACTCACTAAATCAAGCTGCCGTCGCCGGAAAACCGACATCTCAAAGATTTGCCGATCGGAATTACGATTTTGAGCGGATGTTGAAATTCTGCACCAGTACATGCCAGGCAAGCTGAGCACGGCAGTGCCGCGGTGTTGTGCCGTCAGCCTCCGATTTCAGCTCTCACACAATCCCCATCCACCAGCCGCAGACATCGCAAAGAAATGCATCCCCCAACGCCTCTGCAAACACCCCCACCGAGCCGCGCCCGTCAGGAAGCGGAATTACCACCCAAAAACCTCGCCTAAAATCCCCGTGTCCACGGCCCCCATAGCAGTCCGACGCCCCCTGCGTGCGGTCGAAAACAATCGGCCATCACGGCCCTGAATCGCTTCTGCTGCGACTTTGGCCACGTGGAAGCGCGGCGTCATCGGGGGGACATCAACCGCTCGTCGATTTTTTGAGGGCACCTGCCGTCTTCTGTCTTTCCCATTTGGCGTTTTTCATACGCACGACACGCAGCACATGCTCAGTGACCGCAACGCCACAGTCACCTCCGTTTTAAATCTTTTCGCCAGTCCTCGGAATTTCCATCAGAGCCTTCTCGCTCATCGGATGAATTGACGCCGTTCAGTGTTCTGACGACACTCTGGCGGGTTATTGACTCCATCGATGCATGAAAAAGGATGTTTCCAATGAATGGCAGTGGTTTCGGTCGTCGGGGATTCGTGGCGTGGGCTTCTGTGGCGGCAGCCGGATCCGGCATGACCGTTATTCGCGGCCAGGACACACCGCCCAAAAGCGATCCGCAGGCAACAGCGGGCAATCAGCAGGCCGCTGCCAACGGTCCCGCAGAGGCGGCGTTCGAACGCGATTATGAAGCACCCAGGTTCCGACCGTCGTGGAAGAAAGAGCAAGTCAGTCGGCTCATGCTCCAGGACTTCATCATCTTCGCCCACTCGGAACTGGAAATGACCCAAAAACTATTGGATCGCGAACCAGGACTGCTGAACGGAGCGGTGGATTGGGGTGGAGGCGACTTTGAAACGGCTTTGGGAGGAGCCGCGCACATGGGGCGTCGGGACATCGTCAATTTTTTGCTTGAACGAGGTGCGAGAATTGATGTTTTCTGTGCCGCCATGCTGGGGCAGCTGGACGCTGTCCGATCATTTCTGACTCTGCAGCCGGCCCTGATTGACGCAAAAGGCCCACACGGGTTTGGGCTGCATTTTCACGCTCAGGTCGGCGGCGATGATGCCAAAGCTGTCCTTGAATACCTGCAATCGCTCAAACAAGTCGAACTCAAACCGATTCCGTTTTTGAAGAAGAAATAGCAAACCAGGGCGGACCCCACTCGCGATTACCGGATTTGAAAATCGGCGAGGCGGGTATGGTTTTTTCTTGCTTCGTCTTTCCGTCACACGGCTCGAACGGCAGGACATGCCGAATTACGCCAAGCCCTCTGGTGCGGTTCGTGAGATGCTGCGCAGAAACCGGGATTCCGCCGGGGATTGAATCCAGGCTGCTCGACTAAGCTACTGGAAGTCGAATTCCGCAGCCCCTATTTGCCGGATCACAGGAGTCACCGTGTCCGCACAGAGCCTTCAAAAACCGGAATTGCCTCCCGAACAATACCCTGCGGCAACAGCACGACCTGCAGTTTCCAGCCGGGCTCTTCCCGGTCTTGTGGCAGGTCTCGGCGCTACTGTGGCCTTCTACCTGATCGGCCCCTGGGTCGCCGCATGTTTCTCCGGTGGCCCCGTGTTCTTTCAGCGTTACTTCTGCGGCCACCCGCTCGAATACATCACCTCGGCCATCTTTTTCACCGGCATGGCGATTCTCGGTCTGAAGCTCCGGCGGTTGCCGGTCGAGCGTCGTGCTCTCAACCATGTGCAGCGGTCAGCGGTCGAGCGTGGCTGGCCGCAGCAACGGCCCGGCAATTCACGCAGTGCAGCAGGCACTCTGCTTGGCGATCTGGAAGCTGCGTTTCCCGGGCGAGCTGCTGGCTGCACAATTTCACAGCGGCTGACCGCAGTTCTGCAGCAGATCTCTCTACGGCCTGATGCTCCCCTGGACGACCACCTCAGATATCTCGCGGATCTGGCCGTGGATCGGCTCAGCCAAAGCTATCAGCTTGTGCGGACCGTCACATGGGCTGTGCCGATCATGGGGTTTCTGGGAACGGTCATCGGGATTACGATGGCCATCGCCAATGTGACTCCTGAACAACTGGATTCATCACTGCCCGAAGTCACCTCGGGCCTCGCAGTTGCCTTTGACACAACAGCTCAGGCCCTCGGGATGTCGATGGTGCTGGTGTTTGCAACCTTCCTTGTGGAACGCAGTGAACAGGCGGTACTGAACGAGACGGAGCAGTTCGGTATTGATGTATTGCTGCCGTTGCTGGAGGCCCCTTCAGCTGAGCAGCCAGCCCCCGCCAGTACGGCCTCCACTGCTCTCGCGGAACTGCTCACCCGCCAGGCGGAATTCTGGAACAGCCGCTTTTCCAGTCTGCAGTCTGACTGGCAGCAAACGCTGACTCGACAAACTGCAGCGATGGCTCAGGCGCTGTCTGCAGACACTGCAGCGATGCTGCAGTCCCACCGCGAGACGATCGGGCAGTCGCGCGATGCGTATGCTCATGCGCTGCAATCCAGTTCCGAGCAGCTTGGGAAGCAACTGCAGGGGGCCTTCACCGGACTGGCACAGCGGATGGATGCGTGGCAGTCGGCACTGCAAAGCACAACAGCGTCGGCCGCGGGACAGGCAGAAGAACTGCATCGCCTCGGACGAACCCTGCTGCAAATGACCGAATCTGAGGAGCGTTTGGCGCGTTTGCAGGAACAGCTCAACCAGAACCTGCAGGCCCTGCAGATCGTGGATACGCTGGAGCAAACTGTCAACAGTCTCAATGCGGCCGTGGCAGTGTTGTCTGCCAGAACCCATCTGCGATCGGCCGCCTGAGATGGTTCTCGAACTTCTTTTACTCTGCGGCAGCTGAAGCATGGCGCGGCGTCAGCCACAACTCTCCGTCACGCTCTTCCCCTTCCTCGCCGTACTTGTCTGCGCGATGGGGTCGCTGATTCTGCTGCTGCTGGTGATGACGCGGAAAATCCGTGAGGATCAGCAGGCAGGCCGACAGCCTGCCGAGCAGCCCGTAATTGCCGCACCAGTCACTCCCCCTGTCCCGAAATTCATCGACCGCACTGCCGCGCTGCAGCAGCTGACTCAGGAAACCGCCGCACTGGAAACCAGTACCCGGTCGCAGCAGCAGGTTGTCGCTCAACTGCGTCAGGAAGTGGCGGCGCAGCGGTCGCTGGTGGCCACCCGCCGTGCGGAACTCAGCGGGCTGCGAGCCACTCTCGCTGACAAAGCAACAGCCACACCGAAGGACGACAACGCAGCTGCGGAACTTGAATCACTGCGGGCCGAAGAACGGCGTCTCACAGCCCTGTTTTCCGCGGCTGAAACAGCCCTCCTCGACAAACGCGATGCACTCGCGCGAGCCGAAGATGAACTGCGTGAGACCGAACTGAGACTGTTCGAAAAATCATCCGCATTGGTGGCGCTTCGCCAGAAGGCCGCTCAGGCAGAAGCAGACGCCGCTCGATCCACTGGCACGGAAACACTGCTGGAATTCACAAATCCCACAGGCACCAGTCGATTGCCGATCGTGATTGATGTCACCCGCCACGGCTATGAAGTGCTTCCCACCGGCCTGAAGATTTCAGCAGCCGACATGGAACAGTTTCCCGTTCGCGACAATCCACTGCTCTCTGCCGTTTATGCCGCACATCGCTACCGCAGCAGCGACAGTGTCGTGATGGAACCCTATGTGCTCCTGCTGGTGCGACCAGGTGGGAGCCTGCCGTTCTACGGTGCTCAGAGAATCTTTCAGGAAGCGCGGATTCACTACGGCTACGAGCTGTTGCAGGCAGACAGCCAGTTAGTCGCTGGTCATTCTGATCCGGCCGAACTTCCCGCTTTGCAGCGTGCTTTGGCGGATGTTTTCCGCCGCCGCGAAACACTTTACAGTCGCCTCTTTGAGATCGCACAGGAAGAACGCGAGCGACTCGAGACCGGACGCGCCACGCCCCGGAATCGCGCAGATGGCAGCGACGGAACCTCGAACTCGGATCGTGCAGGCAGCAGCAGTGTCGATTCGGACACGAGACGACTGGCTGTCCGACCTGATGGTCGAGTCACGGAAGAGCTTGGCGCTCCACGGCGGAGACTCGAAAGCCGTTTCTATGCCGGCGGTGTTGCACCGCCCCCTGCCTTCTTCGAAAATCGCGCTTCCAGTGCCGTTGCCGGAGCTCCTCGAGGTCGTCTGAATGCCGCTCAGGCAGAACAGATGGCCGAGGAATTCGCAGCCGCTTATGCGCGTCAGCGAGCGATTGCGGAAGCTGACGAGTCCGCGCAGGCTGAAGCTGCCTCAGCTCAGCCGGAACGTCGTACGGAACACATACAGACACTGACACCGGAAATGGCTGAGCGACTGCGGAACCCTGCCGAACAGCGATTTGCGCAATCTCTGTTCGGGGGCGATGGCTCATTGCAGGGTTCAAGGCTCACCGGATCCCGCAGCGATGCGTTCGGCGGACTTCCTGCCACATCCAGTCAAACATCGACTCCGGAAGTCACCGCCGCAGATGTCCTCGCGACGGCAGCTCCCAGTGTCAGCTCGACGTCAGAAGCTGCTGGCGAAGCGCAGCGCGCGCCGTGGTATCAGTCTTCGCAGTCAGCTCCGGCCGATGCGGAACGGGGAAACGGAATTCCGGGGATACCCGCTTCCGAGAACTCCCGGAGCGGACCCGGACAATCAGGCGCCGCTCCAGCGGGCTCAGCTCAGGCCGCCCACGGACAGGCTGACTCGGCATCGCCCCGGATCGATCGCGAAACGCTGCGCCTCCTGAACGGACCTCTTCGCCGCTCCAGCTCCAGTCTGAAGGTGCCCGTGGGCATCGTTGTCTTTCTTGATGAGCGGCATCTGGCTGTCGCTCAGCAACCCGCCGTGGCACTGCCTGGTGAGAACCCGCTGGTGGCCGAGGCTGCACTGTTGCAGGGAATCAATAATGAACTCCAGGATGCCCGGCGGTCTCCGCTGGACGATTTGCTGCCTGTTGTGCGATTTGTGGTGAGCCCCGGCGGAGAACGCTGGAGACTGCGACTTGCGCGATCGCTGAAGCAGGCTGGTATTGCCAGCGTTACGCAGTATGAACTGACTCCTTATATGATCCCCGGTGACGCGACCGGTCGCGCCGAGCTGGGAGATGCAGCCGCGGAGACAGCACCATGAGTCGGCGGACATCACGCGGAGAACTGGAATTCGGTTCAGACTCCTTTCTCGATGTCGTCTGCAATATTGTCGGCATCCTGATCATTTTGATCGTGGTGGTGGGTGTGCGAGTGCAGCGGCAACCGCCGCAGCAGCAGATTACTTCAGCACCGTCGCCACCTGTCACCGCGGATCAGGCTCAGCTGGAACGCGATGCAGCAGCACGCGAACGCTCTCAGGCTGCCGCTCTGAACCACGCATCCAGTCGCCGCGATGACCTGATTCGCAGCCAGCAGCAACTGCAACAGGAATCCTCGCAGCTTCAAAATGATTTCAAGCTTGCACTCGCGGAAGCAGCTGCGATCGAGAAGGAGATGGCCGACGTGCGTCGGCAGCAGGCTGAACGTGATGCTGCGGATCAGGAACACTTGTCTCGCCGTTCGCGACAGCTGGCCGGAGAACGTACGGCCATTCAGGCCCGAATTGCCAGCCTCACAAAATCACTCGACAGCACCGACTCTCAGAAACGCAGTCTCGACGCAGCCCTCGTGAGCGTTCAGGGGAAGCAGCAGGAGAAGAAAAAATCACACCAGGGAGCTCTGGTTGAAACTCAGCGGCTGGAAGAACTGCTTGAAGAACTCACCCCAAAGACCCAGCCTGCAAATCGCCTCGAACATCGACTCTCCCCGGTTACGCGGGCGGTGGAAGCGGATGAGTATCACTTTCGCCTGGAAAACGGTTACGTGAGTCGTATTCCACTGAACGAACTCCTCGAACGACTGAAGGCCCAGGTCCTGTCACGGCGGGCCGCTGTTCTGAAGTTCAATCAGTTCGACGGCGTTGTCGGCCCGGTCGGCGGCTACTCCATGAAGTACTCCGTCGAAAAAGAAGGTCCTTCACCGCTGGAAGCCCTGCAGACCGGAGACGGGCGGATTCGCGTGAACGTGTCGCGCTGGGAGATTGTCCGAGAAGAGACGCGGATCGAGGAGACCGTGGAAGCCGCGGTGCAGCCGGGAGCAAGGTTTCGAGAACAGCTGGAAACATGCCCGCCGGATGCCGTCGTCACGCTGTGGGTGTACGAGGATTCATTTGCCGGATTTCCGCTCATTCGAGAACTGGCCCACAGCCTTTCACTGCGAATTGCCGCCCGGCCACTGCCGCCAGGATCGCCAATCATCGGTTCCCCCAACGGCAGTCGCTCGACAGCCCAGTGACCGGCCGTCAGGCACTGACACCCGGCAGGCCCCGCAGGACTTCCAGCACAGACTTCACCTGCAGTACCTTCCGAAAGGCGATGAGGTCCGCGCCTGCGACCGCCTGAGCAATTCTGGCCGCATTCGCCTCCTGAATCGCCAGCACAATCGGCACCCCGCGAAACAACTGCAAAGTCCTGACTCGCTGCTCCAGATACTCCGGCGTCCAGAAGCCGACAATTTCCAGCAGCACACGCCGACCTGTCACGTGCTCCATCACAAAGTCCGGAATAAATGTCTTCTGACCGGCGTGCAGGATCTCCGCCTCGCGTCGCAGTGACCAGCCTTCGCGATCCTCTTCACCCCACTTCGCCGCGAACTCCGCTTCAACTGCCGAATCAAACTTGTCATCGGGTGGCAGGTGACTTCTGAGACCGTCTCGGGAACTGAGATGCAGCCGCAGGTTTCGCAATCCGCGCGATTCCATCATGGCTTCCATGGTCCAGTCGCAACAGCAGATCAATGCGTGCAGAAAGCGTGCAAAATTCACTCCGTAACGTCGTGTCTCGCGCAAAACTGATGCCGGTCCCGTGAGTTCGATCTGCCAGCAGCCAGGCTGAGGCGCTGTGATTGTGTGCATGAGCCGCGCCAGTCGAGCTGCCCGGAGGATTCGTTTGAAGTCCGCGCCCGCTCGCACTGTGATCGAAATCGCAGAGAACAACGCTGCCTGAATCTGCGCCACGTTGTACCGCGACAACAGCTCTCGTGGCCCGGCATAGCCCGGAAATGACTCCAGTCGGTGAAAGTCAATCACGTCGGCAAATAAACTGTCACTGATATCCTGCCAGTCCCGCTGCAGACGCTGAGAAATCTGACGCCGCACTTCTTCTGCAGAATTCTCAAACGGTGAATCCATCCGCTCCACCAGCGGGTGCAGCCCGGCAGCATGGCTGAAGACTTCCCGACGCAGAGCAGCTGCAATTCGCCGCTCCTGTGACGCATACACCGACTGATCATCAAGCAGCTTGCAGAACGCTTCGATTCGCCGCAGCGGACATTCCGGCTCCTCGGCGAATACCCGATGCACTTCCTGATGCAGCTTCCGACGCCGCTTTCCCACTCCCCGACGGTACGCTTCAAGGATCTGCTCCGCCAGCGACTTGTATGCCGCATGAGTACGCTGATTCAGACGGTCAGGAATCACCAGACCGCGATGGTAATCCACCGCTGCAATCGACTCGTCCCGTGTCAGCATGTCGATCGTCCCCGCTTTCTTCGTACTCCCTGAAAACTTTCATGCCGACGACGCTGCCGCGATCGCGATTCATCCGACGTCCCGGCACACACCACCTCGTACAGAATTGCTCGTTCGTTGCCACTGCGACGCAAAACTCGCCCCAGTCGCTGCCGTGCCTGCCGTGAAGAACTCAAACCACCAATCACTATCGCCACTTTCGCAGCCGGTACGTCAATACCTTCATCGAGCACCTGATTTGCAACAATCGCCGGGTACTTCCCGGACGCAAACCCTTCCAGTATCTCCAGCCGCTCACGCTTGCCGCAGTGGCTGAGCAGACATGGGATCAGGAATCGCAGGGAAACGTCGCGGGCCATCGCGTTGGAGCCGGCAAATACGATGCAGCGTTCATTTCCGTGAAGTCGGAACAGATCCTCAAGTGTCCGCAGCTTCTCTATGGCACGGTCTTCAATCGACTTCTTCCCATGGAAGGCACGGAGGGCCTTCGAGCTTCTCCGGATACCGCACTCGACATACACAACTGTTCCCACGTGAATCCGGGATTCACCTGCCGAGCCTGGTAAACGTAGGTCTGCACCTCTTCCGCAAGCATGTCGTACCGCCGCTGCTCTGATGCACTCAAATGCACGGGGATCCGAACCACGTCATAATCTGCCAGTGTTTTTCCTCGGACGGCTGCGATCGACAATTCATAAACAATCGGCCCGATCAGCTCCGTCAAATCTTCGTGCCGTCCATCGGGACGCTCAGGAGTCGCCGTCAAACCCAGCCTTGCCCCCGCTGCACTCATTCGAGCCGCGTCCCGCCGAATTCCTCCCGGCAGATGGTGGCACTCATCAAAAATAATCAGTCCAAACTGATCCCCGAGGGTCGGCATGTGGATACAGGCGCTGTCGTAGGTCGTCACCGACACCGGCTGCACGCGATGGATACTGTCACCGATAATCCCGGCGTCATAATTCAGGCTCCGCAGGATCCGCCGATGCCACTGGTACATCAGATCCCGAATCGGAGATACGACCAGAGTGGAGCAGCGCGTGAGCTGCATGATGCGAAGGGCGACTTCCGTCTTTCCCGTGCCCGTGGGCATCACGATGCAGCCCCGCCGGTCGGCCTGCAGCCATGCTTCCACCGCAGCGGTCTGCTCCGGCCGAAGCTCGCAAAGAGATTCCGCTTTCCAGAACACCTCGCGGGGAACCGCAACCTGATTCTCGAACCGAATGTGTCTGCGTTCCAGTTCAGCAACCACTTGCCGCAGGTGGAGGGCGTCACAGCGACAGACACCAGCCCGCGGGTCAAACACGCAGCCTGCCCGAGGTAACCACTCATTCAAACGGTCAAACGGGATCCCGGACAGCAGCAATGTCCCGGCGGAAAACGACAGAATTGAACTGCCTGGACGCATTGAAGACCAACCCCGTCAACGAAAGACGCTCAGTTCCCCCTGACACCCCAGCCTGCTCTTCCCGAAAAATCTCGCCATGTCAACAAATTTTCGCCTCGCAATTTCACTGAATTCCGCTCTTTCATGACATTCCGCTCAAACCACTGGCACTGCCGACTGCATCTTGCTCGCCTGCGATGACGATAACACTCCAGAAAGCAGTTCATGGACGCCGGGGCAAATGGCAGAAAATCCTGCACAATTTATCGAATCCACCATCCGCGAGCCGGATTACTGGACCGATGCGCGCAGTCCGCTTGCCAGTCTCTGTTTCCTGCTTCCGTGGCTTGCCATCTACGAAGCCGGTATCCACCTCGCTGCCCGGGAAAATCCAGCGACCGCCAGAAATGGGGCCGATTACTGGATGCGCTCAATCCTCACCCACGCAGGTGCCGGACACCTGCTGCTTCCAGTCCTGGTGATCGCCGCCCTGTTTATCTGGCACATTGCTGGAAAACACCCATGGCGTCTGCGAGCAGAAACTCAGCTCGGGATGCTCGCCGAAAGCCTGCTGTTCGCCATCGGACTGATCGCTCTCGGTCGCTTCCATCAATTGCTCTTCGACCTGCGTTTTTCTGATTTTCAACAGACACCGCTGGCAATGATGACGCCTGCTGCCGTCAAAGCCGTGACCTATGTCGGAGCTGGCGTTTACGAAGAAGTCCTCTTCCGCCTCTTCCTGATTCCAGCCGCCTGCCTTGTTTTTCGCATGTTTGAATTCCCCGGCCGGCTGGCTGCCGTGATGGCCGCGGTCACAACCAGCTTTTTTTTCGCTGTCGCCCACCACATCGGCCCGGCAGCAGATGCGTTCAACGTGTTCAGCTTCTCATTCCGCGCCGCCGCCGGAGTGTTCTTTGCCACAGTTTTCCTCCTGCGAGGCTTTGGTATTACCGTGGGCTGTCATGCAGCTTATGACCTGCTCGTCGGCGTACTGCTGACAGCACCCGGGACTCTGCCGGGCGAACACACCTGAGGCATCGCCATGGGCAGTCCCGCAACACCCGGCCGGCCAGCAAAAATCCGCCGCATCGACAGCTTTCGCTTCGCGATTCGTGGGCTGACGGTGCTGCTCAGGACACAACCCAATGCCCGCATCCATGCGGGCATCACCATCGCCGTGCTCGCTGCCGGTTGCTGGCTCGGAATCTCCCGCTCCGATTGGATCGCTGTGATCCTGGCTGCCGGTTCCGTCTGGGCTGCTGAAGCACTCAATACCGCCACCGAATTCCTCACCGATCGCGTCTCACCCGAATGGTCGAGCGAAGCAGGCCG
>JBJTOP010000076.1:0-30065 GCA_046074645.1 Planctomycetaceae bacterium | reverse complement strand
CTGGCTGCACGATTTTCTGCATCCGTCCGGCAAAGTTCTGCGGAGCGAAACGGCGCGCTTGATGACACGCAACCACAATCCTCCAGGCTTCGAATCGCGGGGGCTGGCTTTTGACGTCGGCATGGATGCCGTTTGTCGCGGCTGTTCTGCCGCAACCTTCGGCCACACCGGCTCAACCGGCACGATTGCTCTGGCGGATCCCGAAACTCAAACCATCTGCGTGGTCCTGACAACGCTTCCTGGCCCTGCCCTTCCGGCGGCTCAGCACCCAAGGCTTCTGGCGGCTGAGGCAGCGATGCAGACGCTTCGCTGAGGTGCTGGATGATGACCACGTGGGGCGAAATGCTGGAAATGCGGTCGTCTGCGATGAAGAGCTGTGAGCTGAATCGCCGACAATTCAGTGTGTATCAAAAGAATCGACTGGGCAATCTGGGTTAAATGCTCGAATTTACTTGCTCTGGAACGCACATTCCCGGAAAGCCCCATGAAGATTCCCGAAAATTTGCCAAAAACATTTGCAGTCAGCGGCTAATTTTGGCAAAAAATGGAAAACCGCGTGTTTTCCGGCGAACATTTTCCGCGACGACGTTTTTCTCGACGCAACTTTGGCGAAAATCACCATGGCAACCGAAACCAGCTGGAGCGAACAGGAGTTGGTGAAGTCACCGCATCTGCGATTGACGCGATTCACGGTTCCCACTCGCAGAGCCTTGATTTCGCCGCTTCGGGAACGGCTGCTGAGTTCGATTCGGGATTTCAACGTGGCCGGCACCGGCCGTGAAAATCACTTTTGCATGGCGCTTGAAGAAGCGTTGAACAACGCGTTCTACCACGGCAATCTGGAGATCAGTTCAGAGCTGAAGGAGGACGGGACGTCGGCATTCATCGATCTTGCCCGCGAGCGTGAGCAGCTGGAGCCATGGCGTTCGCGCAATGTCTACGTGACAGAACTGGTGGGGCTGTTCGGGCTCTGGATCTCGATTGAGGACGACGGCAGGGGTTTCAATGTGGAAGCCGCATTTGAACGCTGCAACGACCCTGAGCTCATGTTATCCAGCGGTCGCGGGCTGATGCTGATGCGAGGATTCTCTGACGAGCTGTTCTTCAACAGTCGCGGCAACGAGGTAACGCTGGTGCTGTACCCGGAAGATCAGGAAAAGAACCTTCCACTGCAAGCCGAGTCGGAGACTGGCCAGTTACGTCGAATGGTGGCCGGCTGACTCGGCTTGTGACGCAGCGGTTCTCAGCGTTTGACGGGAGTGCGTTGCCCCTGGCTTCTGGAAGCGGATCGGGCTGGTGTGGCGGGAGCGGGAGCAGGTTGTTCGGTGGACGCGGCTTCCGTGTGTCCTCTGGATTCGCCTGTCAGCGAATTATCAACTCGGGCTGCTGCCTGGAGTTTCTCGAAGGTTTCTCCGACCATCTTCTGGACTTCGCGTTCGGTGAGATCAGCCTGCAGCTGGGCCTGGACATCGGCCATGTCATGATCGACGGGTTCTGTGAAGCCTTCGAACTTGAGAATGGCATACTGGCTGGGGCCGACCTGAAGAACGCCGGAGATTTCGCCGGGTTCTGACATGGCGAAGGCGGCTTTGCGAAGATTTTCGTGGGCGCCTGAGTTTTTGCGGATTGGCGGGATGACGCCACCGAGTGCGCGGCTGTTGGGTTCGAGTGAATAGTCGCGTGCGAGGTTTTCGAATTCTTCCGGGGACTTACGTGCCTTTTCCCAGATTTCTGTGGCGCGGCGGATGTTGTCGAGCACGATCATGCGAGCTTTGACGCGAACGCCGTAGTTGTCTTCGTAGGCGAGCTGGATCATTTCGCTGGTGATTTCGACGTCGCGACCGGCGAGTTTTCTGAGGGCCAGCATGGGCCAGATGATGTCACGACGGTATTGCTGGGGGCTGAGATTGCGTTCGGCTTCCAGCATCTTGTACCACTGGTCGAGTGCGAGTCCGAATTTCTTGGAGATTTCGAGGATTTCCTGATCGACTTCGGCCTCAGAAACGGAGATGCCTCGGCGGCTGCATTCCTGCTGGATGATGGTGCGATTAATGATGTTTTCAAGAACTTCCCTGCCGTGGCGTTCGACGCATTCGCGGGCAAGTACTTCCCAGGTGATGGCTTCCCCGTTGACTCGTGCCCATGCGACGTTGGCTGCATCGCTGCCGGAGGGTGCAGCGAGGGCGGCTGTCTGTTCTTCGGCTGCCTGGCTGCTGCGGGCGCGCCAGACCTGCATTCCGATGCCGCCGGCAATGAGTATCAGCAGAGTGCCTCCGAAGAGGAGTCCGGTGCGGCTGATGCGGCTGTGGGCGACAGACGGACTGAGTGAAGGCGCGGCGTCATCCATGACTGAGCTCCAAATGTCACTGGCAGGGGTTCGGAAGAGTCCTTTTGGTGCGTTATAGGGCTTTTTTCCAAAAAGGGTCAAGTTCTGTTTCTGCGTTCCCCGGAGCTGCGTTTTTTCCAGACACCGAGCTGGAGGATTTGAGCTTCGCTGGCGGCCTGGCGGAGTGATGGTTCGAGATCGGCGGGCAGCCCGAAGGTATCCAGAAGCCGTGACATGCCCTGAGAAAGGCTGAGCAGATTGACGAGAGTGCCGTCGGTTTCATGCACCCATGCGAGCGACCGTCCGTAGCGATCGCGGCCAGTGATTTGCAGATTGACGGGACGTGATTCGATGCGGCTGCGCAGCCATGTAGTGGAATCGTCGGCGCAGGGTTCGGCGGGGTGTTCAGGTGAAGCTGCTTCCGGGGCATCGATGCCCAGCATTCGTACGCGCCGTCCGTCGGCGAGTTCAAAGGTGTCACCGTCAATCACGAGGCGGACGGTCGCCGTTTCGATGGCCGCAAGTGCGGGGTTTGAGATGGCGGGGGGCAGAGCCATGCGAGCGGCGGCCACGACCGCAAGGACCGCGAGCGCGGTGGTGGCAGGGGTTAGTGGACGGCGGATTTTGGCCTGTGGTGTGCAATGTTTGGGGCGGCTGCGGTGCTGAATGGAGCTTATGGACATAAGGGTGAATCCCGGAACGATTTCAAGTGTGGGACGCAGAGCAGGGCGATTGGAGTGCAATGCAGTGTGAAGCTGCGAATTATAGGAGTTTTGGGAGCGCGGGGAAAGGGTGTTTGTTGACGATCCCCTGGGAAATTGCCTGAAGACAGCCTGGAAACAAGCGCGATCCGGTTTTCTCAACTCCCTTTTCCCCGTATTCTGCCCTTCGATTCCCACTTCGCCGCCCCTGGACTTCCGTTGCCCCATGGATGCATTGACGATCGCACTGAAAGACCTGACGCTGCTTTCACGGGATCGCCGTGCGCTGGTGATTCTGGTGGCGATGCCGATGGTGATCATTGCGATCGTGGGTTCCTCGACCGGGCGTCTGCGGGCGACCCGAGAGCAGAATCGGCAGGGGTTACAGGTCGAGGTTGCGGATTTCAGCAGGACCGAATCTTCAAAGCGACTGTCGGGTTTCCTTGCCAGCTACGATCACGTACTGCTGCTGCAGCGTCAGCAGCCGCCGGAAGCTGCTGCGGACGCGGGTCGGCTGACACTCCTGAAACAGCAGCCGCCGGAGAGTCCGATTGATGTGCGATTGATCGTGGGGCCGGAATTTGAGGTGCTGGCCCGCAGCAAATCTTCAAAGCAGCTGACTGCCCCCGACGAGACAACTCGCGCCGACGGCCTGGCTGCTCTGGATCTGCATTTGGTGTTCAACGAATCCGCTCCTGACCCGATGATGGAAGGGCTGACGCAGGCCCTGATCAAGCTCTCGCTGCAGAACGCGCTGCTGCCGATCATGGCCGAGAAGGTGCCGGTTTTTCGGGGTGCCGCCCGTTCGTCGGTGATTCCACCGTCATGGGAAAGCCGGGAAGGCACGGAGGCGACGGACGGACCGGCAGCAAATCGGGTGTACCAGTTTTTCATTCCCAGTTACACAGTGATGTTTGTGTTTTTCCTGATCAACGTGATGGGGCGTTCGTTTATTGGAGAGCGTGACACTGGGACTCTGCGACGACTTCGAATCGCCCCTGTCGGCCCGGCTTCGATTCTGATTGGAAAAACATCGCCGTTTCTGATTCTGTCGCTGGTGCAGACGACGATTCTGATGATTTCCGGACGGATTCTGTTTGGAATGTCGTGGGGGTCACAGCCATGGCTGCTGTTGCCGATCATGTTTTGCACATCGTGTGCGGCCACGGCTTTGGGGCTGCTTTTTTCGACCCTCGCGCGTACGGAGTCTCAGGTCTCCAGCTTTGGGAATCTGATTTTGTTGTCGAGTGCCGGTATCAGTGGCTGTCTTGTCCCGCGGGCCTGGATGCCGCCACTCACTCAGAAAATCAGCCTTATGACCCCCCACGCATGGGCCCTGGATGCCTACAACGAAATGCTCACAAAGGACCTCCCGAACCTTGGCATCATCGCAGCCTCCTGCGGCATGCTGCTGGTGTTTGCGGCCGTGTTCTTTGTGCTGGGCCTCGCGAGATTCCGCACCGTGCGATCGTAAATAAGTGCGCTCGGAAACACGACACCCGGCGCCAGATCACCGTTGCGTTTCGCGATGGTGCACCGTGGGAGGGCGAAGCTGGGATGGTGAAACGGTGGTAAGGACACTTGAGATCGTCCCTCGAATTTCATGCAGACGCGCCGACGGGCATCTTGCTGTACCGACTCTTACCTCACGCAAAGGCGCCAAGGCGCAAAGCTGGAATGGTTGAAAATTTGAACCTTCTGTCCTTCCTTTGCGCCTTTGCGTGAGACCAACAGTTCTGACAACAACCCGCAGCGGAAGAGACGTCAACTGACAGGAAGAGCGATATGCTCCAGCTTTCCCATTTTCGCGCCGTTTTACCATCCCCGGGGTGAAGCTCCTGGCGAGCCAGCTGCGCTCGGACATCGCTGCGTTTCCGATGAGAGCTGGCCTTACAGGCCGCCATCGCAGAGGGGCGGACCATTCGCAGCGGGCTGTTTCGTTGTGGGGCGAGGCGATGACGGAACAGGTTTCGCGAGAGCCCCGCCGCAGTGACTCTTGCGGATTCTTTGCATTGCGATGGAGAACTTTTCGCGGACTTCTGCTAGGATTCCCGTGCGATCAGACCAGTGGGTTCCTGAATTTCCATTCACAGTCCATATCAACGGCACACGCTATGGGACGCAGTTTCGAAAACCGCAAGGCCTCCATCTTCAAAACGGCCGCTCAAAAGTCCAAACTCTACTCCAAGTACGGCAAACAGCTGTACGTTGTGGCGAAGAACGGTGTTCCGGACCCTGCCAACAATCCTGCCCTGCGAAACCTGATCGAAAAAGCGAAGCGCGATCAGGTGCCGGCTCATGTGATCGACAAGGCTATAGAGAAAGCGGCCGGTGTCGGCGGGGAAGATTTTCAGACGGTGCGTTACGAAGGGTTCGGCCCGGGGGGGTGTTCGGTCATCGTTGACTGTCTGACGGATAACAACAACCGCACGATCACCGATGTGCGTACCTGCTTCACCCGCGGGGGCGCCCGACTTGGCGCTGCCGGCTCAGTAGCGCACATGTTCGATCACAAAGCCATCATCTCCTTCGCCGGCGACGACGCCGACCGTATTCTTGAGGTGATGCTCAACGCTGACGTCGATGTCGATGACGTCACCTGCGAAGACGGCAAAGTGACCCTCTTCGCCAAAGCCTCCGAATTCTACAAAGCCAAAACAGCACTGCTGGAGGCATTCCCGAAACTGGAACTGGAAGTGGCCGAAATCACGTTTCATCCCCAAACCACCAAAACGCTCAGCCCCGAAGACGCCGCCCAGTTCGAAAAATTCCTCGCACTGATCAACGACTGTGAAGACGTCCAGGAAGTCTACCACAACGCCGTCATGCCCGACTAAGCCGACTCAGCCGACTCAGCTGTCCGCAGACCTCACAATCCGCATCATCCCCACAACCCCACTCGACGTCACAAACCGAGGCCCTGAATACCGTTCCGGCGATACCGGTCAGTCAATCCCAACCCTGTCAGACCCCGAACATCCGGCTGACAGGCTGTTGTCAGGCGTGCATTTTCGCCGTAGACTGCACTGCTGAATTCCGCTGTCGCATCTTCCCGGTCGAAAGTCTTGCTCCCATGAAACACGTCCTGTCCGCTCTCGTAATGAACCAGCCCGGCGTTCTGGCCACCATCGCAGGGATGCTGGCTTCCCGCGCCTACAACATCGACAGCCTCGCCGTCGGTGCCACGGAAAACCCGGACTTTTCCCGCATGACGTTCGTGGTCAACGGCAACGAAAAAACGCTCGAACAGGTCCGCAAACAGCTCTCCAAAATCGTCACTGTCGTGACCGTCCAGGACTTTTCCGGTCAGGACTACGTTGAACGCGACCTGATGCTCATCAAAGTCAGCACCGAAAACGGTCGCCGCGGTGAAATCCGCGAATTGGTGGACATCTTCCGCGGCAGGATCGTCGACGTCGGTGCAAGCCATGTGATGATCGAAATTTCCGGCCGCGAGAACAAAATCGAGGCCTTTGTCGAACGGATGCGTGAGTTTGGTATTCTGGAGATGGTTCGCACCGGTCGCATCGCCATGCTCCGCGAACGGACGATCACCGACGATCAGGCCGCCGACGACGCTCTGCACACCGCCGAAGCCGCCGGCTGAGGTTCTTTCACCGCCATGTGAATTCCCCAGAAAGCCCCCCGCCATGAATCCGCTGGCTCAGCATTTCGCCGCAGAAACCCGCCGCTACTTCTTCGGTCGCTCCGCCTGCGGACTCGGCACTGCGGCACTCGCCTCACTCCTCAATCCTTCCCTCCTCGCCGCAGGCACCACTGCCCCCGCGGCCGCTCCGGCCGATGCTGCTCCCGCACTCAATGCACTCCATCACGCCCCCTCCGCCAAACGCGTAATCTGGCTCTTCATGGCCGACGCCCCTTCGCAGCTGGATCTCTACGACTACAAACCCAAACTCGCTGACTTCTTCGATAAGGATCTCCCCGAAAGTGTCCGCAACGGTCAGCGGATCACCACCATGACGTCCGGCCAAAGCCGGCTCCCCTGCGCACCCTCCCTTTTCAAGTTTTCACGACACGGACAGCACGGCGCCTGGATCAGCGAACTGCTCCCCAACATCGGCTCCATCGTCGATGATCTCTGCATCGTCAAAACCGTCCACACAGAAGCCATCAATCACGACCCTGCCATCACCTACATCCAGACCGGCAGCCAGCTCCCCGGTCGCCCCAGCATGGGAGCCTGGATCTCTTACGGACTCGGCAGCCCTAATCGTGACCTCCCGGCCTTCGTCGTGCTGCACTCACGCATCCCCGGCGGCGCCCAGACTCAGGCCCTCTTCTCCAGGCTCTGGGGCAGCGGCTTTCTCTCCACACGACATGCCGGCGTTGCTCTCCGCTCCGTTGGCGACCCCGTGCTCTACCTGTCCAACCCCGCTGGTGTCGATGCCGGCACCCGCCGCCGCATGCTCGATGGTCTCGCCGAACTCAACCAACAGCGACTCACCACAGTCGGCGACCCGGAAATCGCCTCCCGAATTGCACAGTACGAGATGGCCTTCAGAATGCAGACTTCCGTGCCTGATCTCACGGATATCAGCGACGAACCCCAGTCCGTCCTCGACATGTACGGCCCCGAGGTCAAGCAGCCAGGCACCTTCGCCTACAACTGCCTGCTCGCCCGCCGACTCGCCGAACGCGGCGTACCCTTTACCCAGGTCTTCCTGCGTGGCTGTGACCATCACGGTGGTCTCCCCGGCGCCATCCGTCAGCTGGCTCCTGCAAGCGACCGCCCCAGCGCTGCGCTCGTTCGCGACCTCAAACAACGCGGGATGCTCGATGACACTCTCGTGATCTGGGGCGGCGAATTCGGCCGCACCGTCTACAGTCAGGGAACGCTCACCAAAGACAACTACGGACGCGATCATCATCCCCGCAACTTCACCATGTGGCTCGCAGGCGGCGGTATCAAAGGCGGACAGGTGTACGGCGAAACTGATGACTTCAGTTACAACGTTGTCGATAAGCCCGTTCACATTCACGATCTCAATGCCACCATCCTGCACACGCTCGGAGTGAATCACGAACGGCTCACCTACCGCTTCCAGGGACGCGACTTCCGTCTCACGGACATCCACGGCAACATTATGAAGGATCTGCTGGTCTCCGGCTGATCACAGATTCCGGCAACTCAGATGTCCCTCTCCAAACAAGACGTCCGCCTGCAGGCGGAACGCTGGACCGAACAGCCTCACGAACTCCTGCAGGTGCTCCATGCCTTCCTGCAGCAGATGCAAACCACGGCCCAGCCCTGCTCTGCAGGCACCGGCCGCAAGGCTGCCCCCGTGCTCCGCTGTGAACCGGCCGCTGCCTCCTCACTGCTCGAATTCATCCTCCCGCACGAACTCCCGCTGAACGAATATCGCCGCCGCGCCCATGACAGCCCCCTCGATTCAAGGCTCGTGATCGATTTCATCGACCGCCTGCGTCCCTCCTCTGATCCCTCCACCGGACCCATCGACTTCCCCGCTGAACTCTGCGATGAACTGGAACAGACCGTCCGGCAGTTCGAACGCTGGGTTCGCTTTCAAAAAAAACAGCAACAAAACCTTCCACTTCGCAGCGAATCCCTCCATACCTCCATCGAACTCGTCGATGACGAAGTTCTCGTTCGCACCGATCAGGACGGCAGCCTGAAACTCAAAGGTGCCGCCAGCATCCCGATGTTCCTCGCCTTCTGGCGCGCCCCCGGACACCGACTTGGACTTCAGGCCTTCCTCGACATCGACCGCGGCACCACACAAACACACCTCGAACGACACGCCACCCGACTCTGCTCAAAGCTCCAGGATGTCCTTCTCGAAGTGGTCCGAATCGACAATCATTTCCTGCTCCGAAAGTGTCGACGATAGTCGCGTCTCGCTCCGAAAAACGGACACCCAGCCTTTTCGCTGCTGCAAACAACCACAAGTGCCATGCACCGCGACTCGGCGTTCGCAGACCCCTTTGCCCGCAGGCTGCCGCCATGCGGCTGGGATTGCGGCTGAAACCAGCGGTTGGGCGGAAGCCCCCGGCTGTGTTTCGCACCGCAGGTGCCCGCGCTGGCAAGAGCGTTGGTGGGAGCGTTGGGCAGACCCCTTTTGCCCGCAGGCTGCCGCCATGTGGCTGAGATTGCGATACGGGCCCGCATCCCGATAGGATGCGGGTGATTCGGAGTGGCTGCGCAGATGCGACTCCCGCCCGAGCTGCCCCACCACGTCTGCTCACTGCCGCAATGGAACATCAATGACCGTCCGTACCCGCTTTGCTCCCAGTCCCACCGGTTACATGCACATTGGCGGCATGCGGACCGCATTGTTCAACTGGCTTTGGGCTCGTCGCAACCGTGGCGTCTTCATTCTGCGAATTGATGACACCGACCAGCAGCGCAACATGGATGAAGCGCTTGGTCCAATCCTGCAGGCCTTCCGCTGGCTCGGACTTGACTGGGACGAAGGTCCGGAAGTCGGCGGCTCGAACGGACCTTATTTTCAGTCTCAGCGACGCCCGCTTTACGATGCGGCACTCCGGAAACTTCTGGAAACTGGATTTGCCTACCGCGACTTCGAGCCTGCACAGGAAACGCAGCGGCAACGCGAGGAGGCGGAGCGCGAGAAGCGAGTTTACGTCAGCAGCCGCAACTCGCTGCAGCTCAGCGACCCCCAAATCGCGCAAAAGCTCTCCGAAAACGCTCCCTGCGTCATTCGACTCAAGGTTCCCCGCACCGAAACCATCGTCATCAATGACCATGTGCGAGGGACTGTGGAATGGGATTGCAGCCTGATGCCGGACCCGGTAATTGCACGAAGCGATGGTTCCCCGCTGTATAATTTCGCCACCGTCGTCGATGATGCTGCCATGCAGATTACCCACGTCATCCGCGCCGAAGAACATCTCTCCAACACTCCAATACAGGTCCTGCTGCATCGAGCCCTTGGCCACGACACGCCTGAATGGGCCCACATCCCTTACGTTGCGGCACCCGGTGGCAAGGAAAAGATCAGCAAACGCAAAATCGCCCAATACCGAAAGAATCCCCAGTTCAAGCGTCTCTTCGAACTTGGCGATTCCATACTCACCCGGCTCGGCTTCGACGCCTCCGCAGATGCCCTTTCACCCGTGATGGTCGCCTATTACCAGCAGACCGGATTTATTCCGGCCGGAGTGCTCAACGCACTGGTTCGACTCGGCTGGTCCTTCGACGATCAAACAGAAATCCTGTCGCTCGAAGAAATGCAGCGAAAGTTCTCCCTCGATCGCGTTATTCGCAGCCCCGCAGGGCTCGACCCCGACAAACTGCTCAGCTTCCAGGCCCACTGGATGACTCAGCTGCCTGCCTCCGAAAAACTCGACGGCTGCCTTGCCATGCTCAGGCAGGCCGGCTGGATCACCAGCACCACTGACTCGGCTGTTCGTGACTATGTCCAGCAGGTTATGGAACTCGCTGGTGATCGACTGCGACTCTTCGGGGACATCTTTCAGCAGGAAGAATTCTTCCTGCCCGACGAACAGCTCAGCCGCGATACCAAAGCCTTTGAAAAACGCGTCAGCTCGTCACCGGAAATCTGCAGCCATCTGCGCGAACTCAGAAAACACCTTGAATCCATTCCCGAGTTTTCAGCCAGCCCCCTGAATGATCGGCTGCAGCAGTTCGCTGCTGACCGCAGCCTGCGTCCGGGAGACATCTTCCCGGCACTCAGACTCTGCGTCACTGGTCGCCAGCAGGGTGCCGACATGTTCCGCACACTCGAACTACTCGGTCGAGACCGCGTTCTTCGCCGCCTCGACCTGGCCCTCACCGGACTGTAGTCAGCTCTTCCACTTCCCGCAGTACGGCCGCCATTCATGCCAACCACGATACCAGCCTCCTTCCTCTTTCAGTATCAGCTGACACTCCCGCGGCTGGACGAGATGCCGCGCAGTCGCGGGCGACTTCTGGGACTCCAGAATTCCCCCGAGCTGTTCGTTCCCTCGCGGCTCAATGATGAAACCACGCCCGTCCGTATCAGGGCGGCATGGAATCCCCGGGGCCTCGGGCTACTGCTGCAAATCCGCGGCCGCCAGCATTCGCCGGCTGGTCGCTGGAAAGATCCACAAAATTCAGACTGGATTCACATTCTCGTGGATACTCGACACGCAGCAGGGGTGCAGCGAGCCACCGAATTCTGCACCTCCGTCGCCGTCATGCCCGTCGATGACGACGCTGATGGGGAATCCACCGTTCGGTTCACCGACATCTCCCGCCAGCGAATCCTGACGGGTGCTCAGTCGGCCGACTCCGCTCGTGTCGATCTCCAGCAGCTTACCGGTGGCTACGACCTTGAACTCTGGCTTCCCGGTTCACTGCTGCCTGGCTTCACCCAGATTGGCGAAACAGGAATTCTTGGGTTTTACTGCGTGGTGAATGACACAGAACTGGGTGAAGTGCCGTTGAACGTTGGTGGTGATTTCCCGGTGGCCATCAATCCTTCCACATGGCTGGTGCTGGCTCTTCAGGATGCCTGAGAAGACTTACCGTTATTGCGAATCGAAGTGACTTATGCGGATTTTGCTTGCAACTCTCATCGCGCTTTCATTCACGCATAACATCGCCATCAGCCAGATTTCTGATGCTGCGCCTGCCGGTGTCACCCGGCCCGACCAAACCGCAGCCGCTCCGATCGTCATTGCCCACCGCGGTGCCTCCGGTTACCTCCCCGAACATACACTCGAAGCAGCCGCCTTTGCTCACGCCCTCGAATCCGATTACATCGAACAGGACTGCGTGCTTTCAAAGGACGGAATTCCCGTTGTCATGCATGATCTGACGCTCGATGCTCTCACCAACGTCAGAGATATTTTCCCCGGTCGTCAGCGTGACGATGGCAAAAACTATGTGATGGACTTCACTCTTGCTGAACTGCGACAGCTCCGAGTCACCGAACGACGGTCTGTCAGTGGTACGCCGAAAGCCAACAGCTCCCGCTTTCCTGCCGAACGGGGCTCGTTCCGCATTTCAACTCTTGAAGAGCACCTGCAACTGATTCAGGGACTCAACCAGTCACGGCAGCACAAAGCTGGTGTTTACGTTGAAATCAAGGACCCTCGCCGGCATCGCGAAGCCGGACTGGATGCTTCATCCGCCGTTCTCGATGTGCTTCGCCGATACGGCTATGATTCAGCTGACGATCGCATCTATGTGCAGTGTTTCGATGAGTCCGAGGTGCGGCGATTGCGAAACGATCTGAAGTGTCCGCTGCCGCTCATCTGGCTCACGGGCAAGGCCCCCACGGCTGATCAGCTTCGCGATGCCCGCAGTTTCTGTGACGGACTGGGACTGCTGCTCACACTGGTAGTCACCGGCGCCGATTCCACCGGTCGCCTTCAAGTCAGTTCGCTTGTGAGTCAGGCCCATGCCGTGGGTTTGCCCGTGCACGTCTGGACGTGGCGATCAGACTCTCTGCCGGAGTTTGTGAAAAGCGGTGAACTGTTGCTGGAGTCGCTGACGGTCGAGGCTGGAGTCGATGGCATCTTCACCGATCACCCGGATCTCGTTCTGCACTGGCGGCGACAGCGTCTGCAGCAGGCCGGTCGCGGAAATCCCTTTCGACTGCTGAACACCGCCAGCCCGTCAACCGGATCGCCCGCGCCCTGAAGGCCACCAACCCTGTCTGCCCCAGAGCCGCTGCCGCATCCGATTCAGCAGATCATGAACGGACGCTTTGAGCAGGCTGAGCCGATCTTCGATTATCAAGGGGTGCAGCGACCGCGTATCCAGTGCATAGCCATACGCCTGCATTCCATACTGAGCGATGCTCTCAACCTGTCGGATCTGTTTTTTCGACAGGTCTTTGCGAAATCGCCCGACGCGGACGGGACTCAGCGGTTCCGCCAGTCGCCGATGATGGCTTCTCTGAGCAACCGCTTCGAATCCTTTTGGCTTCCGGCCGCCTGCGGCGTGCAGTCGGATGGCCTCACCCGCTGCTTCGGCTGTTGCACCCGCAAATGACGCTACCCTGGCAAATGTGGCTTCAGGTGACGTGCATAAATCTTCATAGCGACACTCAAGCCGCTGTGACTCGGGAATGAGTCGCTCGGCGAGCAGCCAGCAGCCAAGAGTCTGATGCCACTCCATTGCTGCCGTGACAGCTTCGCAGGCCCCGAAACGCATATTCAGCATGGAACACACCACATCCCGTGGATCCCGCACCATGTGGATGAACTTCGCATCCGGAAACAGTTCCAGCACCGCGGGAATGGCCATCACGTACAGCGGCGTGTTGTCGCCCACCATAGTCAGTTGATCCCACGGCGTCTCGGATTCCAGTTGCCAGACATAGTGCAGGAGTCCGCGCGCTCCGGACAACTGATGACGATCACAAAACTCCTGCAGACCGGCTGCCGTCGCCTGCTGCTGCCAGTCGTTTGCGGCCAGCCAGATGTTCACTTCGGGAATCATTGATTCAAAGTTGTCTGATTTGCGATGCCAGACCAGTTCGCATTGTTTGGCTCCAAGGAACCCTGTTTCCTTCGAAATAAATAAGCCCGGCAGCAGATTGAGCAGAGCAGCGGCAATTGTCGTTCCCGACCTGCCACTGCCGACAATGAACAGCGGTTGTGGTGTACTCATCCCTCGCTCCGTCGCGATCGCCCGGCTTCTGCAAAAGATGCCAGACGGATTCCGTTGAAGACCCGCATCAGTCGCGTTTCCAGCAGCTGATTCTCAACATGGTCCACCAGCACTCCCTGATCATCAAATGCCGGGTGAGTGATGATCTCCCAGGAACTTTTCTGCCAGCGGCCACTCGCTCGCATCTGTTCAAACGTACCCACTGAAACGAATTGCTGCGTGCACCGCAGACCACTCAGCTGCAACCAACCATTGAACGCCGCTTTCCCACACGTCTTCAGGGCAGACCAGCGACCGCCTTCAGGTATCGTCCTTGAGATCCTCAGGAACGGAATCCCTGCTCGCTTCAACGCCCGACGAAACACCGGAAACAGCCACGGCTCGTTATGCACATGCTGATGCGAATCGGCGTGCGTGAGCGACAGTCCCCGGCTTCGACAGCGATCAATCTGAGCTGCTATTTCGGCAGCGACCTGTTGCTGATCACGCGGCCGCAGCACCCTCGTACGCTGCCGCCGGAAATTACCTGCCGAATCACAAAGCGATGGATTGTCAGACAACTCCGGCACAAGCGGCCGCCCCTCCGTGAGATTAATGTGGATCCCAATCCTGTCCTCAAGGCCATGCTCCCGCGCAAACGCACAGGCTTCTTCAAAACCCTCCAGATTCACCAGCATGGTTGTGCTCGAAATCAATCCCTGCTGAAAGCAATACACAACCGCTCGGTTCACCGCCGAATTCATGCCGAAATCATCGGCGTTGACAATGACAGTTCCTGCGGCAGCCGTCATGAAACTCGCCTTCCAGCCACCCGCTCCGAGTTTTTCGGCCGCGTTTCATCGGTCACTTCAATCACCGCTGTCTGCGTGGCAGCCCTGTCACAGACGCAGCTCAGTACCTGCTGCTCTTCGCCTGCCACAACCACCGTGAATCCCAGCTCGTCAAACACGTCTCTGAGCGGCTGATTGCGACCTGTACGGCAGTAGCTGGCTCTGAATTCCCGCTCGCCAAGCGCCGCTCTGCAAGTCGCGAACCAACGAAAGAAATGTGCCTCGATCTGCTTCTGTGCAACGCGACAGGAAAGCACAAAATCCACCAGCATCGCACCATTTTCGGTCATCAGAAATGCCGCAAAACCAACAATCCCATAAGTACCAAATCGATCTGACACCTCCAGCGAATAACACTCGTGCTCTCCGCTCTGCATCAACCGCTGGAATGAACCGCTGTCATACTTGCGACCACTCAGATTGAACTGATTGCTTCGCTGCAGAAGCTCCAGACACCGCTGCTGCTCCTGAAGACCCGGCTGCCTGATCACCAGCTTCAGCTCACAACTCCGCAGGAAGTCTTCAAAATCGCCCCGCCAGCCCGCCTGAATCTGCTGACGCACCGACTCCGTTCGATACATCTGACGCCGCGAACTCGACTCCGCTGTTACTGGAACATCAAACGCATCCTGCTGCAGCAGCTTCAGCCCCACCGTCGGGTCGAAGACCCTGACCTGCGGCAACGCAGAACTGATCTCACTTCGCTCAAATTCCGAATCGTCAATCACCGCGAACGTATCGATATTGATGTTCAGCCTGTCCGCAATCGACCGCAAACTTTGACTCTTCGGCCCCCAGTGAATTGCGGGATACAAAAAGAATTCCTGCAAACCCAGAGATTCAATCTTCCTCCACGCCGTGTCATAGTCATTCTTGCTGACGATTGTCTGCAGGATGCCCCGTGCATCCAGTTCCCGAATGAGCGTCAGCAGCTCCGGGTTTTCCTTGACGCCGTCCGCACCGGCATCTCCAATCACTCCCTGCCACAGCGTGTTATCCAGATCCCAGGCAACGCACTTGACCTTACTGGCTGGTCGCTGTTCACATCGCACCTGTTCCGCCTCAGCCTCGGCAACCCCGCCAAATCGGACAAAGTGCAGCCACGTGAACATCACATGCACTTCCTCATCACCGTCAATCTGCAGACGTACTCGGCTGTCTTCACGATCGACTCCCGCCAGCATCTCGCGGGCGTCCAGTACGTGTTCGTTCCAGCCAGGAGCAATCAGCAGCCGGGTTCGGTAAACACAGACATTCGTGACGACTTCCAGCTGAATATGAAACGCTGCTGTCTGGAAGGACCAGCATTTCAGGAGAAATCGGTCTGCCGCCGTCAGCGAACCGCCCCATCGCGCTGACTGCCACTGCACCAGCTGCCGCTTCAGGGCTGTAAACGCACCATTCAGTTTCCGTCTGCGTGAAACACGCCGGAACAGTCGCGACACCGCACTGACCACGTCTTCCAGGCCGTCAATCAGTCGCCGCTGCAATCGCGTGGCAGCCAGAGAATACATGGGCATCCCGGGTGAGAGAATCGCCTCCAGCTTCCCCCAGCGGCGAAACTGAATCTCGGCACCAAATCCAAACACGCCCTCCACCGCTGGATTCGGCGTGATTCCGGCGACAAACCTTGCACACTTTCCGTCTGCTCGCGGCACATACAGACTGCAGCTGCGATAACACTGCGGGGCAGAACATTCAACGCAGTGTTCCTCCCACAGCGTCAGGCCCACCGCCGTCACCCGCTGCTCATCAACACTCGCCGAACACGGCATCACCGCTGTCCCGCTGTGCAACTGCCCCCGCTGACGCCACGTAAGTTGGAACATGTGTCACCCCGCCGAACGCATATAACCGGGATGGACTCCGGCTTTCACCGCCCGGAATCGGCTCCGCATGTCTCCGCGCCCCCGCAAGTCCAGCGCACGCGTTCGACTCCGATCCCAATCAGCAGCCACACGCGCCTGGTTCACACAGGCCGCCAGCAGCAATGTGGCGTTGGGAAACACCAGCGGTCCCGCAGTAAGCGAATACGCCACATACGCCAAAATCCCCAGCGTCGGCAAAAAAACCTGTCGCACCCGGAACAATGCAAACGCCGGCAGCATCAGCAGCACTCCTGTCATGATCAGGTACAGACAAGCTGACGGAATTCCCGTCTCCGTCGCCACCTGAATCAAATTGTTGTGCGCGTGATTCGTGTCCAGAATCGCCAGTGCCACCTTGGTTCTGCCAGGGCCGACTCCCAGTGCCGGGCTCTCCGACACATACTGCAGGGCAACGTCCCAAATGAGTGAACGCGGCGCCTCCGGGTCGAAGTCGATAAATCGAAATCGAATCAGCAATGCACGAATCGTCGGATTCCGCAGCAGATACTCGGGAAACATCGCCACAAACAGGATGCCGGCAATTACAAAACAGGACAGCCGCTTATGATTAAACATCACATACAGCGTCAGCAGCACCAGCATCGCTCCGATACCATTGCGGGACATCACCAGCACCACGGCCAGCATGTTCAGACACAGCAGTACGGCCGACGCCAAACGCCTGTACAACGGCCCGTCCACAATACCTGCAATCACCAACGGCATCGTCATATTGATCTGAGCGGCCATCAGATTCCCGGCACTCGCCGGATTGGAAATCTGCCACGCCCGAAAAGCCTCTGTCTGAGTTCCATGATAAATCACCCAGCCCGTCAGCCAGATGTTTGAAATAAATATGGTCTGATTGCAGAAACTTGACATCCGGGCACTTGAAAAGCCCATCGACATCAACGCCAGATAACAGCAAAGTACGTGGATCGCACTGGAATCGGCGCTGTGATTCGCCTCCGCAGACAGCAGTGCCAGCACCGCCATGCCAAGGCTGCCGAAAATAAACGTCATGTGCAGTTTGGCATCCGTCTGCACCATCGCGCAAACGCCCATCATCACCGCAGCCACGCCACCGCCGACAAGCGTGAGTGGGTGCGAGATCGCAGACGACATCCCCGTCGCCAGCATCGCCGCAAGGAATGCTGCTATCGTTGTGGACATAAGCCCAGGACCATCCTTGGAATCTCTGTTTCAACCTTGAAACTCGAGTCTATCCAGCCGGCAGAAATGGCACAAGACCAGTCCACTCCGGCCATTCCTGCCGATAACTCACTTCCGCTCCGGCCATCGCAAATGCCGGTGCAGGAAATTGTACGTCCCCACTCCATTAATCGTGTGCGGACCCACGAACCACTCGATCTCCGTCCGTTCTCCAATCTTCAGCTGCGCCGCATACAAATGCTGCACCTTTGCATATTCGAAAGCAACCCAGTCGTCCTCGCCTACGCCGTCAAAGTGCCCCCGTTCCACCATGAATGGACGCGGACAAATCAAACTCGCCATCTCCGCGTAGTTGAATGTACTCCCCAGATCCCACTCGAAAATCTCGTACTCACCCGTCCACATGTAACTGAAATTATGACGCGTGCTGGCATTCTTCAGCACCCATTCGTTGAAGTCCGCGGAACAAATCGACAGACAGTAATCAGTCACCAGCGCCGGAATCCGCATCGCCGACTTCCCGCCATAACTCAATCCGTAAAACGCGATCCGTGACGGATCCACATACGGTTGAGTCTTCAGCCAGTTCACAATCTGCTGATGCTGCGGCACAATCAGCGAAAACAGCGATCTCCCCAGAGGCTGTGCCTTCCGCTGCAGAGTTCGGAATCGATCCGTGAAAATGTATGGATTCTGCGGTGCGAAGGTGATGAAGCCCCGCTCACACAGCTTTGCCGCAAAGTCGTGATAGGCCGGGTTGTCTCCCAGAAAGACGTCCGTCGGACGACCCTCCAGACCGTGCTGACAAACTACCACCGGTCGCTGCTCACCCGGCTTCAAATCCTTCGGCAATAACAACACGCCATACGCAAAGACGTCCGGAAAAACGTCCAGCACCACTTCGTGGCCCGTCCATTTTTCCGTCTCCCAGCTTCTCCGTGACCGCGCGTTGAATGGCAACAGCGGTTGGGCAAATTCTCCGATAACGTCCTTCCGGAAAATCTCACGGTACCGCTCCGATGACTTCTCGTATGCCCCCACAGAACTCAAATCCCGCTGCGAATGAAACTCCCGACGCACAAACGGACTTTCACGCAACAACAGCTGATTATGGCGATCCAGCTGCTGTATGAGCCGCCGTTGCCGTCCGGAAACCCGAGCCTCCAGCAGCTCAGACTCGACCCGCAGCCCAGACGCATTCACTGCTGGCGCGGGAATCCCGAGAGATGCACACACTTCCTTTGCAAGAACCACCGCCGGAGCATCCCCGGATTCTTCGATTACCCGGTGCCCCTTCCCCAAAGCTCCAAGTCTTTCCACTGCTCGCGACAGCTCTGCAGATGCCTGCTCACGTGTGGGTGATTCCAGAATCGCTGGTGCCCCGCCGTTGCCCGCCAGCGTCAGAGCCGGTCCCGCCGCTGCAGAAATCAGCAGTTGCCTCGGTGCACACAGCATTGCCAGCTCCGAAGCTCCGAAATCTCGCAGCAGTCCGGCAAAGTTTCGGTCCACCGGCTCTCGCCAACTGCCCTCCCGAGGACCAAAAAAGCCGCTCACTCCGGTGACGCTGATGCGAGTATCCACGGCTCCGGCAAACAGTGCTTCCATCCCTCCCTCGCCATGTCCCGTGATTGCCACAGGCAACTCCGGATACGCCCGACGGAACCAGTCCACCATCGCCAGCGCCCCCTGAATCTCATAGCCAGCCAGCGTTCGGCCAAGCTCAAAGGCCGCCCGGTGCACGTACTCCCGCTGTGTCAGGTCCGCGCGACCCAGCCGCTTCTCTCGCTGACGACTAATCAGCGCCGGTACCACCACCCGGCAGCCGGCTTCCGCCAGTATCCTTGCAATCTGCTGATCGGCAGGAAATTCAGCAACCAGCCCCGAAAGCTGCTCAGGCGTCTGATCCGCGTCCGGCAACACCACCACACACGCCCTCACTTCTCCACGCGGCGTCAACAACAATCCCTCACCCGTTGTCGATGTCAGACCCTCGCCCTGAGGCGATGGATCGCCCAGCACCGGCCAGCGAATCACCTCCACCTGAATAACGTCAGACTGAGCAACCAAAACGGGGGTGCCGGGTTCAGCAACGACTTCCGGAGCCGCAAAAGGCTTTCTGGAATCGCGAAGACCAAGACTGCGGATCAGCTTCCCGCGATGCCCCTCCAGCGATCGCTCATATCCCTCCGCTGAAGAAGTGTCCACGACGAATCGTGCTGGTCGAGACACAGATTCAGCGGCGATCTGACCCAGCAGAAAACGGTCGAGTCCGTCAATCATCTGCGATGCGAGATCGCCCTCGGTCGTCAACCGCTCTGTCTGAAACGGCTCCTCGACTCCCTGCCCAAGACCGCGCTGGCTGCAGCTGAGAACGACGGTGACGAGGAAGAAGACAATCCGGAGCAACTTCGTGGGTAACATAGCTGGGCTCGATGGATACGAAAAATCACTTTGGAATGGCGACGCACGCCACCGCTCGGGGAGGCAATCTAACGCATTCGAATCACCTGGTCGACCATGCCACGAGACCCAGGGATCGCGAAATGAGGCCATTCGCAAACGACTTCGCGTGTCGAAGTCCACACCAGACCAGTACCACGCCGCCACCACGCGACTGAAACCAGCGGTCGGGCGGAAGCCCCCGGCTGCGGTTCGCACCGAATTTTGAACTTTTCAACAGTGAAAAGGCCGGGTGTCCGTTTCGACGCAGCAAAACGCCTCTACAAAACACAACTCGCGCCGTCCCACCATCTCTGCCCAGTACTCCTCAATTCTCTCCACCCCTGAGCCACTTTGAGTTGTAGTTCCCGCCGGAATACGTTTGAATTCGCGGTTTCTCTGTCTTCGCAGACTCACCAGTCACCAAAATTCTGCGTTTTCTTCGTCATTAAGGCTGTTCATGTGAATACCCGCGTCCCGAAGGCCAAACTTCCAGCCACGTTTCGGCTTGCTTTCGGGCTTGCCGCAATTTGTCTTCTGTGGGCTGCCGGTAGTGCTTCTGGTTTTGCAGATGACACCACGGTGGTGGTGCGTTCGGGCGGTACTGGACGTTTTCTCTACGGTCGATGGGGGGCAGTGACTGCCACTATCGCCAACAACGGCAATACTCCTGAGACCACGCTGGTGGTGGTAACACCGTCTACCGGCGGTCTGCAGTATGGCAGGCGAATTGAATTACCGGCTCGCGTTATTTTTGATGCCACATGGCCGGTGCAGGTCACAGGTCGCAAGCAGCCCGGTCCGGTGGATTTCCAGTATCTGCATTTTCCGGGCGGAGTGGATGACGGCGTGATCCGTACTCGGCAGTCTGAAAAGGAATCACCATCCTTTTCGGCGCTGGCCAGTGAATCCGTGGCGGGTCTGGCGGGCTACATTCCTGACATGCGTGACGGTGAACGTCGGGACACATCGCTGATGCTGATGGCTCAGGCGTACCGGTTCCCCAAAGTGGGTTCGGCCGGTCTCACATCATTTCTGGCTCGCGACATCAGTCATCACAGTGATTGCCTTGATCCTCTCGACACGCTGGTCATCGGTGACCCGCTGCTGACCAACCATCCCATGGCCTGCGATTCGATTCGTTCGTGGCTGCAGCGTGGCGGTCATTTGCATTTGCCGGTGGATCTGATCGGCGAAGATGTGGTGCGTTCGCTGCTGGGCGACATGCTGCCGCTGACGATCGTCGGCGAAACATCCGCGAACTCCGTCACTCTGCAACTCAATCCCGATTTTCCCGGGCCTCAGTATCCAGTCCGCAGTGTGACGCGTGAATTCGACGAACCAACACGGTACCTGCGGATCGTCGCGGGTGGCGGTGAGGTGCTGTGGAGCATTGACGGCTGGCCGGTGGCAATACGGCTTCCGGTTGGTCGTGGGTACGTCCTGCTGACGGCGGTCGAGCCGCGAGTGTTTATTGTGCCGCGGGATAATTCCGAAGGTGGTCCCGACTGGGCTCCAATCGAATCGTCCCGCCGCATGCTGGAAACGTATTTTGATGGTCGCCCGGATCCGCTCATCAGCCCTGAAGCAGCCGCCAGCCATGCCGCTGGACTTGTCGGCTACAGCATTCCGGGCCAGACAACGGCCCTCTTACTGCTCAGCATCTTCCCGGTCCTGCTGATGGTCGCGGGTGCACGGCTGTTGAAGCAGTCCGCGGGTGAAAAGCTGGTCTGGGCAGTCCCGGCACTCGCATTGATTTCCGCCCTGCCAGCACTCGTCATCGGCTTCAGAACTCGTTCAGTCGCCCCGAACACCCTGATCGAAACTCGCGTCATGTCCGCGGCAGCCGGTTCCGCGACAGTCGTTTCCGACGGCTTCGCCTCCCTCTACCTGCCCACAGCCATGGACGTTCCCATCTCCTCCATCGGCAGCTCCATCCTCGATGCCCAGGCCGAGTCCGCTAATCTGGACTATCGTCGCCTGATCTGGGACGGTGCAGCCGTCAGTCACTGGGAACACCTGAATCAGCCCGCCGGACTCAAAACCTATCCCCTTCGAGCCGTCCGCGAAGGGACTCAACCCTTCAACGTCTCCGGAACATTCGATGAAGCCGGCTTCCGTGCTGATCTGCAGGCTCCTGGCTTCGAAAAGGCCGGCGATTTCATCGCCGTCGGCCCCGGTCCCGAACGTCTCAGTCTCAGCCGCTCCGATGATACCCTCCGAGCAACTCCAGAAAGCCTGCTTGAAACAGGACAGTTCCACGCCAGTGCTCTGACCAGCGAAGAGCAACGACAACGAGCTCAGCTCATGAGCTCTCTCTTCCGACCCTCCGAACGCATGGAAATGTTTCCCTCCCAGCCGGCAGTGATGTTCTGGGAGTCTTCCGAAAAAACGCTGCTGACGTTCGATTCGTCCGACCTCCGAGCTACCCAGAACACCCTCGTGGTCCTTCCCATTCGCTGGGTACCACCTCCCGCTGGCAAAACAGTCACTCTCTTGTCACCACTGATGACCATGCGGTCCATTGAAACAGCCACCGGCGGCTACGGTGGACTCTACAATAATCCCCGCCGCGAATGGGTCCCGCTCGAATCACCCTCCCTCACACTCCTTGAATTTCTCCTGCCACCAGTCTGCCGTCCATTCCAGCTGGAATCTGCAGAAGTTCAGCTCAACGTTCGAGCTGGTGCTCGAAAGTTCACCATCTATGGGGGCACCCCCGGAAATCTCACCGTCGTCAAGGAAGGTGAAAACGTCCTCGGACTCACAAAAGTCACCATCCCCACCGAACTGGCCGCCTCAGCCAGTCTGGAGGGCCGCTTCTACCTGCAAATCGAAGTCGGTCCCCTCCTCAAAGACTACGTTGCCACCGATTCCTCCGCCGATGGCGAACAGGATGACAATTACAGCGTCAATCGTTGCCTCGTCACCTTGAAAGGACAACGATTGGAAACAGAAGAAAGCAACCAGCCGACCGCTGACCGCCGACTGCCGACTGCTGACCGCCGACCGCTGACCGCTGACAACCTGACCGCCAACAACCTGACCACTCTTTATTAAGGCTTCGTTCATGACCTCCGGTGCACCCGTTGTGGAAATTCGCGAGTTATCCAAGCATTACGGTGAGTTCATAGCGCTGGACCGACTGTCGCTGACGCTCAACCGTGGCAGCATTCTTGGATTTATCGGCCCCAACGGTGCTGGCAAAACGACGACGATTCGGATCCTTGTGGGCCTTTCCCGCCCGACCTCCGGTTCTGCTCGGATTGCAGGAGCGGACTGTGTGAAGGAGCTGGCCAAAGTGCGTCGACTGGTTGGCTACATGCCTGACAAGTTTGGTTCTTACGACAACATGCGTGTGCGGGAGTATCTGGACTTTTTTGGCGCGGCGTTCGGGATTGGCCGCAAGGAACGGCAGCGGCGAATCTCAGAAGTGCTGGATCTGACAAACGCGGTCTGGATGCAGGACCGTTACGTGGAAAGTTTAAGCCATGGGATGCAGCAGCGAGTGGGCATCGCGCGAACGCTGCTGCATAACCCGGAAGTGCTCATTCTTGACGAGCCAGCCAACGGGCTGGACCCGGAAGCCCGGATCGAGATGCGCGCGATTCTGCTGCGACTGGCTGCCGAAGGGCGGACTCTGATTGTCACCAGCCATATTCTTCCTGAGCTGGCTCGCATCTGCGACCGCGTGGCAATTGTGGCTGGCGGACGACTGCGGTCCATGGGAACTCTGCAGGAAGTCACTCGCGAACTTTCCCAGCGACGCACCATCGAAATTCAACTGCTCACCGCTGAAGGCATGGCAGGTACTGCCGGTCGCGTTCGTCGTGGGCTCGAATCTGACGCAGAAGTGGTCGTTTCTGAAGCAGAGACCATTATTCGCTGCCGCACAGCGGCTTCTGACGAGTTGCTGGCCAAACTGCTTCGCGAGCTGGTGACGGCCGGCGACAAAGTAGCTCAGTTCCGGGAAGTGGCCGGAGATCTTGAACAGGCTTTTGTCACGGCAGCCAGGGAAGCGGAAGCCGAACGTGCCACCGCCGGTGTTCCGAAACGTGCCACCGCTGGTTCGGAGGTGCAGCGATGAACGGTGTCGGCGTTATCCTCGGTCGTGAACTGCTGGCGCTGCTCCGCAGTGCTCGTGTACTTGCCATCTTTCTTGTCGTAGCCACTGCCGCTTCGCTCGTGGTGCTGCTCAAGTGGCCTTCGTCCGCAATTGTGGACCTCGACGGCACCAAAGGCCGCGAAGTCTTCCGCTGGCTCACCTACGCCATGCTCGCCACGGCCATCCTGGTCGTGCCCGTATTCCCATCCACACTGCTCGTACGCGAAGTCCGTCGCCGCACGTTCGAGCTCCTGCTGAACTCCCCGCTTTCTCGCACGTCCATCTACCTTGGCAAGCTGTTCGCTATGCTTGGCTTTGTTGTACTCCTGCTGTGCACCACCCTGCCGGCTATGGCCTGTGCCTACCTGATGGGAGGACTCTCGCTGGGTGGCGATGTGCTCAGAATGTACGCGTTTCTGCTGCTCGTCTGTACGCAGCTGGTGATAGTCGGGCTGCTGGTCGGCACATGGTGTCGAAACGTGGAATCGGCTCTGCGCTGGAGCTACGGCGTGACCTTCGCGCTGACCATTGTTCCCTGGTTCCCGGATGCACTGTTTCCCGGTGGCACAAGTCCGCTGGCCAGACTCCTGCAACTGCTGAAGCTCATTTCGCCAATCCCCGGCCTGCTGCAAATGCTGAATCAGAGTTCCTTCAGTGGCACCGGATTGATTGAATCTCGTGATGCTGTTACATGGTACATCGGCTTTGCATTTCTGTTTATTCTCGTTGGCAGCTGTGTCTGCATCTCCCGCTTCAGCCACGCTCTGCTGGACCGTGCACGCTCTCAGGGATTCATCACCGACGACCAGGATGGCTGGATTCAGGCCAGTCGCCGAGTGTTGTATCTGGTGGACCCTCAAAGACGCTCAAAAGGGATTCCATGGCTGGTTAATCCCGTGATGGTCAAGGAATTTCAGTGTCGGCAGTTTGGTCGTATGCACTGGCTGCTGCGACTGGTCGCCACCTGCGCCGTGCTCTCGCTGCTGCTGACTCTCGCATCGGCCCGCGGCACGGAAACTCGAGGTGTCGAATACACCGGGGCGCTGATTATTGTCCTGCAGGTCTCTCTGATCGTGCTGCTCACACCAGGCCTCGCGGCGGGAATGATCGCCAGTGAGATTGAAGGCGGCAGCTGGAATCTGCTCCGAGCTACACCGCTCGGGCCCTTCCGCATTCTCTTTGGCAAACTCGTCAGCGTACTGCTCACACTCGCCCTGCTGCTGTGTGCAACACTGCCTGGCTATGCCGTGATCATGCTGATCAAGCCGATCCTCAGACCACAGGTGGAACAGGTGCTCAAATGCCTTGCCGCCTCAGCACTCCTGTCGATGTTTATCAGCGCCGCAGTCAGCAGTTTGTTTCGCACAACAGCGATTGCCACAACAGTGGCGTATGGAGCGCTCATCGGACTGTTCGGCGGCACGATGCTGATCTGGGTCAATCGCGACGCTCCCTTCGGCCGCACTGTCGTTGAAAATGCCCTGAGACTGAATCCCATGGCAGCAGCGCTCAATGCGATGCAGGCTGGTGGATTCGAGGACTACAACCTGTTTCCTTCGGCACTGTGGATTGCAGGAGTTGCTTCCGTGCTGCTGCTGGTGCTGTTATTCGTCCGCACACTGAGATTGACACGCCCTGACTAGTGCTTGTTTTTACCCGTTTCGCCCCGGGACGGTGAAACGGCGCGAACGAGGGCAAATTCGGATCTCTCAGTTTCGCCCGCCAGTTGACATCCCGCGACCCGATCCAGCCATAAAGGTGTTGGCAGGCCGTTCGCCCGAATTCTGCCCCAACGCAACCCAGCGGTTGGGCGGAAGCCCCCAGCCGCGTTTCGCACCAAAGGTGCCCGCGCTGGCAAGCGACAGCTGTAAGTGCCGTGCACCACGACGCGGCGGCGCCCTCTTGCCGACGGTCATCACCCCCGGCTCGACCCGGCAGTTACGCTTCCGGGGACTGTCCCCGCTATCCCGCCAGATGCTGCGAAGTGCCGTGAATTTATTGGAATTCTGCTCTTCCGGTGCCATGCACCGGAATGACCTTGAAGTACTTACGTCGCCATTGAGTATTTCAGGGAACTTTTGGCGGCCCACCACCGACGCGCCAGATGGCAGACCGCAGGCCCCAATCCCTCCAACACATACAAATACGGCATTTCTCCGGTCAGCCCCCAAATGCCGTCCTCTGGCTGGAATGCGGAGTGTCGATGGTGCATGGCAACCGTTCCGCAAAGAAGAATTCGTTTGTCAGGACCGATTTGAAAAATCGCAAAGATGCGCCCCGGAAATCTCAGCTTTCCGCCGTCCTTCGCGTCCTCACGCCTTCGCGTGAGACCAACTTTCTCTGCAACGGCCGATGTGAAGGTCCATGGCACCGCTTAAACTCTGGTGGTCAAGTTCCTGGTCAAAGTCGGCTCGCCCCCCAAGTCACCCCCCAACGTCCTTCCAGAGGTCCCATGGCCTGTAAGCTCCAGGGGCCTTGCGATTCTTGCAGCGACCATTGAGCCGTGCAAGCTCTCGGCACAGCAGCGCGCGGTCGGCCGTTCATCGCGACCGGCTGCAAGGGTTGCAGCGAGAAGAGCAATTGTCGCGATTGTGGCAATTGTCGCGATTGTGGCGAATTTGAGGCCTGCCCACCAGCTCCGGTGCCTCTCGCCGCCGCTGATTTTCCATGCGTTTTCAAATGCCGACCTCGACCGCCTCCGGGAGGGACTGTCCCCTGAAAAACGCGAGAGAAAGTGCTGCTGCATAGAGATTTACGGCGGAACAATACGGCGCGAGCGACGTGGCTGGACGATGTGCAGCAGCCGTCAGCAGCGCGCTGTCGGCGTTTTATTGCGACCGACCGCAACGGTTGCGACGACAATAGCGAAGGGGGCGATTGTGGCGAATTTGAGGCCTGCTCACCAGCTCCGGTGCCTCTCGCCGCTGCTGATTTTCCATGCGTTTTCAAATGCCGACCTCGACCGCCTCCGGGAGGGACTGTCCCCTGAAAAACGCGAGATAAAGTGCTGCTGCATTGAGATTTACGGCAGTACCATTTGGCGCGATCGGCGCGGCTGGACAACACACGGGCCGCGGTCGGCAACGTGCCGTTGGTGGTTCGTTGCAACCGACTGTGAAGGTTGTGCGATGTCTGCGCATTGGGGAGAGGAGATACTGTCGACTTGCTTCATTCTCCTGCGGTCTCCTGTCCCCTTGCTCCTCTCTGCGGTCCCTCCGCGGGCAGCAATCAGGGGGGAATCCAAAAGGCAATGCGGGGTTTGCTGATCACCGTTTCGTGATTCGAGATCGAAACGTCGCAAACACCCGATCAGGTAATTACCATCGCGAACACATTTCGCCGGTCAGCCAGTGTCATTTCCAGGAATCTGGCCTCAATTTGGCCATGCCTGGACACAAGGTTGTCCAGGCATAGCCAGTAGGCTCGTGGGAAGTAGACAGACGCCTGAGCTTTTCTTTTGAGTTCGGCCGCGGTGTTTTTTCAGTATTTCCACGCACAGAGTCGGGAGGCGCCCGTGAAGGTAAGTCTGGTACGGCCAGAGCATCCTGGTTATCGAGAGTGGTGTCGTCAGTGGCGACTGCGGACTGTAAGCACTCGTCCGCGCGATCCGTTTGCTCAGGAATATTACGCCCAGTTGATGGCATGGGAAGAAGCTGTGCGGCGTTTGCTGGCAGATACGGTTGCGGCGTCGGCGGAGCGAATCCTTGTGTCCGAGGCATCTCCGGGGATTCGGCCGCGAACGAGTTATTTCGAGTTGGACTTTGTATCAGGCAATGAAGTAGAGCCGTGTTTGTTCGCCGAGATCAAGCTGAGGCAGCGGACGGAGGGAGTTTCGACCGGCTGGAGTCAATTGAAGCGTTCTCTGGCAGCAGCCCGGACTCGCTGGCCGCATTTGCGAGGAATCAGCGTCTGTGTGGCGATGGGAAAAATTCTGCAGACGGAGGAAGTTTCTGCAGTATCGACTGTACATCCGTCTGACTTGCGAGGGCGATTAGAGGCTGTGACTGGGGCCGACGGAGAGGTGCTTTGGCTGGAGGGCCGCGAGGTTGCAGATTTTGGTGTGCGTTCGCAGATTTTTACTGAGGATGATGTGCAGCAGCTCGCCGAGCTTCGACTGGACATGCTGCATCCCGTGCGGGTGCTGGAGCGGCGGCGCGGGCAGGCATCTGCCTGAATGTGAGGATCTTCCTGCAAAATTGAAGCTGTGAAATTCCCCCGGCTGGTCGAATTGGGAAAATGTGCGATGATTCAGGGGCGCGCATTTCGTACCCATCAACTGTTGTGAAATTCAGGCAACCAGTCACGGTCAGTCCATGTCGAAGCGAGACTACTACGAAACACTTGGTGTTCCCAAAGGTGCATCTGCCGACGAGATTCGCAAGGCCTACAAAAAGCTGGCGCGGACAGAGCACCCGGATGCTCGCCCCAATGATCCCGGCGCGCAAAAGCGATTCGCCGAGATCAGCGAAGCGTGGGAGGTGCTCGGCAATGCCGAGAAGCGGGCGCGTTACGATCAGGTTGGCCACGGCTTTCAGGGTGGCGGCAATCCATTTCAGGGCGGAAATCCATTCAGCGACTTCACGGGGGGTCGGTCTGTGGACCTGGAGGATCTCTTTGGGGGGATGTTTGGCGGAGGCAAGCGCGGTGCTCGTGGCGGTGGCCGTGCCAGACGAGGCGAGGATGCTCGGGCTGAGATCACAGTGGGTTTCGAGGTGGCGGCGGAGGGAGGGGAGCATGGTCTGACGCTGCAGAGCGGCAGCCAGGTGGAGCACATCACGGTGAAGATTCCTGCGGGGATCGAGGATGGTCAGACAATTCGGCTGGCGGGCGAGGGCAATCCGGGAACAGGTGGTGGGCCAGCCGGGGATTTGCTTGTCACGGTTCATGTGGCGGCCCATCCGTGGTTTCGCCGTGAAGGCCTCAATGTGCTTGTTGACGTACCTGTCACCTGCATGGAGGCGGTGCTTGGCGGAAAAATCGACGTGCCCACATTAAGCGAGGGCGAGTTTCTGCTGAGTATCCCGGCGGGTACCAGCAGCGGTCGGCGACTGCGACTGAAGGGCAGGGGAATCATGAATACAAGGACGGGTGAGCGCGGAGACTTATTCGCTGTAGTGAAGATCACGGTGCCTTCAGATGTCACTGAAGAATCAAGAGCGTTGTTTCGGCAGCTTGCCGAACTGCACCCTGAAAATCCCCGAACCGGCATTTGGGGTCAGCACGCGAAGTGATCACTGTCGGGCGCGGTGATTTGGTCGGGGTGGACCAAACATGATCAGACACCATACGCATCGCAACGCGACCGCTCATACGCCGTACGCGATTAAGGTGTCCGAAAACATCCTGTGATGAGTCGCCGTGAACTGCACCAAAAGCCAAATCAACCAGCTAAGCCGGTTGATGGCCAGAACCCAACAAATCACCCACGCCTGGAACGTCCCATGTTCGCATCTCTGCTGATGCCCCACCCAAAACTGCTGCTGAGTGCGCGCGTTCAAGACGATACGGAGCTGACACCCCCCCCACCGACTGCGATGCAATGCAATTCGGGCTGGAACAGACAGGATGCGTATGTCCGTCAGAACCGATAGAACCTGAAGATCGGTAACGGTCGTTACGGAGTGCCCCCTTCGCGGGGACAGTCCCCGCAGCTCCGGGCGTGGCAGCGCGGGTGGGGATGGTGCGATCGCTGGAACCGCTGAAACCTGAAGAGCCATGATAATCGTCGCAGAGCAACCCCTTTGCGGGGACAGTCCCCGCAGCTTCGGGGGTGGCAGTGTGGGTGGGGATGGTGCGATCGTTGGAACCGCTGAAACCTGAAGAGCCGCGATAATCGTTACTGAGCAACCCATTTGCGGGGACAGTCCCCGCAGCTCCGGGGGTGGCAGTGTGGGCGGGGATGGTACGATCGCTGGAACCGTTGAAACCTGCAGGGCCGCGATAATCGTTACTGAGCAACCCCGTTGCGGGGACAGTCCCCGCAGCTCCGGGGGTGGCAGTGTGGGCGGGGATGGTGC
>JBJTOP010000075.1:0-12069 GCA_046074645.1 Planctomycetaceae bacterium | reverse complement strand
CCCTCTCCCCTGAGGGGAGAGGGGGGATTTGTGCGCACTTCCTTTCAGCTACGAACACCATTCACGACATTTGTCAGCGTACGACCTTCGACGGCCGCTACTGCCAGTCCTGCCGCAGTTTCTCTCAGTCGTTTGACCGCGGGAACGCTGGCGCTGGCGATGTGGGACGCCAGAATCACTTGCGGCAGACTGAGAATCGGATGTCCTGCAGGAATGGGTTCGGGGCTGAAGACATCCAGTGCGGCAGCGGAGACGTGTCCGGACTGGAGTGCCTGTGCGAGTGCCGCGGGATCGACAAGATCCCCGCGGGCCAGATTGACGATGATCACGCCAGGCTTCGTCAGCCGCAGCGAATCCGCGTTGAGCAGCCCGCGGGTTTCAGCTGTGGAAGGACAGTGCAGCGTGATCGCATCGGATGCGGCCAGCAATTCAGGAAGACTGACGGGTTCCCCGCCATGTTCGCGAATCACGTCGGCCGAAACCATCGGGTCGAACACCAGCATCCGACAGCGAAACGCCCGCAGACGATTGGCCACTTCGCGGCCAATACGTCCGAAGCCAACGACTCCGACGGTCATATTTCGGAGCGTCTGCAGGGATGCCAGCGGAGTTGCCAGGCCCCAGCTGCCGCCGCGAACGTGCAGCGTATTCGGCACGACCTGACGCGTCACCCCAAGCAGGAATGCCAGTGTATGGTCGGCGACTTCGTCGATGCAGTAGTCCGGAACATTGCAAACCGGAATCCCCCGCTCACGAGCCGCCGCAAGATCCACATTGTCCACGCCAATCCCGTACCGCACAATCGCCTTCGCTCGTGTCATCGCAGCAATCACCTCGGCATTCACCGGGGCAAACTGCGTGATCACAGCATCCGCATCAGCAACCAGCTCACACAGCTGGGCAGGAGTACGCCGCTCCTTCCACGCTGCCAGCCGATGCCCAGCCGCCTCTACGATGGAAGTTTCGATTTCAAGATCAGGGAATGAGTAATCTGTGATGATGATGTTCATGAGTTTGGGGTTTTCAGTGTTCAGTTTTCAGTGTTCAGGAGTACGTTTTACGTTGTTGGTTAGTGACGTTGTTGGTTAGTGACGTTGTTGGTTAGTGACGTTGTTGCCTGGTGTTGGCGGATGAGTTGAAGAGTGGGGTGTGGGAACTGGGAACGTGATCACCTGCCGCTGCCCGCTGGCGGCTGTTCGCTGACCAGTTGGCCGGCTGACAGGAGTGGCTTCAAATCGATAGTGGCTGCGGGCTGCTGCCAGGCTTCCGTTGTTCCTTGTGCATAGGCTACCCACATCCGAAGATCCGTGGCATCATATACAACGTTGACAACGTTACCTCCTTTGATGGGAATTTGTCGAGCGAGTTCCATCAGTCGTTCGCCATTCAGTTTTCCGGATTGTTTCTGCAGGGTTGGGAATGCGCCGCGGCCTTCGTCGTTGTAGACGATGCAGGACAGCACGTTGGGGGCGATTTCATCATCGGGATCGTTGTCCTTCCAGATTTTCAGTCGGGCGTTGGCAGGCTCCGGCGAATGAGCCCGCACCTTGACGGCTCGGCGTTCGGCCTGCCCATCGCCGAAGACGAAGTGGTAGCGTTTTGTCATGGGTTGTGCGGTGAAGATGTCAAGAGTGCGTGTGAGTGAATCGGCGTCGTAGAGGAGGGTGCGGAACCAGGCGGTGAAGTGGGGGGCGTGCACGAAGTAGGGGGCTTCGCGTCGGGATGCATCGCCCATTTCGGCCAGAACAATTCCGCGGGCGTTCATGCCAGTATGAGCACCGCTGAAGCCGGCAAAGGTCGGAACCACGTGAGGGATTCCATTTTCCGGCTGATAGACAACGATGGCGGCCACGTTGTGGGCGCCGATTTCAAGGTTCCAGTCAAGGTTTCGGGTTTGATACAGATGACCATCCTCGGTGGCCGAACCCCACGCGGCGATGCTGCTGCAGGAGTAGGGCATGAGGAGCGGGACTGCGTGCATGGCCTGGAGCGTCCGCAGTGGCAGCCCGCTGCCGTCGGCCACCCCAGCCAGCTCCTGTTCCAGCCGATCATCTGCATAGGCTGCGGTGCGGCTCCAGACTTCTGTCAGCAGATCTTCCGATATCTGCAGCTGGGAGCAGATTCCTGCGAGTGCTGGGGGGACAAAGGCGGTCATTTCGTCTTTGAGTGCGGTGCCGAGCTGCCGACCCATTTCGTAAGAAGTGCCTCGAACCACCACCAGCGGAATTGCGCGGGAACCCGCGTTGACTGCCGACCGCTGAGCCTGCCCAACGGGAGCTGGGCGCAGAAACGGCAAGTCGGCAGTGGCGGCAGCCGACGCGGCTGCGTGCGTGAGTGTTGCGGTCTTTTGAGCGGTGGGTTCGTCGCAGCAGGCAGCGGATGGAGCGAGCAGGAGCAGCAGTGCGGGGATGGCCATGAAGTCAGGCGACATCGCAGTTTCCTGTTTGTTGGAATGAAGACGTCGAGGAATGGAATTTTGTTGCTTTGTGCGGGCTTACGGTTGTTTGAAGACGGTGCCATCCTTCATCACGAAAACAACCCGACGCATGGCGCTGATGTTCTCCAGCGGGTTGCCTTCAACGGCGATGACGTCGGCGATTTTGCCGGCGGCGAGTGTTCCGAGGCGATCTTCGATTTTCAGCAGTTGCGAGGCGGTGAGTGTGGCGGACTGAATGGCTTCCATGGGTGGCATTCCGCCTTCGACCATGAGTTCAAATTCATGAGCATTTTCGCCGTGCACGGAAACGCCGCTGTCGGTCCCGAAGGCGATCCGGACGCCCGCCTTGTGGGCCTTACGAAACGTTTCGCGGATGGCAGGTCCGATGGCGGCTGCTTTGGGGCGAACGATTTCAGGGAAGTAGCCGGGTTCAGCGGCTTTGAGCGCCACCCATTCGCCGGCCATATTGGTGGGCACCCAGCAGGTGTTTCGCTGTTTCATAAGTTCCATGATTTCGTCGGTCATGTACGTGCCATGCTCGATGGAATCCACTCCAGCCAGCACAGCGCGTTTCATGCCTTCGGCGCCGTGAGCGTGTACGGCGACGGTCATGCCGCAGTCGCGGGCGGTTTCGACGACCGCTTTCAGCTCTTCTTCGGTGAACTGCGGGTTCTGGCCGCTGGCAGCAAGACTGAGCACACCTCCGGTGGCTGTGAGCTTGATCAGATCGGCGCCGTCCTTGTATCGCTGGCGAACGGCTTTTCGAGCGTCGTCGGGGCCGTTGATCACGCCTTCCAGCGGGCCCGGGTCTTCGCGGAAGCGACCGCGGAGTCCATTGGACGGGTCAGCATGACCACCGGTGGTGGCCAGCGATTTGCCGGCGGTGAAGATCCGCGGGCCAACGATCCAGCCTTCACTGATGGCCTTGCGCAGAGCCACCGAATTGATGCCGTTGTCTCCCAGTTCCCGCACAGTTGTGAAGCCGGCCATGAGCGTTGCGCGGGCGTACATGGTTGAACGCAGAGCGTAGTCGGCTTCATCAAGGAAGAACTTTTCGGTGTAGGCATCCTTCGAGTGCTGTGACATCAGGTGGGTGTGCATGTCCATGAGCCCTGGCAGCACGGTCAGATGTCGCAGATCGATCAGACGGTCACCCTCAGCGGGAGGCAGAAAGCCCTGAGCAATTTCGGTGATGCGGCCATCTACGATTTTGATGGTGACATTTGTGAGCGGCTGCGGGCTGCTGCCGTCAATGAGTCGCGCTGCGTGGATCAGAATGGCCGCAGAAACCTGGTGAGCAGTCGCGAAGCTGCAGACGAAGAGGATCAGCAGACGCAGGCAGGACAATCTGGATGGCTGCGGCATGAAGGACGCCTTTTTTGCGGAATTCGAAGAATCGGGAGAGCCGCAGCGTATCACCGAAACACCTCCGCTGGCAACTCCCAGGGCCACATTGGCACGCCGGATGCCGCAGGAAGTTGTCGCTGCGATGCCGTACCAGTGCGGCACAGCGGGAATGCCAGCGGGAATCAGTGGAGGATGGAAATGATGCGGACAGGGGAGTTTCCGGCCGCCGCCGCCTGGGCACTCGTCATGCTGCACGCCGACGATGAACTGCTCAGGAAAAAAGCCGTTCCGCTGCTCACTCATGCCTTCGATAACGCTCTGCCCTTTGTTCGCCGCGAATCGCTCGCCGCACTTGCAGTGCTGGGGGCTGAAGCCATGCCCGCCGTGCGTGCGATGATGAGACTGGCGTCCACCGACGCAGACCCTCTCGTCCGCGCCGCTGCTCTGCACGCCATGGCCGAAATTGCGCCGTGGAATTCGCCGCACCGCCCAATTGTGAATGGTGATCTGGCCGCGCTGATGCTGGCTTCCATGCAGGATCCCGCCGTGCAGGTTCGCGAGGCCGCCTGCTACCTCGCCGGTCGAATGCAGGCAGAAGCCGCCGCCGCCGAACAACTTTTACGCGATGGCCTCCACAGTGGTGATGAACGCCATCGAGTGGTCTGCGCCTGGGCGCTTCTGAAAACAGCACCACGCCCAAACAGCCTCAGAGCAGCCCCGCCCTGGATGCACCGCGCCGCCTTGTATCCCGACCCGTGGATCCGCATCGAAGCCGCCTCAGCCCTCGCTGCAGCCGCAGGCGACAATCCGGAAGCCCGCGAACTTCTTAAACGGCTCCAGCAGGATTCCGACGGAGACGTCAGAAAAGCAGCCGGTGCAGGTGAATAACGTCAACGCAGAGTGCAGATTCCCAGTGTTGAACGCGGGCTGGTGAAACGACGCAGACAGGCGGTCTCACGCGAAGACGCAAAGATGTAAAGGGAAAGACAGTCGGCTCAGATTTCCTGTATTTCATCTCCGGGCTCTGGCGCGAACTCCGATAAACACTCTGTCCGAAAACGGTTCCGGTACTGCTGATCCTGACGACTCTTCGGTCCGTAACAGTTTTTACCCTCCCCGCTAACTCCTGCTCGTTCGCCCCGGATTCGTTGCCTGCGGGGACCGTCCCCGGTGTGTCGGCGGATGCTGGGATGGGCTGTGAATTTATTGGATATCGGGTGCTCAGATGCCATGCACCTTTGGGCTTTTTTTTGCGGAGCGGCGGCGTTCTTGCGCGGGTGAGGGGGAACGACGGACTGGAAGTCCGTCGTACGGGGGCGGGGCTCAGGTACCATGCACCTTTAAGGGTTTCGTTTCAGCTCCGGGCCGTGGCGTGAAATCCGATAGAGACCCTGCCCGAAAACGGTTCCGGTACTGCCGATTCTGACGACTCTTCGGTCCGTAACGGTTTTACCTCCCCCCCCCAACTCCTGCTCGTTCGCCCCGGAATCGCTGCCTGCGGGGACTGTCCCCGGTGTCTTGGCGAATGCTGGGAAGGGCTGTGAATTTATTGGATATCGGATGTTCAGGTGTCATGCACCTTCGGGCCTTTTTTGGCGGAGCGGTGCCGTTCTTGCGTGGGGGAGGGGGGGCGACGGACTGGAAGTCCGTCGTACGGGGGCGGGGCTTCAGGTGCCATGCACCTTGAAGGGTTTGGCTTGAGGTTTTCGGCGGGGGAAAGGCCGGGTTTACGTTCCGACGGAGCGAAACGCCATTGCCTGCATCTTGCCGGGTTGGGGAGGGAATTCAGTCATGGGTTTGGTGGGAGCATTCACTGATGTTGGTGTCAGCGACCGCCGTTCTGTTGTCCTGCTGTGGCTTTTTCGAGGTTGGCTGTGAACTGCTGCAGGTTCATGTTTCCAATCTGAATCCCGGCCTGTTCCAGCATTCCGCGGACGCGGCGGCTTTGCTGCCATTCATTTGTATCGATGGTTCCGTTGCCATCGGTATCAAGTCGTGAAAAGTACTGCGGGGCCATTGCAGCTTCGCTGGTACCGGGAGCCCCTCCCCAGCCACCCCAGGAGGGCTGGCTGTTCCCGCGGTCGCCGCGGTCGCGACCCTGATCCTGACTGTTGCTGCCGTTCTGCGGTTGTCCGTTGTCCCGCGGTTTCCGCGCCGGAGTTGCCGTGACGATCGTGAGCCGTTGTCGGGGGTTGGTGGAGGCAACGTTCTGGCCCGCGGCAGCGGCGGCTTCAGCCGCCTGCAGTTCCTCAGGTGTGAGAAATCCATCGAGGTCCATGTCCATCTGATCAAACAGCTCAAGGTCAGCTCGTCGGGTCATCATCCATTCATGCATGCCAAGTTGCCCGTCGAAGTCGGTGTCTACTTCCGCGTAGGCGGGAGGCAGCGTGAGCGTCACTGGCGTTTTGGGCTTCATGCGGTAGGGGGTGAGCGTCTTCGGGCGACTGGCGTTCGGATCGCCCGGCTGGCCGGGCTGTCCAGGTTGGCCCGGCTGTCCGGGCTGACCGCCGGAAAAGCCGCTGCGGAGGGTATTTCGCATATCATCAAGGCTCATTCCTGCCTTGAGCTGAATGCCACGGGCCGTCATCATATCCCGGACGAAGGACGGCATCCGGTCAAGTTCTTCCTGATCCACTTTGCCGTTGCCGTTGGAATCCATCATCGAGCCAAAGCGGCTGCTGCGATCGCCATTGTCGCCGCCACCACCGCCCATCCACGGAGGCCCACCGGAAAATCCTCCCGGAGGTCCGCCACTTCCAAACGAAAAACCGCCGGGTGGCCCACCGGAACCTCCGGGAAATCCACCTCGGTCACCAAAGCCACCCGGGCTGCCGCCACCACCTGGCATACTGAACCCGCCGGGAGAAAACCCACCACCAAAACCGCCCCGGTCACCGCCCCGGTCACCGCGGCCTCCACGGCCATCCTGTGCGTACGATCCTGCTGGGAAAAACATCGCTATGCCAAAAACCAGAATGACGCAGACGCGGATCATTTGATCAATCCCCTCGGCGGATCTCAAGCGCGGTGAATGCGAACGCATTGCCAATTATCACCATAAACCCCATCTGTCTCCCCCTGTTTCGGGAATCTTCCAACTTTTTTCCGATCTCCCCATGGAATTCAGGGGTTTGACAGCGAAGGAACCCGGTTGACGCCATGGAACGCCGCCCTGCAGCCGGGAGAGTGAAAAAAATTTTCCAATTGCTGCAGCTCGCTAAACCGCCCCAATCGATAAGCTCTCTATGGTTTCCACATCCTTCCTGCTTTTAGTCCCTCGCTGCAAGATCTTGTCATGACAAAACGGCAGAAAAGCCAACAATAGTGAATCCGTGCAAGTCTGTCTCTTTGCGTCTCAGTGTCCCGGTCTGCCAATTTGGCAAACCCTCTGCGGAAGCTCCCATGAGTCTCAGCTCCAATTTTCTCCATGGTCTTCGTCGCGCCGCCTTTGGGGCGGTCCTTTGCTGTTGCCTGCCCGCCGTCGCCCAGAACGGCGGTCGCACGGGTTCTGAGACCGATCTTCTGCGACGTGAAGAGATCCAGCAGGAACTGGGCCTTTCCGAGACACAGAAGACGCAGCTCAGTGAAGCGGCCGCATCGGGCTCCCCGGGTCGTGAGGTTTTCGATCCATTTCTGCAGCGGATGAAAGAGACAACGGACGAAGCAGCGCGAACAAAAATCCGTGACGAGATGCAGGCAGCCATTCTGGCGGCTCGCGAAGGTGCCTCCGGCAAAGCGCTCGCGGTCCTGGATTCGCGACAGCTGAAGCTGCTGCGATCAATTTTTATCCGAGAGGCGGGTTCTCGGGCTCTGTCCGATGCTCGGGTCGCAGCCGACCTGGGCCTTACGGACGACCAGAAGAAGCAACTGGAAACACTCACATCCGAACGCCGCACAGCCTCCGCAGCTCTCGGTTTCAACGCCACGGAAGAACAGCGAACCGCGTTTATCGCCGAGTGGGACGGCAAGTTCACGGCCGTGCTGACTCCGGAACAGAAAACGAAGTGGACAGAGCAGTCCGGCCCGGCGGCCCCGGCCGCGGTGGCCCAGTCCCCGGCTATGCAGGTGCAGCCCGCCGCCGGCACTCCGGGCGCCCCGTCTGCGTCGGGTGTGCCCGACTCAAACGCCGCTCCGCCCGAAGGTGCGGTCGTGGTCTCCAGCTTCGGCGCAGCGGCCGAACCTGGCCAGCGCGCCGAAAAATTATCCTTTAACATGCGTTACGCTCCCTGGGACCAGGTTCTCCAGGACTTCGCTGCGGCCGCAGGTTACACGCTGGATCTTTCCCAGGTTCCTCCCGGCACCTTCACCCACATCGACTCGAAGGAATACAACATTTCCCAGGCGATGGACATTCTCAACGGCTACCTTCAGCGGAAGGGCTACACGCTGGTGGTGAAGGACAATTTCCTTGTGTCCGTCAACGTCGACAAGGGAATTCCTCCAAATCTGATTCGTGACGTGAGTGTGGATGATCTCTTGAAGGTGGAATCCGGCGTCCGCTCAATTGGCGAGAACGAAATCGTCCGCATCGAAATACCACTTGAAAAGCTCGACGTTGGCGTCATGGCTCAGGAAGTCGAACAGCTCCTTGGCCCGCTTGGCACCATGACCGCGTTTACTCAGACCGGCAGCCTGATCATTGCGGATACCGGATCCAATCTCCGCCGGATCAAGTCCTACGTGGATGCGTCGCTTGGACGGATGCAGGACGACCTCGTGTTCAAGTCGTATTTCCTTGAACACATTGACGTTGAAGAAGCCGAATTCATGCTGCTCGCTCAGTTCGGCATGCGCGCTGGCGTTTCCAACGTCAGTTCCGGGGCTGGTGGAGACCGCCGTGGTCCGCCGCAGCCACAGGCGCCTGCTCGAACCAGCAGCCTGCAGGTGTTTTCAGACACCCGCACCAACAGTCTGCTTGTCACAGGCTCCCCCGACCAGCAGAAGCTCGTTGAGGAAATCGTGAAGACGCTGGATGTCGATCAGGATGCGAAGGGCAACAAGCTCAGCCGCACCGATCGCTCCGGTCCATTCCTTAAGGTGTACACAGTCACCGGCCGCGCCGATCAGGTGGCGCAAAGCATCGACGCGATGATGCCGGGCGTCGTCGTCAATGAAGACATCCAGGCCGGGACCGTCCACATTTTCGGAACGGCCAAGCAGCAGGATCAGGTCACTGAGTGGGTGAAGTCGTTTCAGGAAGGGACCGGCACCGGTGGTTCAGTTGCCGTGATTCCACTGATCAAGATGGATCCGCTCACCGCCGCAGCAACTCTGAGAAATCTGTTCATCGCCGAAGCCAACGCTGCCCCCACTGTGGAAACCGATCTCTACGGGAACCGCATCATTGTCAAGGGAACGGCAGTGCAGGTCGAGCAGATCCGTCAGGTTCTGCGGGACCTCGGAGAAGACGGCAGCGGTGTTCGCACGAAGGGGGAGGGTGGCACCGTTCGCCGCTACTCGCTTCGTGGTCGCGATCCCGGCGAGTTTTTCGAGTACCTGCAGAAGGAATGGCAGAATCAGGAACAAACTCCCATTCGCATCGTTGTGCCCAACAAGAGCGGCCCCATCCGCGATCTTAAAACCCCCAGCTCCGGCTCGCTCCCGGCTGAACCAGCCGTTCCCGGCTCATCAGCACCTCCGGCCGAACCCAGGCCGGCCGCCGAAGCTCCGACCACCAAAGTTTCACGTCCCCCAGCGTTCCGCAAGGAAGTCTTCTACTACCCCGTTCGGCTCAATAAAACCGCCGGCCACAGCTTCCCCACCGTCTCTTCAGCTCAACCCCCCGAATCGGGCGAAAGCGACATTCGCATCGTTGTCGATGGCGATGATCTGCTGCTGCTCTCCTCCGACGAAGATGCCCTCGATCGGCTCGAAGAAATGATGGACTTCCTGCAGGAATCCATTCCCTTCCGCGTCCGCTGGACCGTGTTCTATCTGGAAGTGTCAGATGCAACAGAAACTGCCGCTCTGCTGGAGCAGCTGCTGCCCTCCAGCAGCGTGACCAGCACCGCCGCGGACTCCGGCTTCAGCCTCAGCAGTATGTTCAGTCCCATCACTCAGTCCGTTTCCAGTATGACGGGCCTTTCCGGGCTCCAGGCCAACCCACAAACTTTGCGAATCATCCCGGATCCCCGTGCCAACGCGCTGTACATCACTGGTCCCCAGGCAGCTGTCGATGAAGCAGAGTCGCTCCTGCGAGTGCTCGATTCCAACGACATCCCGGAATCGCTCCGCGAACTGCAGCCACGTCGCCTTGCAGTGCAGTACGCCGACATCGACGAAATGGCGTCCATTGTCAATGACGCCTTCAAGCCTTACATGGAGCCCGCCGGCGGTCGCGGCGCCCAGAACAATCCGCTCGCTCAGATGTTCGGTGGTGGCGGTGGTGGCGGCAACCGCAACGAACCTCAGGGCGTGCAGATGACGGTCGCCGTCGATCGCCAGAACAGTACCCTCATCATCTCCAGCAGCGAAGCCCTCTACAACAAGGTCCGGTCGCTCGTCGAGGAAACCGATGAAGCCGCAAAGACAGCGAATCGTACGTTCCGCGTTGTGCAGTTGCAGAATGCGGATGCCACAATGGTCCAGCAGTCGCTGACAACCCTGTTTCCTCGCATTACCACCAGTGCCACCCGCACGTCTTCGTCATCCACTGGTGGCGGTGGCGGTTCCAACAACGGCGGCGGTGCTCAACAGCCACAGCAGCAGCAGCAGGATGCGATCCAGCAGATGATGCAGGATCGGATGCGTCAGCGAGGGGGCGATACCGGTGGTGGTCGAGGTGGATTTTCTCCGTTTGGCGGAGGAGGCTTCAGCCCCTTCGGTGGCGGTGGCAGTCCATTCGGTGGCGGTGGCGCAAGTCCTTTTGGTGGACGTGGTGGCTTTGGTGGCGGCGGCTTCGGCGGCCGCGGCGGACGATAGCCGGTCAGCCGGTCAGCTGACTACCAAACCAGATCCAATGAGTTTCGCCCTTGCTGTCTCAGCAACTATTTGCAAGTAACCTCACACAACAAACAACACCGGCACTCAGACTATGGAACTCGGGCAACTCCTGATTGATGAAGGCCTGGCAACCCGCGACCAGATTACCACGGCGCGGTCCACGCACGCGAACGCGCGCGTCGATCAGGCTCTGATTCGCATGGGTGTGCTCACGGAGGACCAGCTGCTCAGGACGCTGTCCAGCGAATTTGGCATGGAATACATCGACCTGAAGAACATTCAGGTCGACACGGATCTGCTCACGCGCTTCCCCACGTCCGCGATTTACCGTCATTCGCTGCTTCCGCTGTACCGCGAGAACGGTCACATCGTTGTCGCCACCTCAGACCCGCTCAACCTCGAAGGCCTCGACGAACTCAGCACGGTCAGCGGTTTCCGGCTCCATCCGGTGCTCACCCGCAGCGGCGAGCTCGGGAGCCGCATCCACGAGCTGCTTGGCGTGGGTGGCGACACGATCAACGAGCTGGTCCGGCGAAAAACGGAAGAGGGCATCGAGCTGCTCGAGGAGATCAACGAGGACCTTGGTGAACTCGCGGAAGGCGCCCAGGCACCCTCCGTCATCAAGCTCGTCAATGAACTGCTCATGGAAGCCGTGAAGCTGCAGACCAGTGACGTGCACATCGAGCCTCAGGAAAATGGGATGCGTGTCCGCTTTCGGCTGGACGGCATGCTCCGCATCCAGCCCACGCCCCCGGAAATCGCACAGTTCTATTCGGCCATCGTCACTCGTCTGAAGATCATGGCCCACCTGAACATCGCCGAAAAACGGCTTCCTCAGGACGGCCGCATTAAGCTCCGCGTCTCCGGCCGCGAGGTGGATGTGCGTGTGTCGATCATCCCGATGCTTCACGGCGAAGGGGTGGTGATGCGTCTGCTTGACAAAGCGCGCATGACATTCGACCTGCGCAACGTTGGGATGCCGCCCAGCGTGATGAAGATCTTCCGGCAGCTGATTGATCTGCCGCACGGGATTATTCTTGTCACCGGCCCCACCGGCAGCGGTAAATCGACGACGCTCTACAGTGCTCTCAGCGAAATCAAGGATCCGACGGTCAAAATCATCACCGTGGAAGATCCTGTCGAATACCAGATGGACGGGATCAGTCAGATTCAGGTGCACAGCCGAATTGGGCTGACCTTTGCTGCTGGTCTTCGCAGTATTCTGCGTCACGACCCCGATGTGGTGCTCATCGGAGAAATTCGAGACGGCGAAACGGCGCAGGCCGCCATTCAGGCGTCGCTCACAGGACACCTTGTATTCAGCACCCTGCACACCACCGACG
>JBJTOP010000074.1:0-6092 GCA_046074645.1 Planctomycetaceae bacterium | reverse complement strand
GCCCAGCCAAATCCTGCTCGTCAGCCCCGGAATCACCGCCTGCGGGGACTGTCCCCGTTGTCCCGCCGAACGCTGCGAAGGGCTGTGAATTTACTGCAATTCCGCTCCTGCGGTGCCATGTACCTCAATGCTGTAATGACGCTTCCGGGGACAGTCCCCGACAACGGTTCCAGTCCTGCGGATCCTGACGGTTCGTCGGTCCGTATCAGTTCCTCCGCCCAGCCAAATCCTGCTCGTCAGCCCCGGAATCACCGCCTGCGGGGACTGTCCCCGTTGTCCCGCCGGACGCTGCGAAGGGCTGTAAATTTACTGCAATTCCGCCGTTAAGGTGCCATGTACCTTAACGCAGTGGAGCCACGACCGTCAGGGAGTGGAGTCACCACCAAACCGCCCAGTCAGAAATGCCCACATACACGGCACCCAAAGGGTCCAATCGCTGCTGCGTTTCCGGCCTGTAACGCCCGTTCCATCAGGCTGGCATGATATGCCGGGTCGCGCCGTCCTCGAGCCCCGTCGCCCTGTACGGGGTGTTATAGGCAAATACCTACAATTTTCCGGATGGCACACGTCGGCCACTACGAGGTTAGGGTGGCCCTGGATTTTTGTACGCCGACGGCGATTATCCTGCGCCACAGCCACGTTATGGCCACTGCGACAACACCACCTCGACTTATCAATCCCCTGTACCGACAAAGACCGTCTCAGGGACGACGCCGAGAGCTGGCCTTACTGGCCGAAATGCATCCAGGGCTGGCTTCCCAAGGTATCACCTCATGCTGTTAGAGCTGGCCTTCCAGGTCGCAATCGCTAAACGGCGGCCCTTTCGCAGTTGGCCGTTTCGTTGCGGTCCCATGAAAGCAAAAGACACAGAACCCGGTGGCCCGTCAAAAACATCCCCACAACTCGCATTTCCACACCGTATCATCCTCCCGGCATACCGCACATCGGAAGGCCACTGCAGGTTGGCGGCAGCACGCAGGCAGAGAGTCGTGGCCGATCGGTTGCCGATCTTCGCTTGAATTGTCATGATTTGTGATTCACTTGCCCGGGCACTCGTGTGGCACGGGCTCTGTTCATTTCTTTCCCACCGTTCGGCCACCGCTTATGAAGACGCGCCTGTTTTTCATGATGTTTCTGGAATTCTTCATCTGGGGCGCGTGGCTGCCGCTGATTTTCGGCTACCTGCCGCTGCTGAAGTTTTCCGCAGGTCAGCAGTCTTTAATCCTCAACGCTTTCCCGATTGCTTCACTGCTGGGGATGTTTTTCAGCAATCAGTTTGCGGACCGGAACTTTGCGGCCGAGCGTTTCCTGGCATTCAGCCATCTCGTCGGAGGCCTTGCGATGCTGGGGCTGGGATTTGTGACCGACTTCTGGACATTTTTCGTCCTGATGTCCATCCACTGTGTGTTGTATGTGCCAACGATCTCGATCACAAATACGGTGGCGTTCGCCAACATGAAGGATGCTCAGGCCGAGTTCGGCGTGGTGCGACTTGGGGGCACCATTGGCTGGATTGCGGCTTCGCTGCCGTTCACGTTTATCTTTGTTGACTGGAAACTGGTGGAAGCGGCGAATGCCCAGGGGTTTGTGAACTGGCTTGGTACAGTGCTTGGCAGCGGACTTCAGGAGGATGCTCTGCGGGACGCCACGAAGTACACCTATATTGTTGCGGGGATCGCGTCTCTGCTGCTGGCCGGATACAGTCTGACGCTCCCGCACACGCCCCCCAAACCAGCTTCCGGGGACGGATCGCAGTCACTGGCCTTTGTTGAAGCCCTGAAACTGCTCAAACACCCGTTTGTGCTCGTGCTCTGGATCGTGGCTTTCCTCGACTCCTTCGTTCATAACTGTTTCTTCAACTGGACAGCTCAGTTTCTGCAGTCGGCAGCCGTCGGCGTTCCAGGAAACTGGGTGATGCCGGTGATGAGCATCGGGCAGGTTGCGGAAATTCTGACGATGCTTGTGCTCGGGGTTGCGCTGCGAACGCTTGGCTGGCGGACCACATGATCTTGGGCGTACTTGGGCACGCGCTGCGATTCGCGATTTACACGTGGTATCCCGACAAGGGAACGATTATCGCCATTCAGGTCGTCCACGGAATTTGTTACGCCTTCTTCTTTGCGACCGTATACATCTTTGTGGACGAATACTTTCCAAAGGATGTGCGCACCAGTGCTCAGGGGTTGTTTAATGTGATGATTCTGGGCTTTGGCGCTCTGGCCGCCAACACGCTCTGCCCGTGGCTTCTTGAACGCAGCACGACCACGACAGCTTCCATCGTCGATAATGTGGAGGTGCAGAAGAAGGTCATCAACTTCAGCGAGTTATTCCAGGTACCGCTGGCGGCCTCAGTGATTGCTGCGGTTGCGCTGGCCGTGCTTTTCCATCCCCCAAAGAAAGCGGCGACTGCAGCGGGTACTGCTGCCGCTGCCCACTGATTCCGTCAAGGATGGCAGCGAATGTCGCAGCCGAATCGACAGCCCCCCAGTCTGCACCAGCTGCTGGGGGGCTGCATTTTTTCCGGCCTCCTGCTCATAGCCCTGATTCTGCTGCCGGACTGGCTGCCACTGGGAGTTCCCGGTGAGTGGGTTTGGCCGAGGCTGGCGGTACCGGCGGACGTTCCGGAGTTGATTGAGCGCGGTGTGCCTGCGTTCGTGGTCGGACTGCTGATGCTCGGAATTGCGGCATTGGGAGACCGTTCCCCGCCGCGGCTGCGTCGCTGGCAGAGACACCTGTTCGCGGTGCTGCTGGCGGGCGGCGGCGTGGCCTGGCAGCTGGCGGTACTTTCCGCGACTCCGTCCCCGCATCGGGAGCTGCGGTTACTGTGGGTGAACTACGATCCGTATGCCACTGGCTATTTCCTGGATGCACGAACTGACCAGCGATCACTTGGCGAATTTCTGGCAGCCTGCGAAGCGGAAACGGCAGCCGGGGACGTTCTTCACCGCGGCACCCACCCGCCCGGTCTGCCGCTGCTGAATCGACTGCTGCTCCGGTTGACACATGGTGCACCGGGCCTGTCGAGGGCGTTCAAAGGACTTGCCGAGGGCAGAAGCATGGAATATTTTCGCAGCCTTGAGCGGCAGGCCGGGTTGGCTCCGCCACTGACATCCACCGAGCTGGCAGCTCTGCTGCTGCTTGCCGCCGCAGCCCTCGGCAGTTGTGCCGCTCTGCCAATTCTCGTGCTGCTGCTGCTGGAACCGTTCACCGGATATCGCACAGCGTGGAGGGTGGCTGCGTTCACGACCGGATTGCCTGCAGTCTCTGTATTTCTGCCGCGTTCCGACATGCACTATGCGGCCTCGGGGTGCCTGCTCCTGCTGCTGGCTGGTCGGGGAATGATTGCGGCGACCGCGAGCCGCCGCTTGTTGTATGCCGGTTTGGCAGGGCTATGGACATTTGCCTGTCTGCAGGTGAGTCTGGCGCACCTGCCTGTTGTTTCAGCAGTTGGGTTGTGGATGATTCTCGACGCCATGCCGCGGCCACGGACTGGCTGGCGGAATATTGGTACATTCTGGGCGGGATTGATCACAGCACTGCTGCTGGCGGCTGTGGCCTTCGCGCTGCTCACAGGATGCAGACCATGGGTGGTGTGGCGTCAGAACCTGGTGAATCATGAAGCATTTTACGGTCAGTATCCGCGGACGTGGTGGAAATGGCTGCTGTTGAACCCGCTGGAGCTGATGTTTGCGGCCGGTCCGCCACTGGCACTCGCCGGGGCAGCGGGCCTGCTTCAGACGCTGCGGGGGCGACTTTCCGGGTTGGCAGCAGGTCCGGAGAAATCACTGGCTGTGGCACTGTTTTCTGTATGGCTGCTGCTGCTGCTGTCGGGAAAAAACCAGGGCGAAGCGGCTCGATTGTGGACTTTTGTCACGCCCTGGGTGGCGATTGCTGCTGTGCCGCTGCTGGCAGCCGGCGGTGGTGGCACGGCCCGTCCGCTGGGGGCAGGGAAAATCCTGTGGCTGCTGCTGCTCGCAGCTCAGCTGACCACCTGCGCCGTTACGACCGCGCGAGTCTCCGGTTATCTGGAATTGTGAGCATCTGTGGGGGCGATTTTGCCGAGTGCGCCGGATTCGCAGCTTCGCCACCGGCGGTCAACCGGAAAACGAGTTTCTGATGAAGGAACTCATCAACCTGAACAATCGGCGCGACCTAGTTTTCCCCGTGCCCGCAATTGTCGCATTCGGAACGTTCCTCAGAGTTGACGAACGCAGTGAAGACAACCGAGTGAAATCTGTGGGTACTGTGCGAGGTTGAGCATGGTTCGCAATTCGTCCGGTTCGCTTCTGGTGGTTGACGACGATCGGCATATTCAGTCCGCGATGGCGGATTATCTCCGTGGGCTGGGGCATCGCACGGAAACGGCCTCCACCTGCACGGAAGCACTCACACGAATGGAAGAATTTCCATTCGAGGTAGTGATCTGTGACGTGAACCTTCCGGATTACGATGGCTTTCATCTGCTGCAGTGGACACGGGAACACGCACCGGAGACATCCGTCATTCTGCTCACCGGCTTCGGCACGATTGAGAGCGCGGTTGAAGCCATTCGGATGGGGGCCTTCGACTATCTGACCAAGCCCGTGATCGATGAAGAACTGCGGTTCTCGATCGAGCGTGCGATTGGGCAGCGACAGATTGTGGAAGAGAATCGAAAGCTCAAAGCACAACTCAGCCAGCGGTTCGGCCTGTCCAGCGTGATTGGCAAGGACTACAAGATGCTGCGGATGTTTGAACTGATGGAAAGCGTGGCCGACACGCGAACCACAGTGCTCATCCTCGGCGAAAGCGGCACTGGCAAAACCATGACGGCCCGCGCCCTGCACCAGCTCAGCAATCGTCGCGAAAAACCATTCGTCGAAGTTGCCTGCGGTGCCCTCCCCGAAACACTCCTTGAAAGCGAACTCTTCGGCCACGTCGCCGGATCTTTCACCGGTGCATCCCACGACAAGATCGGCAAGTTCCTCCAGGCTGACGGCGGTACACTGTTCCTCGATGAAATTGCAACAGCCTCGCCGGCACTTCAGGTGAAGCTGCTGCGAGTCCTCCAGGATCGGGAATTCGAACCTGTGGGCGGCAACTACACACACAAAGTCGATGTCCGGCTGGTACTGGCCACCAACGTCAACCTTGAAGATGCAGTCCGTCAGGGACGTTTCCGCGAGGACCTGTATTACCGGATCAATGTGATCACGCTGACTCAGCCGGCACTGCGGGACCGCATCGGTGATATCCCGCTGCTCGCACAGCATTACATGACCTATTTCTGCGAACAAACCGGTCGCAAGGTGAGTGAAATCGACGAAATGGCGATACACGCCATGCAGAACTATGGCTGGCCCGGCAACGTTCGCGAACTGGTGAATGTGATCGAACGGGCCGTCGTCCTGTGTCGGGATGGGCGCATCACCACCGGTGACCTTCCAGAAAAACTCTTCGCCGGGCATGAAAACCGCGCCACTGTCGCAGCCAATCTGGGGAACGCTTCCCTGAAGGCCGCGCTGACGGAACCCGAACGCCAGCTGATCATTCACGCTCTGGAAAGCACCGGCTGGAATCGGCAAAAGACAGCCAAGGCACTGGGAATCAATCGCACCACGCTCTACAAGAAAATGAAGCGTTACGACATTGATTTTGAATCCGTGTACAAGAACATCTGATCAATCGAGTTCCCCATGGTCCGGATCTTCAACGCCCGGAAGAATTTGCCCCGGCTGAAGCCCAGTACCATCGATCGGCGGCGGAGCTAATTCCTCAACAACCGCATAACGACCATCCCACCAGCGAAAAAAATCCACCTGGCGACAGCGAGTGCTGCAAAAGGGAAAGGATTTGCAGCCCGAGGGATCGTCGATCGGCTTGCTGCACACCGGACAGGACGGAGGTTTGATCACGCGGTCATCCAGAATCGGAGCGGCCTATTTGCGGCCTTTTTTCTTCGGCTGCGGCGGTTCTTCTTCAACCTCTTCCGCGAATTCATCGAACTCATCCAACTCAGAAGCGTCACCGAACTCGTCTGCAGACTCTGCAGACTCTGCATAGGTGTCTGGGTCCTCGTCTTCTGACTTCCCGCCGCCTTTATTACCACCGAG
>JBJTOP010000073.1:0-27944 GCA_046074645.1 Planctomycetaceae bacterium | reverse complement strand
AGGGCGTGACTGTCGCTTCTGTCAGGAATCGCCACATGGACCTGAAGGCGCACTTGCCTGTTTCCTTCTGACGGTGCGGCCTGTGAAACACGGCCCGGAGGCCGTTTAAGGCAATCTGCACTCGTGATCCGGAACCCGCGGTGATCTCGGCACCGGATGGCATCTGCTGACACGTCGCCGACGATCCTGATTATTTGCGATTCAGGCGTGCGGAGGTCTAAAAACCTTGCAATGCACAGTAAAAAAGCCTTATCAGCGAGACTTGCTGACAAGGCTTTTGAAGTCGGGATGACAGGATTTGAACCTGCGACCTCTACGTCCCGAACGTAGCGCTCTAGCCAAGCTGAGCTACATCCCGTTGCTGTTGTGGGTGGTCCCATGACAGGCTGGGCGGATTTTAGCGATCCGGCGGATGTGGTCAACAGGAGGGCATTGGTGAGGAGCATTTTGGAAAAACGGGGAGGACGGTGATTTGTCGAGCTTGCGGGTGCAATTTGCCGGATGTGCCCCCCAAAAAAACCAGTATTCTGTCCCCCGATGTTGAAAAAAAGCGACAGACAACGAAAAGAACCAGCTATATTGAGGTAGATTCGCCAGTTGCCTGCTGAAGGAATGCGGTGAACGGGAGTGGTTCGGCAGCCATGGCGGGGGTTGATTTGATCGGGAAGGAACTGCCCGCCGATTGTCGGTTGGGGTGTGAACGTGCGATGGAGCGGAGTGAAAACTTCTTCTGCAGAATGTTTCCTGCAGCGGGATGGGTCTGCGATGTCCGTGAAACTTTTTCATCCGAGTGTCAGTCAGGACCTTTCCATTGCGGCACCGCTTGTGGGGCAGGCCAGCACGGCCGCTTGTGGACCGCTGTGTTCTTCCCGGCTTGTCTGGATCTGCCGCAGTTTGTCGCTCACAGGATTAAGCATTTCCCTGTATCTGGCGTGGTCAGCGCTGCAGATGCAGCCTGTGGCGGGGTGTGGGGCGGCGGGCGTGGTGAATTGCGAGCACGTGCTGGGGAGTGAATGGTCGAAGGTGGGCGGAGTGCCTGTCAGTATCCCGGCGGTCGCGCTATATGGCTCTTTGCTGGCATTGCTGTCCTTCGCGGGCCGTCCGGCGACCGTTGGCTTCCACAGGCTGCTCTGGCAATTCCTGACGGCTGGTTTCCTGTCTGCCGGGCTGGCCGCGATCTGGTTTATCAGCATTCAGGTGGGGGTGATTGGCCACATCTGCCCTTGGTGCATGGGGGCTCACACGTGCAGCCTGATCCTCGCTGGAATCGCCTTGTTCAAGGCCCCTGTGTCGCTCGCCGTTCGGCAGCAGTCCGGTGCCATTGCAGTGCTGGGCGCCGGACTTCTGGCACTCGTGCAGCTGGGGACTGAGCCACCTGAGCCGGTGGTCATTCCTGCAATTGAGCAACCTCCGGGGGACAATTCGGGCAGTCAGCTTTTTGCCCCCCCATCCCAGCCCCAATTGTTTGCTCCACCTGCCGGTGCTGCAATCCGCCGGGTTTCTCCTGTGGATCTTCTGAACGTGTTTGTTGCTCACTCTGTCTCACTGCCGCTGCCGCGGTCGCTCATCAGTGGCTTTCTGTCATCGGGTGACGAGGGCACGACTGGAGCGAGTGCCGACAATTCTGGCGGTGCGCCTCCGGACGAACCGGCGGCTCCAGCCAAACCGGCGAAAATGATCAAGGTTTCTTTGGGTGGTTCGCGTGGTTTCGCAGAGCTCGATGTCTACGCATGGCCGCTGATTGGGTCCCCCACGGCCCCCTGCGTCTTCGTGGAATTGTTCGACTACACCTGCCCGCACTGCAGGGCCAACCATCTGGCGATCACCGCCACCATGAAGAAGCTTGGCCCCGACGTCGCCATGATCGCTCTGCCGGTACCGCTCCACAGAAACTGCAATGCCTTCACATCTTCCCAGATGGCGGGGTCCTGTGAATTGAGTGAACTTGCCGTGGCGGTCTGGCGGTGCAATCCAGCCGTTTTTCCACAGTACCACGACTGGCTGATGGCATCCGCTCGTCAGCCTGCCGCCGCCAGAGCTCAGGCCGAGACCCTCGTCGGTAAACTCGCGCTCGACACAGAGCTTCAAACTAAAGCGTCTGGAACGAATATGCCCAAAAAATTCATTGAGATGCACGTTCAATTGTACAGAAGCGCGAACGCTGGTGTGCTCCCGAAACTGCTCTTCCCAGACCTCGTAGCCGAAGGTGCGGTCTCATCGGCATGGCTGCAGAATCGCCTGCAGAATCTCCTGCCGGTCACAGGAGGTGCATCACCGTCCTCGGCGGTCGCGGAGTCGCCGGCGGTCGCAGGTCAGCCGACACGATCTCCGCAGGGTACTGGTCGTCGCCGTAAATAAAGGTTGATAAAATTCCATGGCAGATCGCTGGGATGTGATCCGCGTTCCGCTGGCGCGGCGTTTTTTTCTGGCCACAATTCTGCAGGCGGCATTGGTGCTTGTAACGGCACTGCTGTTGGGAGCTGTTTTTGGTCGCCAGCCGCCGGCGGATCGGCTGCGGCTTCCCTGGGCGTTCCTGCTGAGCACTGTGTTGCTGGCCGTTGGCAGCTGGCAGCTGGAGCAGGCGCGGATGCATGTGCGGCGTGAGAAGCAGGTGGAGTTTCGCCGATCGCTGTTGCAGGCATTGATTTCTGCGATGGCGTTTGTGTCTGTTCAGGGATACGGTTTGTGGGCGATCGACAAGGGCGGCAATTCTCCTGAAGAGGCTCAGCTGGGCGTGCATGGTTTTGTGATTATGTTCACAGTGCTGCACGCGATGCACTTTCTTGTGGCGCAGTCGATTCTGCTGTGGGTGACATTGTCTGCTTTTGCCGACCGTTACGACCACGAGTATTCGTGGGGTGTGACGTTTGCGGCTGGATTCTGGCACATCCTTGGTGTGGTATGGGTGTGCATTCTGTTTGTGTTTACGACGGCCAACATTTCGCCGCGTGTGGACGGGGCGTTTTGAGGTGAGCGAGGGAGTTGGCGGTTATTCGCCGGCGACGCGTTTTTTTGCGCGTTCGTGGAGTTCAACGGGGACGGTTTTAAGCAGTCGTTCGATCACGGTATCGGGCGTTGCCCCCTGGCTGGCCGCAGCGAAGGTGGTCATGATGCGATGTCGCAGCACGGGTTTGGCGACCGCGCGGATGTCGTCTGTGGTGACATGAAAACGTCCCTGGAGCAGTGCGTGTGCGCGGGCCCCGAGGATGAGGTACTGTCCGGCGCGGGGACCGGCGCCCCATGACACGAGTTCGCGGATGAACGGCGGTGCTTCGCTTTCGCCGGGGCGAGTCGCGCGAACGAGGTCGCGAGCATAGACGAAGATGTATTCGGCGCAGGGCACGCGGCGGACGACTTCCTGGAGAGCCTGAATTTGTCGGCCGGTGAGTACGGGAGTGAGTTCGGGTTTTTCGTTGCCGGTGGTCTGTTTGAGAATCCTGAGTTCTTCGGCAGCGGTGGGGTAGCGGACGACCACATTGAACATGAAGCGGTCGAGCTGTGCTTCGGGGAGTGGATAGGTGCCTTCCTGTTCGATGGGGTTCTGGGTGGCGAGGGTGAAGAATGGATCGGGGAGGTCATAGGTGCTGGAGCCGACGGTGACGTGTCGTTCCTGCATGGCTTCGAGGAGTGCGGCCTGGGTTTTGGGAGGGGTGCGGTTAATTTCGTCGGCAAGCAGCACATTGGTGAAGAGCGGTCCGGGGATGAACTGAAAACTGCGGCGGCCGGTTTCGGGGTCATCCTGGAGGACATCGGTGCCGGTGATATCGGAGGGCATCAGGTCGGGGGTGAACTGAATGCGTCGGAAGGACAGCTGAAGGATGCGTGAGATGGTGCTGCAGAGCAGGGTTTTGGCGAGTCCCGGGACGCCGACGAGGAGGCAATGGGCGCGGCAGAACATGGCGATGAGGAGCTGATCAACAACTTCGTCCTGGCCGATGATGACCTTGCCGATTTCCTGACGCATTCTCTGGTAGGCGGAAGTCAGGCCGCGGATGGCTTGTTCTTCAAGCGCCGTCAGGGAGGATGCGGAGCGGTCGGAATTGGGCATTTCTGGTTCTGACATGGCTGTTCGCTGAAAGGAGGCGGGGCAGAAATTTTCCCGGACTTCCACAAATTGGAACGTCCCGGGCAGGGAAATGCGAGCGGAAATCGACAGAATATGAAGTTTCTGCGGCCCATGGCAACCCAGCGGACGGCCTGACCTTTATTCCACCCTGCAGTTCAGCGGAAAGCAACCATGAGCGACGTGCGATATCTGATCTTTGACATTGAAACCGTGGGTGACGGTGATCTGATCCAGAAGGTCCGCTTCCCCGACGAACAGCTCACACCCCGCGACGCCATCCAGCGTTATCGCGCACAGCTGCTTGAAGAAACCGGCCGCGACGTGCTGCCGCTCTCCTTCGTCCTGCCCGTCTCTGTCGCCATCGCCAAGGTCTCTGCCGACTATCGCCTCCAGGACATCCTCGTCCTCGATCCCCCCGAATTCCGTCCGCAGGAAATCGTCCGCCGTTTCTGGCAGGGCTGGCAGCACTATGAACGCCCGACGCTCGTCACCTTCAATGGTCGCACCTACGACGTCCCCGTCATGGAAATGTCTGCCTTTCGGTTTGGCATCAGTCTGCCTGCATGGTTCAACGTGGATTCACGCTCGTTCGAGCAGTGCCGCAACCGCTACAACCAGGATTCGCATCTCGACCTCCAGGAACTGCTCACCAACTACGGCGCCTTTCGGCTCAGCGGCGGACTCAATCTTCTGGCCAATCTCATTCACAAGCCTGGCAAATCCGGCGTTGATGGTTCTCAGGTTCAGTCACTTTTCGACCAGGGCCGCACGGACCTGATCAACGATTACTGCCGCTGCGATGTGCTCGATACCTACTTCGTGTTTCTCCGCTGCCAGCTCCTGCTGGGACGCATCTCCGCACAGGAAGAACAGACTCTCACCGAACACGTCCACACGTGGCTCCAGCAGCACGCTTCTCAAACACCGGCCTACGCTCAGTACCTGCAAACCTGGAGTCGCCGAACCGCCGGCCGACTTGATATACTCGGCGCCCTGGGCCGCTAAGCCCTCTTCTGCCTGCAACCGTCTTCCCACAAAAGTCCGCGTTCATTCCCTTATCCGGCAGACCGCTCCATGCTTCGTCACGTACTGTACTCCGCCTGCCTTCTGTCCGCACTGATCCTCTTCCCGGCCCCCATTGTCGCCCAGGAAACCGACTCCCCCCCGGAAACGCTCGCCAGCGGCCGCATCATCGGTAAGGTCTGGTACACCGGAGTCCGCCCTGAAGACAGCTTCGCCTACCTTCAAAAGGTCCGCGAAGAACTTCAGATGCCGCAGCCACCAATCATGATCAACTCGGTCGGCCGCGGCATGTCCGGTCTGATGGGACCGCGAGTATTCCGATCGAAGGCGACTGAAGCCGGTGCGAGCGAAAACAAGCAGGCCACCCCGCTCTCCGGGGTACTCTTTGTCCTCGAAACTCGCCCCGAGGTAACCCTTCAGAACCCCATTTCCTTCGAACTTTGTGAATCGCTGGAACAGTTCACCGAACTGGTGAAGCAGCAGCACAGCATGATGGGCCCGATGGGTGAGCTGGACGGAGCAGACGACCGCTACACGCTGACGCTCAACCTCCGAAAACTCCCAAACCTCCAGCCAGCTCCCATGCCCGGTGATGGCAACCAGGAAACCCGTTCGATCTCCGTGGTGATTGCTGTCAGCCCAACAGCAACACCCGGGAATGCTCCGCCGCAAATTCAGACCACCGCGATCAGGACCTACTTCCGCTACCACGACGGCGTGATGTACTCCAGCCGCTCCACCGCGTTATTCACCCTGCCTCTGCCCGAGCGACAGTCGCTGCAGCTGGATGACGAAAATGCCAGCCTCGATTTGTTTGCGGATTTCGACCTGTCACAAATTCCAGCCGACTTTCGTCAGGCCTTCCGCACTGCGCTCGAATCCCAGGTCTCCGTGTTCCTGCAGCGTTTTGACAGCGAGCAGGCTGGCCAGTATGCCTTGCGTCGAGTGCTCGCAGAGGGCCGTTTCGAACTTCTCAAGAGCGCCCTGTTTGATATCGATCGAGCCCGATTCTCGCTCCAGTTATCCCCTGCCTCCGGCCAGCCTGTGGTCAGCCGACTGCGGATCCAGGCCCGTCCCGGAACTCCACTCGCTTCCGGACTGGCACTCATCAGCAGCCGCAGTTCACAGCTCTCCAGCCTCCACGACGATCGTTCACCGCTGCTCGTGGCCGGCACTCTGGCGATCCCGGAACTGCTCCGTCCCTTCGCCTCGGCACTTGTACAGTCTGCTGCTCTGCGGCTGAAGGAAACCAGCAGTGACAGTCCCTCAGCGCCGGTCATCATCGAAGACATCGCGCAGTCTCTGCAGCAGACCATCAATTCCGGGGTGCTCGACGCTGCCGTCTGTCTGCGTGGCAGTGTCAAGGACGGCCTGATTCCCTGTGCCGCACTGCGTCTGGAGTCGGCCGAGACATTCCTCAACGCACTCGATCTGCTCCTGCAGGTCACGGGTGCTCGCGAGTATGTCACTGTGCAGCCGGGTACTGCCGGGAATTATCGAATGCTGAGCATTTCTGCGGAGGAAACGCCTGTGCCTTTTGCCGGCGGAAAGCTCCCGCTGCGACTGCATCTCGCAGCCACCGGTTCATGGCTATGGCTGACACTCGGCGAAGATCGCGCCGCAACTCAGCTGAAGGAACTCACTGCTGCCAGCGAAGAATCGCTCAGCCAGACCGGCCGGGCCGTCCCGCTGCGTATTCGCATGAACCTCGACGGCTGGCTCGGCGAAGCCGCCGATCCGCTCAGCGAAGTCCCCTCCCGCTGGCTGCAGACACTTGAACGCTGGCTGCAGGTCGCCACGGCTCCGAAAATTGCCTTTTCAATCAACGGACAGACTCCGGAAAGTACGAGTGCAGGCACAGACAAGTTCAACAGTTTTGCGGCCAAAGCGCTGACTCCCGGTGACGCCAGCCTTGATTTCTCCATCCGCACTGCTGAATCCGAGCTGTTGATGGAGGCTGAGTTCGGCCGGGGAATCGCTCGACTTGCTGTTGCTCAGTTCCTCGATGCCCAGAGCCGCATGTTCGAAGGCGTTCAGCTGCAGTTTGGCTCTGCAGTCGGCAAAGGCACTTTCAAGCTGCAGCTGGGTGGACCGGAGAAGAAGAAAGCCGAGTAGCGTCGGATAACCAAACGTGCCTGCTCCGGCCCACTGACAGCAAATCTGTCGATGTTCGTGAATTTGGGAGCTTTGGTGACACAGGGGCAAACAGGGAGAGATTGCGGGCGCTGACGATTTCACGGAAGCACCGCTGCCATCGTTGACCTCCGCACAGACGGCGCCGGCGGTGTCTTCAGTTCCATCGGTATTTCAGCCGATTTTCCTCCGCAATCGTTCGCCATGGAATCTGGCGCACTGAGTGGCGTTTTTTGTTGACATCAGAGACCGGCCATGACCCATTCTCCGTCACGTGCACCATTTGCCGACACCATCGCGACTGAGCTGCTGGGGCAAATCGAGTGTTGTCGGAGCGGTCGAGAACTGCCACCACTGCCGGGTGTGGATGCCGTAATGGAGATGGTTTTTGAAATTCGGGATCTGCTGTTTCCCGGGATTCATTCCCCGGCGGCTGCGGCTTCTGAACGACCGGGGTGGTATGCCGCGCGACTGAGGGCCGTTCAGGCGACTTTGACAACTGAAATTGCCAAGGCGGTTCTGCACTGCCGCTCAGCTGACCTGCGTGTTCAGGGAACAGCAATTGCGCGTTCTTCCACAGACCCTGAGGTACTCACCGAACATTTTCTTCAGCGTCTTCCGGCCATTCAGCGACTGCTTCAGTCCGACGTGGAATCTGCGTTTCAGAACGATCCGGCAGCGAAGACTCGTGATGAAATCATTCTTTGCTACCCGGGGATTGAAGCCGTCTGCATATATCGACTCGCGCATGAACTGCTTGATCTGGGGGTTCCCTATCTGCCGCGGCTGATGACGGAATGGGCTCACCGTCGCACGGGCATCGATATTCATCCGGGTGCTCGGATTGGAGCATCCTTCTTTATTGACCACGGGACAGGTGTCGTGATTGGTGAGACATGCGAAATCGGCACGGGTGTGACTCTGTATCAGGGGGTGACCCTGGGTGCCTGGTCGTTTCCGCGTGACGAGGACGGCAATCTGATTCGCGGGGCAAAGCGGCATCCGACGCTGGAGGACCGCGTGACGATTTACAGCAACGCGACGATTCTGGGAGGCACGACAGTGATCGGGGCGGGGTCGCAGATTGGTTCAAGCGTTTCGCTGAATCGATCGGTTCCCCCCAATACGATTGTCACCATTGAACGGCCTTCGCTGAGATTTCGGGACGCGGCCTGATCAGCCCGGACTCCTGAGGCCATCTCAGCGGACAACTCGCCCGGCGCCTGCACTCCGCATGACGTCTTCGATTTCCTGTCGACTGACGTAATTCCAGTCGCCGCTGATTGAGTGAGCGAGGCAGCCGGCAGCTGTTGCGAAGTCGATGGTGTACTGCAGATCTGGATTTGGCTGACAGAGACCGAACAGAATTCCGGCGGCAAATGCATCGCCGCTGCCGACTCGATCGACGATCTGACGAATCTCCCAGGGCTGCACACCACCGTCACGCAGTGGAGCCTGCGTGGTGATGTCAGCAGTCGCGTCAAAGAGCAGACCGCTCCAGTTATTGTGTGACGCGGAGATCTGTTCACGAAAGGTTCCGGCAAAGTAACGAATTCCCGGGAACTGCTGCCGCACACTTTTTGCGGCCTGCACCAGCCGTTCAGCCCGAGTACCGCTGCCGGACAGGACCTCGGGGGCAAGTCCAAGGAGACCGCAGTCCTCTTCGGACATAAACCAGAGGCTGACGTGTGGGAGCAGTCGCAGCAGGACACGGCGGGCGAGTTGCTGCGGGTGTCCTGCCCCATCCCAGCGCCAGAGTTTGGAGCGGAAATTCACATCGAAGGAGACTTCAACTCCGAGCCGTCGGGCAGTTGCTGCGGCTTCGATCGTGAGTTCTGCGGCTGTTTCGGAGAGTGCGGCTGTGATTCCCGTCAGATGCAGCCAGCGTGTTCCCTGGAGAATCTCTTCCCAGCAAAATTCACCTGGGCCGCTTCGACTGATTGACGAATGATCGCGGTCGTAGTGCACCTGTGTGGGGCGCTGATTAGCGCCGGTTTCCACGAAAAAAATTCCCAGACGGCCATCTGCGGTGATGCGTACATGACGAGTACCGACGCCGGTGCCACGGAGGCTGGCAAGACATGCATCCGCAAGTGGGTTGTTGGGAAGAGCCGTTACGAAGTCCACGTCGCAGCCGAGCAATGCGAGGGACACGGCGGTGTTGGCTTCAGCGCCGGCGAAGGTCACATCGAGTGAACCGGGGAGTGTCTGCCGCAATCGTTCCACACCGCGAGGAGCCATCCGGGCCATGATTTCGCCGAAGGTCACAATCGCCGCCATGACAGGTGGTCCTTTGATACACGGCTGAACAGCAGCAAAGCCCTCCCATCGGCCAGCCAGCCTCCGGGAGGTTGTTGCTTTCCATGCAAACGCTCAGGGAGCAGCAGCGAATGTTGCCAGCACCTTGGCATCTGCAGCGTTCCAGACGCGGACGGACCCATCTTCTCCGCCGGAGGCAACCAGTGTGCCATCGGGAGTGGCAGCAGCTCGGTACACGTAATCGGTGTTGCCTGGGAATTCCCGCGCGGCAGAGCCATTAGCGGGGTTATGGAAGAAGACTCGTTTGTCACCGCTGCTGCTGACGATGAGGTCCTGCAGGCCGACGTACTGGAGCGAGGTGACCTGTCGCGAGTAGGTGCTGATGGTTCGCGCCTGTTCACCGGTTTCCACGTTCCAGACTTTGATGGCGTTATCGGCGCCGGCGCTGGCCAGCGTTGTTCGGTCCGCTTTCCATGACACGTCCATCACGTGGTGAGTGTGTCCTTCAAAGGAGCGCACGAACGTTCCGGCGGCAACATCGAAGACTTTGACGAATTTGTCTGCCGCCGCGGACGCGAGCAGTTTGCCATCAGCTGAAAATTCGATGCCGTACACGGTATCGCTGTGAGCATCTGCAAATTGTTTTGCGAGGCTGCCGTCGGCGGTGTTCCACAACGTCAGCTGACCAGAGCGGGAAGCTTCACCGCCACCAGCGGCAAGCAACGTGCCATCGGGTGAGAACGCAAGCGAGAGCACGCGATCGACGAACACAGATTCCCCACCATCTTCGGATCCGATTGACCGAGCAAGCTGCCACGCGGGAAATGTTGGTCGCAGGACGCTGCGGCTGTCTTCGGTCTGAAGAATAACGGCAGCGGGTCCGGCAGTGTGCATGGACTTCACTGGGCTGCCGACACGACTTCCATCAAGAACATCCACGGCGGCCCCGGTGGCGGCATTCCAGATTCGCAGAGTGCCACTGGCATCGGCAGTGATGGCGTATTTGCCGTCGGCGGAGAGGGACGCAAATGTCGCAGCAGCCGGGGCTGCTGCGGGCGCTTTGCGTTCTTCGACAACGGCGGCACCAGCAGTCGCCTCGGTGACGGCAGCTTCGTGCTGAGCCTTGCGATCCTGAACGCGTTTTTCGGCACGGGCAATCGCCTGGACAGCGAAATCGACAGACTTCTTCGCAGTGCTCAGATCACCATCGGCCTTGGTGAAAGCGTCCTTCGCGGCCGCTTCGGCTTTTTCGGCCTCGGTGACAGCGGTTTTCAGGGCAGCGTCATCCGGTTTGCCTTCGAGTGCCTTTTTGGCTTCGGCTGTCTTCGCAATGGCTGCGTCATATTTGGTTTTCGCCTCAGCCTGCAGCGGTGTCTGCTTGTCGACTTCAGCCTTCGCTTTGGTTTCGGCTTCCTTCTGAGCGACGACTTCCTTTTCTGACTCGTCAATCTGTGCCTTGAGCACATTGACGCGTGCATCCAGCACCGCTTTGCGATACTCGGCAGCCTTCAGCGAGCGCTGAGCGGGCAGACTGGCGGTCAGGGGAGCAATTTCCTTTGAATCTTTTGTGGACCAGAGCGACGCGGTTGTGCCACCGAAGACAAACACAGCCCGTTCGACAGCAGGTTGAGCATCGACAGCGGTGATGTCAGCCGGGGCATCGAATCGAGCCGCCTGAGCAGCGTCGTCGGCCTTCCAGATCTGAACAGTACGAGTACCGGCGACAGTAAGCAGTTGCGGGCCGGCCCCCACAAGACGAGTGATGGCACCTGCGTCAGATTTAATCTCCGCGGCAACAGTCACAGCGCCTGTATCGGCGGCAATCGCCAGCAGTCGGACTGTGCCATCGGCGAGCAGAGCAGCAACACGTCCGCCGGCAAGTTCGCCACTGAGGGCAGTCACCGCCGCGGGAAGCGGTTCCGAGCGACTGGCGATGGCAAGTTCCGTGGGGCGAACGACCACAATTTTCTGATCAGCTGTGGCGGCCACAAGCCACCGCGGTTCGCCGCGAAATGCAGCCAGTGCCGCCACTGCCTGACCTTCAAGAGAAACAGCGCCGCGTTCGGCGCCGCTGGAGGCATTGACGGCCACGAGTCCCTTATCCGGAGTTCCCAGATAGACTTCGACGCCGTCCGGGGAAGTTATCGAGGCCTGTACGTTGGCCGGCCGTGGCCAGGCACCCGACACCTGTGTCACATCGCGCTGCCAGATCTTCACATTCCGATAGCCGGAAGTCGCAACGATCGGCTGCGACGGATGGAAGGCGATGGCGTGCACGAAGTCACGGTGAGCAGAGCCGGAGGGCCCCTGGGCGGCCGATGAGACGATGCCAGGGTCCACGAGCGATTCCGGGGCTTCCTGACGGGCCATGTCGTAGATCGTGACCCGATTTGCACGGCCGGCAGCGATGAAGCGACCGGTGGAATCGACGTCGAGCGAATAGACGCCCTGCAGCCGTGAATTGATGGGCTGCCAATTCATCGCTTTGGCGCTGGTTAAGCTGACTTTCGCTCCCTCGCTGATCCACTGACGAACGATCCAGAGCTCCTTTGAAGTGAGCGGCCGTGCCTGACGGTCGTTGGGCATGGGCGGCATCACTGGCTCGTCACCGCGGCGGGACAGTTTGTACAGCAGACTCTCTTCGGGCTTACCGGGAACCAGCACAGGGCTGCTGCCGCCGCCTTTAAGCATCGACTCGACGGTCTCGAGAATCACGCCACCTTCATTCGTGGTCACATTGTGGCAGGCCGTGCAGTTGGCCTGAAGAATCGGACGTACGTCCTTTTCGAAGTCCACAGGCCGACCCAGCGCAGCGTCTTCTTCGACGATGGGTTTGAGGTCATCGGCGAAGACCGCGGAAACGGCCAGAAACCACGCTGCAAGACAAATCACGCGAGTCACTGCGGGGACTCCTGCTGTCGAAGAGAGAGAGAGAGAAGATGTGTGCGGAGGGAATGGGGAATGGGACTTCAGCTGACCACTGACCACCCTTACTCGACAACTTTGACTGCGACGGGGACGTTGGTGGCGGAGTTTCGTCCGTTGATGTCTGCGGAGGCTTGAATGACGAGGTTGGCGATATCACCGGGGGTAGCATCGGGGGCTACGGTGATGGTGAGTGTGGCTTCGGTCTGTTCGGCCGGGATCTGGACGGCGTCTGCCTTCAGTGAAGTCACTCCGGGAGGCAGGACGAGACTGACGTTGAAGGGACCTTTGTAGTCTGCTTTGCGAGTGGCGGTGACTTTCACAGCGATACTGGCGCCTTTTTTCACGGCACCGTTATCGGGTACGGCAGCAGCCAGTTTTGCGAGAGCAGGGTGGATGCGGACGACGATGGGATCGGCGACTGCACGGACGTTGACATTGTTTGGTTTGGTGGCATCCTCCGCCTTTTTGGCAGCATCGTCGGCCGCTTTTTTGGCTGCCTGGGCGGCTTCGACTTCCTTCATGGAGGCGGCCAGCATTGCCTGAGCGGTTTCGACCTCCTTCATCTTTGTTTTGACAAGCTCTTCCGCGGCTGCTTTTTCCTTAGTCTTCGTGGCTTCCATTTCCTTAACGGCGGTGGCTGCCTTTGCGACCTCAGCTGCAGCGTTCGTGAATTGCTCAACTTTGGCCGCCGCTGCTTCGAGAGCATTTGCGGATTCGCGAAGTGCGGTGAGTGCTGCCTTCAGTTCTTCCGGGGGAGCGGTTGCGGAGGCCTTAACAGCGGCGGCTTGTGCCTGGGCTTTGGAAACGGCATCGAGAGAGGCGGCCTGATCGGCAACTGCTTTGTTGAAGTCTTCCTTGAGCTTTTGCTGTTGAACGGCGTAGGCTGCGAGATCTTCGCCAAGTTTCTTTACGTCGGCGGCGAGCTGTGTGGCTTTGGCCTGTTGTTCCTTGAGAGCAGCTTCGGCGGCGGTGACTTTGGCCTGTTGAGCGACAACGGCAGCTTCCGCTTCGGTGGCTTTGGCTTTGGCGCGTTCGGCGAGCCATGGGTTGCGTCGCCATGGTACGGTGGACGTGCCATGGAGCAGCATGGTGGTTTGCAGAACCGGGGCCTTTTCCTTGAAGTAGATGCGGGCGACGGCGGAATCCTTGCCGGGTTCTATGGCAAAGGCCGGAGCATCGGTCTCGGGAGGCACATTATAAAAGGTGAGGTCCACCTTGCCATCGAATCCGTTGCGTTTGATGAGCTTCACCGGGACGAGCAGTTGCTGGTCCTGGCTGTAGTCGGCTGCGGCGACATCAACGATGATTGAGAACGGCTGATCGTCCTTCATGACTCCGGCGACGAGTGATTCTGAGAGCCGGGCGGTGCGTGGGAGTCCGTTGAGGGCGTCGTGAACGAGAGTGGCCGTGCGGGCGGCACGAACGAGCGACGCATCTGCTGGTCCGCTGCGGCCTTCGATGGAGATTTGGGCGAGTTGTTCAGCGGCGTCGGGGGCGGCAGTGAGCACAAGTCGAGTGGAGATTTGTCCTGCACCGATCACGGTGGGGCGGGCCGTGATACCGGCTGGCAGGCCAGCAGCAGTGAGTTCGATGGGTTCGTTGTGACCGTCAAATCTCCATGCGTAAACGGTGAGTTCGTAGCTGCCGCCGCGACGAAGGCTGAGTGCTCCGCTGGTTGCCGGAGCCTTGCCGTCGGCCGATGGAAAGGCATCGAAGACGACAAGTGCAAAATCCGCTTTGGGCGGGCGGATCGAAAGGCGGTACTGCAGGCGGGCATCACCACGGGCGTCACTGTAGCGGTCGCGGAGTCGGATGCGATAGCTGCCGTCGTCAGGCACATCGAGTCTGAATGACGGATCGTCGCTGAGGGTGGGCAGGTCGGCACCACCGGGATTCTGCTTGTCGTCGTCTTCCGTGGCGACTCGGGCGTAGGTCACGGCTCCGTCCGCCGCGGTGTTGATTTTTTCGACCATGAGCAGTGGATCGGCGATGGAGCCGAGACGACCTGCGGAGACTTCAATGACCCATGCTTCACCTTTTTTTGCGTCAAATCGGTAGATATCTTCGTCAGATCGTTCGGCGAAGGCGCCGCTGATTTCGGCGGGGAGGGTAAGAGTTTGTTCGGGTGCGGCCGCGGTTTCAGTGGCCGGGGGAAGCTGGCTGCGACCGATGCGAACGAGATTACCGTCAATGCCGTTCCACCAGAACGAGTCAGCCGCAGCAGCAGCGGCGACGGCGCCGACAGGGCTGCGACCGGCCGCGGGATCAACGCTGGATTTCAGCCGAAACACGGGCTGCCCGGCGATCTTCAGGTCTGTGGGTTCACCACCAGGCAGGTGTCGCCCGAAGACGGTGACTTCCGTAGTGGCACCGGCCGCCACAAACGCAGGTTCCACCCAATCCACAAGCGGCCGAGTGCCGACGCAGAGCCTGTACACGAACTGATCACCGCCACCGTAAACGGCATCCTGAACGCGGAGCACCAGTTCTTCATCGGCAGTGGCGGACCAGGCGAGAGCGGCCTCCTGAGAAAATACGCGGCGACTTTCCACGAGACGTCGGCCGGTGGAGGAAAACAGCTGCAGGAGCGGCTGCATCGGGGAATCGAGTCGGGCGGCTTCGGAACGGAGGGAGATTGTCTGCCCGGCCTTGACCGGAATCCGGTAGAAATCGACATCGGCGGCCCCGTTTGACCGTGCATTCACGATTGTTTCGAGCGGCAGCGGAGTGGCCTGTGCGGCAGCGTTGTTGGGCTCGACTTCAGCGGCTTCGGCAAGGGCGTCGATGCGAAACAAACGTGGGTTACTGACACCAAACAGGCCGCGCACCCGGGCATCGTAGAGTCCACCGGGAACATCACCCGCCACAGTGACAACGAAGGTGTTGGCGACCGGGTTACCCTGAGCGTCCCGCTTTTGGGTTGCGGTGATACCCGGATGACTGAAGACCAGCTGGTCAACTTCGTCCAGATCAGTGCCACCTCCGACGACCACTTCGAGAGTTGCACCGCGCTGAGCTCCGGGGGGGAACAGGGACGTGATGCGAGTCTGCGGGAGCTGGGCGGAGGCTGTGCTGCACCAGAGCGAGAGAGCGACAGTGAGCAGTGCAGCGGTGGGGACACGGCGTCCGTTCATGGCAAGCATTCCGGTGGTGAGCGGGCGTGGAGGCGCGAGGGGCGGAAAAGGGCGGGAGTTGGCACGCGGGGAGAGTGGCTGGGAACGATGAACAATTCAGTGTTCTGAGCGGTTGTGGTCTGAGCGGCTGTGTTCTGAGCGTTTCGTCTGCGTTGAAAGAGCGGGGCCCGGCAGAGCGAGGCCTGCCGGGCGAACGCAGGAGAAGCGTCTGGAATGTCAGTGGTTAAACTGGAATTCCTTGGTGTTGATCAGAGCCCAGACAATATCTTCGAAGCCGCGACGGGGGTTATCAGCGTGTCGCTTGATGTAGCTGACAGCGACTTCAAGTTCATCAGCAGCGGGCTCGCGGGCGAAGACCCAGCGATAGATTTCACGGACGCGGTCTTCCGGGGAGCGGTTGGCATCGGTAGCCAGTCGCGCGGTGCGGGCATTATCACGAGCGATTTTGTCCTGAATTTCGCGGCCGTTGAGCAGGTGCAGGCTTTGAGCGAGGTTGGCATCGGTGCTGCGTTCGCATTCGCAGGCGGTGTCACCACGGGGCTGACCGAATACCTGCAGGAAGTAGGTCGCGTTGGAAGCATCGGCCAGCTGCATTGCGCGAGTGCCTGCGGGGACACCACCAAAGTTTTCTGAGGTATCAGTCACCTGGTGAAACGCATCATACAGCACTTCAGCGCCGAGACGTCGGGGGTAGTAGCGAGAGAAGTTCTGTTTGTCGCTGGCATTGTAATCATTGGGGAGTGCACTGAGCTGATAGGTTCGTGATCGGCAGATGGTGCGAACGAGTTCCTTCAGGTCGAATCCGGATTTGATGAAGTGTTGTGAGAGTCCTTCGAGGAGTTCTGGGTTGGAAGGTGGATTGGTGGCACGCATGTCGTCTTCGGGTTCGACGATTCCGCGGCTGAAGAAGTGCTTCCAGTAGCGGTTGACGACGGAGCGAGCGAAGAAGGGATTTTGTGGGTCTGTCATCCAGTCGGCCAGCTTTACGCGGGGATCCTGGTCGGCAGCGACTTCGTAGGCTGGTGATCCGAGACCTGTCGGGCGGATCGCTTTGCCTGAGCGGGGATTGCTGGAAGAGGCGACGCCTTCGTTGTGGAAGACGCGGCGATCGCGGATGTTGCCGCTGGCGTTGGGAATCACCTTCTTGCCAACTCGGCTGTAGAAGGCGGCCATGCCGTAGTAATCATCCTGGCTCCATTTCTCGAACGGGTGATGGTGGCAGCGGGCACACTGGATGCGAAGTCCGAGGAACAGCTGGGCGGTGTCTTCGACCTGTTCTTCAACGCTGTCGACATCCCGATACCACGTGACAGCGGGATTGATCTGGGGGTCACCGGAGGCGGTGACGATTTCGCGGACGAACTGATCGTAGGGGACGTTGTCGTAGATGCGGGACCAGATCCAGCGGTGGAAGAGTTGTGTGCCGGGGCCGTCTTCCCCATTTTCCTTTTTGTTGCGAAGAACAAAGTTCCATTTGTTGGCGAAGTGATCAGCGTATGCGGTACCGTCGAGGAGTCTGTCGATGAGTCGATCGCGTTTGTCTGCGGCGGTGTCGGCGAGGAAGGTGCGAACATCTTCGTCGGTCGGCAGGACGCCTGTAATGTCAAGTGACACGCGACGGAGGAAGGTGGCATCATCACAGATTTCGGACGCCGGGATTCCGAGCAGTCGCAGTTTGTTGAAGACGGCCTGATCGACGAGGTTGGCTGGTTCGGGCAGTCGTGATGTGTCAGCGCCGAGGGGGATGGTCGCGCGGAAGGTGGATACCTGTCCCTGATAGCGGGCCATGATGGCGACTTCGCCGGAGAGGTCGAGGGTACTGACAAGACCGGTGATGGAGGATTCGGCGAGTTCGGCTTCGTTGGGTTCGAAGAGGGCCATGCGTGTGACGTCTTCGGTGGATCCATCACTGTAGGTGGCGATGACGGCGATCTGCTGTTTGCCGCCGCGGGTGAGCACTCGAGCTTCGGGCTCACAGCGAATGGAGACAACGGAAGGATCCTGGTCGGTGCCCCATGGCATACCCTGTTCGATCCACTGGACCATCAGATTGTATTCGTAGCTGCCGGGTTCCATTCGTTTGCCGCCACCGTGAGGGCTTTGTCCGACGGCTTTTTTCAGGAGCAGGCTTTCGATGGGCATACCGGGGAAGATGCGGCGGCCGCGGGATTCCTTACGGAGAAATTCGAAGTCGTCTTCGGGGTAGAAACCGAGGAGTGACAGACGGAAGCCATTTTGCCCGCCGGATTTGCCGTGGCAACCGCCCCCGTTGCAGCCCAGCTTTGTAAAGATGGGGACGATCTGGTTGCGGAAGTTCACTGGCAGCGGGCTGGCAAAGCCCGACACGGCGACTTTGAGAGACGTTGATTTGCCATCGATCGCCACAGTGACTTCGACGTTTCCGTCAGCTTTGGGGATTGCGAGGCCCGTGGGGTCCACGGCGAGCACCGCGGGGTCGGAGATGGTCCAGGTGGCGTCGCGGGTGACGTCAACAAGCGTGCCGTCCTCGTAAACAGCAGTGGCAATGAGTTGCTGGCGGGCGTCGCGGCTGCGGATGGCCACCTGACCATCAGTCGCCGGTCCGACTTCCACACGGACGATTCCGGCTGTGGCCTGTCCTGCGAGTACCAGCAGAGTTCCGAAGAGTGTGAACGAGCGTAACCACTGCATAGGAGATCTCCTGCCTGGAAGGCTGTGCCAGACTTCGTGTCAGGCTGAGGTTGGTTGGTTCCCGGCCGGCTGGAGAAGCGAATCGAATGAGGAATTCGAGCGGACGGAATGGTTGGCTGTAAGCAGCCTATTTGCTTCGGCGCAGGAGTCAAGCCCTGAATAGGGGTTCAGACCGGTTCGGGGAAGGGAATCCTGGAAAAGGTGGTTTTTTGAGTTGACAGGCAGCGAATTGCTCAAAGTAGAAAGATTACTCATTGTCGCCCAGTGTCGCCCCGGACCGAAAGCCGCAGGCGCCGGGTAATCGGGCCAGTTCAGGAGACCGTCGGCGGCGCTTTTGCTGCAATCGTTACGACCGGCAGACTCGTCTCTGGAATTTTTGGGCATCCGCGGGTTTTGCGTCGTCTGGGTCGAGTTTTTTGATTCGTGGCTGAAAACCCGGCGGCAGCTGGGTTTTCAGTTATCGCGATGACCTGGAGCGCTTTAAAACGGCTTCCGGAGAAATTTCGTAACCCGTTTCCCTGAAGTGACTTACAACTCCGTTCTGGATTCCGCTGGCTCGTCTGCATAGGATCAAACACGGCTGCGCAGCCGACTGCGAGGGGGATTACACCCCTGTTGCGGCGTGGCATTCGCTGAGGTGGTGACTCATGGAAGGATTCCAGCTGAACACGCTCATTTTGATCGGGTATTTCCCTGCTCGTGCGGGACTTGTCCGCAGGTGTGACTATGCAGCATTCCAGACTTTCACATGGTCATCCGGTCCAAAGCGGTCGCCAGGCTGCTCGGCCGCCGCTTTCCGCGCGGCGGGCGGGTGGTCGCCGCAAGGCATCGCTGCACCAGCATCGCGGTCGAGGCCTGGCGGTGGGCCGCGCTTTTGATGCGCCGGAATGCTGGCACGAACCGGTTCGGCGAGAGCCCGGGAGTCGGGATTCTCATTTGCGAGTGATCGTGCAGCCGGCGGGCACTGGTTATGTCCATCCGGTGACTGCCGAGGATGTTCGCGAGCGTGTGCTGCAACTCCCCGAGCCATACTGTGACAGCATTGACGTGGTGCAGCTGAGCCGGATGACTCGCAAGCGGCGACTGTTTCCCTGCTATGGAATGCAGTGGGGCACGGCAGTGTATCTGTACCCGATTGAAGAATCCCTGCAGGAGTACTATGTGTGCGAGCCGCGGCCGGCTCAGCGAATTGAAACCGAAATGTTCGGCGGTCGCTGGGAACAGTCCGGTTCGCTGTGGCGACTCTGCTGGACAGCAGAATCGATCCGCGATTACTACCTGAACAACGTTCTGATTCATGAGATTGGGCATGTGAACGATCGGAGAAACACCAATTTCCGTCGCCGGGAACAGTTTGCGGACTGGTTTGCGGTGGAGTACGGGTACCGAGCGACGCAGTCGCTCAGGCGGCGTCGCAAATCCAGTGACGCGAAGTGAGAGCCGCCGGATGCGCATCGGCAGATCCTGCTTCAGGTCAGCGGGTGACGGGCTGGATCCGGGATTTGGGGATTGAAAGGGTCTGGGTTCACTTTTCCGGTCGCGCGGGATTTGCCGATGAGTGAAGGAGGTGGGGGCGGGTTTTCGAGCTTCCGCCTGAGTTGCGTTTCGTGCAGGAGGTGTGGCGTGTCCGGAAAAACTTTGGTTGCATTATTCACGGCCCTGACGCTGGCTGGAAGCAGTGGATGCCAGATGGGCGCGGGGAGCAGTGTGACGGGTTTGTTTTCCGGTCGCGGGGAGGGTATGGCAGGTGAGGAGTTGAGTCCGGAGTTCCGCGAGGCTCAGAAGACCTTTCGAAGAAACACTCCTAAGGCGCTGCTGTCGTGGGCGCGGTATCAGGAGGACGTTGGGGAATACTCCGAGGCACTTCGACGCTATCGCGAGCTGACGGTCGCCTACCCGGAAAACATTGAGGCACACCTCGGACTCGCACGGGTGGAAAACACCACCGGGCGATTTGAGCAGGCCGAAGAAATTCTGAAGAAACTGGCCAGCCAGCATCCCGACAACACACAGATTCGACTGGAGCTGGGCCAGCTGTATTCGCAGCGGGAGGACTGGAATTCGGCGACAGTCGCGTTCGAACAGGCCTGCCGAATATCACCGCACGACCAGACCTGCCGATACGAGCTTGGAATCGCGCTGGCCAGAAACGGGCTGCTGGAACAGGCGCTGCCGCACCTGACCTTTGCTGTCGGCGGTCCAGCCGCGCATTACAACATCGGCTATCTGCTGCATGAGGAGGGCGAGGATGCGGAAGCTGCGGAGTGGCTGCAGCAGGCGTTATCCATGCACCCGGACCAGAAGACAGCGGATCAGTCGCGGCGATTGCTGGCCACACTGGATCTGAGTGATGGGGGCGCAACCCGAGATGTCGCTGAGGTACCAACGTCGAGACGGTCGCCGGTTGCGTCGTTCGATGCGGCGACAGGTCGAGCGAAATCGTCCCCGGAGCGATTGGCAAGTCGGGCGGGCGCGAAGGGTTCAGGGAATGTAGCGCCGCAGAGCTCGGGGATACAGCGGGCAAGCTGGTCCGAAGAGGCGCCTCGGGAATCCAGACTGAGGGGCGTGAAGGGAGTGGAGGGCGAGCAGAATGACGACCTGCGGCAGCCGGCGTCGGCGAAGACTTTGGATGCCACCAGACCCGGGACGGCAGTGCAATCAACGAAGTCTGCTGCCACGAAACCTCTGGATCCGCCCTCATGGCGTTCAGCGAGGCCATTGTCGAACTGAGAAATCGTGGCGGAGTCGGGCGAGGAAGTCAGCCGCCAGGGCGTTCTTCGGAACTGAGGGGATAGCCGTAGAGGTCAAAGACCCATTTGAGACGGGATTCGACAAGCTGACGAGTTTCCGGGGGCATTCTGTAGGCGTTCTTGCGATAGCCTGCCAGCTTTTCGCATTCGGTACGAACAAGCGGTTCGGCTTCCGACCAGCCTTCGAGACCGAGTGACTGATGGAGGGCCTGCAGAGTCGCAAACGGTGACGCTTCGAGGTCTTCGAAGCGAAGCTCGAAAAGATGTCCCGATGGAATCAAGTGCTTGGTGTTTTCATACTTGCGAATACACTTTTCGTAAAGGTAGAGTGCTTCTTCGGACCAGACATCCGGTCTCATGGAGCCGAGCGTGTTCTCGGCGAACATGGTTTTTCTGAGGTGCATCGTTGACTGGTAGACGGCTCTGGGATCGCGTCGGATGTAGACGAAGCGTGCGTCGGGAAAGAGCTCCAGCAGGGCAGGCACTCGATAGGTGTGCGAGGGTGATTTCATCACGACGCGGCCGTCTTTGCGAACAGCCATTCTGCGAATCAGGTTGAGAAGTGAGCGTTGCCAGCGGTGACGTTCTGAAGCGGACATGTCTGCGGGGTCGAGGAAGCGTTCGTAGACTTCCAGTCGGCCCTGGAACGCGGGCATGATATAGGGTGAGAGGAGGCAGTCAACGGCAAGGGCAACTTCGTCTTCCTGGGGACTGGCCCAGGACACGGGCACTTCGTCCATTGGCCGTGTTTTGGGAAGCAGGAATTCGGTGGCAGGCGCGAGGAAACGTTCGGTGAGCAGGAAGTGTCCGGGAAAGAGACACTGGAAGAGATTCAGAAAGGTGAGTTTCGGGTTGAGTGTCATCAGGTTGTGGAGCATGGTGGTGCCGCTGCGCCAGTGCCCGAGGATGAACACCGGAGCGTGCTGAATCGTCTGAGCGCGAACGCGACGCCCCCAGATGGCTTTGTCGACTGTGTTGAGCGTTGAGTTGACAACGCTCATGATGGCCGAGGAGATGAGCCGATCGAGGCAGCTGCGGGAAAGTTCGGGTTTCCAGGTCATCAGCCTGATGAAATTCGGCAGTCCCAGGCCCTGCCAGATGCAGAGATGGTGCGGCGGTCCCTTGGACGCGGCAACCGCTTCCGGCTGTAATACGGGGGTGGCAGACGGCCGCTCGGTGACGGATGTTGAAACCTGATCTGCTGTCGCAGACATGGCGAAACCTTCTATGTCTTTTTCCGATCCGTTTAATCGGCCCGCTGCGTGATCCTGCGCCGCGTTGCGATTTTCTGACCAGAGACTCTATCGTTCGGCTGGTCCGTCTGCCAGCAACCTGCAGGCAGAGTCTGCAAATTGCGGCGCTGGCCCTGCAAAGATCTGCCCCTCACTTTTCCCGGACCAGCACAACTGTCACACTTTCACACCCAACCCTCCGTTCTGCTCCCCGAAAGACTCATGCTCCCCGAAACCGCAAAACCAGAAATGACCGTCTGCTGCCTCACACCTCACGGGCCGGGGGCGGTGGCAGTGCTGCAGCTGGAACTCGCAAACGCCGACCTCGTTACCCGCGCCCTGTCCGGCTTCCAGCGTGGTGTATCCGTGATCAGCGACGCACCGATCCACAATGCACCAGTGAATCGAATCCTGTTTGGGCAATGGCGGGGCGAGGATGTTCTGCTGATTCGCACGGCCACCAGTCGCTGGGAACTTCAGTGCCACGGCGGAGCGGCCGCGGTGCAACGGATTCTGACAGACCTCGTGACAGCCGGAGTCGTGGTTTTGGACCAGACAGAAATCGGCACAGCAAACGTGGGGGCACCGTTGTCGATTCAAGACCGAATCGCCGTCGCCGTCCGGCAGTCGCTCGCGCTGTGCCGAACTCGGCAGGCCGCCGACTGGATTCTGCGGCAGCTGGATGGGCGACTCATTGAACCGCTGACACAGCTGAGCTCAGCCAACCCGGCGATTCGCAGGGAAGCCCACTCAGCACTGCACAGGCATGACGCCTTCATGAACCTGCTGCTGCGTCCGGCCCGCGTGGGTCTGTTTGGCCCCCCAAACGCCGGCAAATCCTCCCTGCTCAACGCTCTCTGCGGGCTGACCCGAACGATCGTTTCTCCGGTGGCCGGGACCACTCGTGACCCCGTGGAAGCGGAAACACAGGCAGGAGGACGAGTGCTGTGCATTACTGACACGGCAGGACTGCACGATAATCCCGGTTCGCCGCTGGAGGCGGAGGGCATTCAGCGGACGATCAGGCTTGTCCGCGACTGTGATGCCGCCTGCATTCTGGTTCCCGCCGATCTGCCGCTCCCGAACCTTCAACTCATCGGGGATCCGTTTCGGGCCTGCCCCGTACGAATCCTGATCCGATCACGCTGCGATCTGGTTTGCGGAGTACCCGCTGCTGCTGTTCAAAAAAATGCAGCCATGGCAGGCAGCACGTCGTCCTCCGAGCTGCTCTTTACAGACGAAATTCGCGTTTCTGCAGTCACCGGTGAGGGGCTTGAAGAGCTGCGAGAGGTGCTGGTTCGGAGCATCTTTCCGCCAGAGCCCGATTCAGCAGCCTTCCTGCCGCTGCCGGGACTTTTTCAGGGCTGACACGGGGCCGAGAATGCCGGCTGCCAGACGGTCACCGGCATCAGCACCTGTCGCGTAACAGGAACCTGCCTGAGCACCTGTTTGGCGATCATGCGGGTGCTTGTTGTGGTGACTTCACGAGGAACCGTGCGACAGACCTTGCGGGTGCTTGTGTACGGCAACTGGCGGCTTGTGCACACGGGCACTTTGCGGGTCTGAGTTTCCGTGACAATTTTGCAGACCGTACACGGCACCTGACGAGTTTTTCGTTCGGAGACCATCCGGCAGACGTCATACGGAATCCGCTCCGTGATCGTCTCTGTCTCCATGCGGCAGACCCGGTACGGGATCTTCTGCACCACCTGCTCCGGCACCATCCGTGTGACCGTCACCGGCACTTTTCGCACAATGATCTCGGGCACGTACCTCGTCACCTGAACAGGACATGTCTGACGGACAATCTGCGGCACCATTACAGTGCAGGACACCTGTTGCTGAACGACCCTCGGACACCACACGCGACGTGAAACGACACGCGGCGGACACTGGACCGGACACACCTGAGGTCCCCAGGGGCCGAACACGAGCCGCGGCATAACCGCACCAGGCAGCGTCTGATTCTGAACCTGCCATTCTCCGACCGTCCGCTGTACTGTCTGAGTCCTCACCTCGGGGCGCAGGACCGTCCAGCAGCGCTCCTGGTTGATGGTTTCTGAAACACACTTCATCACAGTCTGACGACATTCCTGCTGAACCGTTTCAGTCACCGGCTTCAGAACTGTGTAACACGTCCGGCGTTCACAGTCCTGCCAGACCGGACGCTGGACCATTCGTGTGCAGTTGCGGTACTGGCGTTCCACCACCGGACGCTGCTCATACCACTGCTCCTCACGCATGACGGTTTCCGTCACCGGGCGGCTGACCGTGTACTGCTCGTCCCGGTACGTTGTTTCTGAGACAGTGCGATAGCAGGTTGTCTGCACGTCTTCCCAGACATTTTCATAGACGGTTCGCTTTGTCTGACACTCTTCAGGTTCCCAGACCGTTTCGCAAACGGTCTGCAGACAGGTTTCGGTCGTTACGCGACAGGCCGTGTAGCAGGATGCCGTAGCGCAGGCCGGGGGCGGACAGCAGGCGTACGAGGAAACACCGCAAACACCCGCAGCCACCGTCGAGCTGCAGAACGGGCTGAGAATGACTGTGAGGGCACACAGCAGGAAGAAGGTCAATGACCGCGGCATGACAGATACCCTGGAAATCTCAACATGATGGTAACTCGAAATCCTTCGTTTCAGGTTACCCAGCTACGCCAACTGCTCTCAAAGAGAAAGCCATCGGAAACTGATTTTTCCAGCGAATTCAATGGAATCTGCCATGCTTACAACCGTTACAACCCCTACAAGTCAACCAGACTGGGCACGATGCGCTGGTTTTGCGCCGAAGTCAAATGAGTGAATCTGGAAACAACTGTGCATACAGGGAAGATGGCGAAGAAAATCATTCGTTTCCTTTTGGTATGACCTGCATGGTTGCTAAAGGTCATAGGTCCGCTTCCTTATGACTCGCTGGATCAATCTCCGCGTTCCGGTTCCCGCTGCTGCCCTGATGTTAACCATCTGTGGTGTGTGTGCGTGCGCTGTACCGGTTCAGGCAGAAGTTCGGCTGCACGCATCGACGGCCACGGTTTTCACACTGTCATTTAAAGTGCCCCGCCGTCCCGCAGCGGATGTGCTCCGAAGTGCTGATCAATACCAACCGGAAGAAGTGGCCGCCGGCTCGCTGCAACTCATCGAGAACATCCTGCAGCCTCAGCTGGCAAAATTATCCCAACTTTTGCCGCCCGTTTCCTTACTTCGCAGCCTGTCGGCAGACAAAGCCAACCGCCACGAATACAGCGGCCCTTCCAATTTGCCTCTGGATTCGCTGTCCTGGACGTTTCCCGAACACAGCCTGACTCTCGTCTCCAAAAAATATCCCTCAGTGCTTCAAATCACGGCCAGGCGCGATCGGATTACAACTGACTATGCTGCCACTGCAATGGGCGGAAACATCTCTGGATGGGACATTCTCTCCAGTCTTTATGCCTCCCCTGCTTTGGAAAACAAAACGCAAGCCGCATTGTTGTCACGGCAGTTGGCTGATTCCCTTCCGCCTTCGTCGGCATTCTCCAGCCGCCTCAGTCCCCTGGCCTCCTCGGCGAAAACCATTGACGCTCTGCCACTGTCCGAAGTATCAACGGCTGCCGCTTTTCAGGGTCAGGCTGCAGCGGAACTTCTGCAGCCAACACAGGAGGGCGAGGCGGTTCGCCGCTGGATAATGCCGCCTAACCTTGCGGCTGAGTTTCGCGGCAATAGCGGTCGAACGCTTGTGAACCGCAGCCAGACCAACGAAAACACTCAACCCAAACTGATTCGCGCTGTCAACTCGACAAATTCCGCTAATCGCAAATCCGAATTCAAGCGGTAGGGTGTCTAAGATCAGTCACGCAGCCGGCCACAGCGGCGGCAGCGACCATTGCAGGACTCATCAGCAGCGTGCGGCCGGTGGGGCTTCCCTGGCGTCCTTTAAAATTGCGATTGGAAGACGACGCACACACCTCACGCCCCTGCAGCTTATCCGGATTCATGGCAAGGCACATGGAACATCCGGCGGCCCGCCATTCGAATCCAGCTTCTTCGAAGATCCGGTCAAGACCTTCGGACATTGCCTGTTTTCGGACCAACTGTGAGCCGGGGACGACGATCGCACGAACGTGGGCAGCCACTTTGTGACCTTGAACCACCCGCGCCGCCTCACGCAGGTCGGAAATCCTGGAGTTCGTGCAGGAACCGATAAAAGCAACGTCGATCCGGGTTCCCCGAATCGACTGACCTTCGCTGAGTCCCATAAAGTCGAGCGCCTCGCGGATCAGTTTTTGTTCGCCGGCGGCAACGTTGGCCAGTCGCGGGAGTGCCTGGCTGACACCGACGGACTGGGCTGGAGTGATGCCCCAGGTGACTGTGGGCTCGATATCGGCAGCGTTGAACACCACTTCGTCGTCGAACTGGGCGTCGGGTCCCGATGCGAGGCTGAGCCACCATGCAGCGGCGCGATCAAACTCGGGGCCCTGCGGAGCAGCCGGGCGGCCACGGAGGTAGTCGACTGTTTTCTGGTCCGGGTTGATGTAGCCGCAGCGAGCCCCCCCTTCAATGCTCATGTTGCAGACTGTCATCCGTTCTTCCATGGACATCGCATCGAACGTCGTGCCCGCGAATTCATAGGCATATCCAACACCGCCCTGAACACCCAGCTTTTGTATGATGTGCAGGATCACATCTTTGGCGTAAACGCCCGGTAAAAGCGCTCCATTGACCACCACTCGGCGGACCTTTGGTCGGCTGAGAAACATGGTCTGGGTGGCGAGGACCTCGGCCACGTTACTGGTGCCGATCCCCAGGGCGATACTGCCGAACGCGCCGTGAGTGCTTGTGTGGCTGTCGCCGCAGACGATCGTCATGCCCGGCTGAGTGAGCCCCTGCTCTGGTCCTACGACGTGCACGATGCCCTGACGTTCGTCGGTCAGATTCAGCAGCGTGACGCCGAATTCCGCACAGTTTCGCTCGATCGCCGACATCATCTGTTCGGCAAGGTCATCAACAAACGGGCGAGTCTGTATGGCTGTGGGAACGATGTGATCGACCGTTGCGATTGTTCGCTGCGGGAAAGCAACTTTTAGTCCGCGATCCCGCAGGATCTCGAAGGCCTGAGGACTGGTGACTTCGTGGATCAAATGCAGCCCGATGAAGAGCTGTGTCTGACCGCCGGGAAGTTGTCGGACGGTGTGCAGGTCCCAGATTTTGTTGAACAGATTTCGAGTGTCAGCCATGGGAGGTGGGGTACTGGTTGAGAGAAAATGGAATCTGGCAGCCGCGCAGGCAAAACAGGAACATTCATTGTTCGGCCATTATACTCTGAAAACGCGTCAGATTCACCGCAGGGCCAGCGGTTTCGCGAGTGGAAAGCAGAATTCGTCGCTGCCGGAAACAACCAGCTGTTCTGTTTTTTCCAATTGTTCCTGCTAAAACGCGTGCGGTCAGAACTCCGCGCGGGTCGTCCGGCGCTTCCCCCCTTCCGCCATGCGTGCCGTCCCTGCGGCACGCGCGAGCTTTCACCATGCCTGTTCGCACTTGCTTCTTTGACATGGGAAACGTGCTTGTGCACTTTTCTCACGACCTGATGTGTCGCAACCTGATGGACGTTACCGGCCTGTCAGAGGACGCCATCAGGAAGTTTCTCTTCCAGGATCAGTGGCAGTGGCACATGGAGCGTGGCGAACGCACGGAAACAGACTTCTGCAACGAACTGTCCCACCGTGCCGGACGGCCACTGAATCACTCCGCTGTCTGCCACGCAGCGGCCGACA
>JBJTOP010000072.1:0-4127 GCA_046074645.1 Planctomycetaceae bacterium | reverse complement strand
CCCCATTCAGTGACGTGTACGAGCATTCGCGTCGGAGCGTTTATCTGATGGGGCGTGCTGAGAGTAGCCCAAGTGGAATGGAGCCGGAAATGGATGGCCACCACCAGGACTGCGATCCAGCTGTCCACTCACGGCAAGGATCGAATCGCGGACTTCTTCGGCCGTGAGTCGCCTGCGAGCAAAGCCGACCAGCAGCGACCGGCCGTTCATCACCTGCTCGGAATCCTGCCTTTCATCCAGCGAAGACTGGTGCCACACCGCACTGTTCAATATCAGCCGGTGCATCGACTTGATGCTCCAGCCCTGCCGAATAAACTCGCCGGCAAGCCAGTCCAGCAGTTCCGGGTGCGTCGGAGCAAGGCCACGCACTCCAAAGTCATTCGGTGTCCCCACAAGTCCCTGCCCAAAATGATGCTGCCAGATTCGATTCACCATGACCCTGGCTGCCAGAGGATTCCCGGGATCCACCAGCCAGTTGGCAAGTTCAAGCCTCCCGCTTCCCTCGACAGCCCCCCGCTCGGCTGTGTCGCCAGGCAGCCGAATGACTCCGCGAGGTACCGTTTCGCCGAGCTGAGTTGGTTCACCACGCAGGTGAATTCGAGCGTCCTCGGGTGTGCCTTCCGACATGGCGAATGCCAGCGACAGCGGGCCTTCGTCCAGCAATCGCTGCAGTTCCCCCGCCAGCGACTCCGTGACCGACTGCTGCTCACGAATTCGCCGCTGAAGATGCTGGATACGTTCACGCCGAACGGCCGCGGATGACGCTGCAGGAGCCGCGCTGTCAAGACTTCCGCACGGACGATCCGCAAGCACGAAGTTGTCGGCGTCAAGAGTCGGTCGCTGACCCGGTATGTGACCGTAGCTGTCAATAAAACTGTAGTCGATGCGGCCATCCCACCCGACAGCAAACTGTCCGACAAAATCCTGCTGAAAATTCTTCGCCAGCAGTCGCCCGCTGAAGTGGCGGCTGGCTGGATCCAGAGTCAGCTGAAGCTGATGCCATTGACCACGCCGCAGTTCAACGACCCGACGTATCTGCTCTCCGTCCCGACAGAACAACCAGTCCCCGCTGAAGAACAATTCAACCGCTGCGGAGCTGCCGGGGCCGTGACCAAGATAATAACGCCACGATCCTCGACTGCGGTCTGATTCCGGCTCCACTCGAAAATCAAATCCGGCGTAAATCCGCCCGTCAGTGTCACGCGGCAGAGTCTGAATCGTCAGGCCAAATCCGTCGTACTCACTCCGGCCTGGGATATGAAACCCCTGTTCACCCCCGGAATAGTGATTGTTGAAAGGACTCTGCGATTCAGCACGCAGTCGCACAACACTGTTCGGCCCGGGATTCCACGGTGCCACAGGTGCCGCCCCCGCAGGCTGGAGTTCCAGATCGCCGTCAATTCCACTGATCTGCTCAAGCTCCCGCACGGCAGCCGCAAGCGAATCAACGGACTGCGTTTCAGGCGGCAGCGGAAATTCGCGGGAAACCGGAGCAAACGCTGTTCTGCGAATGGCGATGTGATCCACCTCCACGCCAGCCGACATCACTCCCTCTGCCGCATCACACGCAAGCTGAAGACGATCAGGAGCGGCTTCCCACGGCGACAAAGAAGACTGAAAATCAAATGCTGATTCAGGCGTTCCGCTGCGGCCGCTCAACGCTCCGGTGGACAGCTGTATTGTCAATTGAAGGTTGAACCACTCTCCCGACTTCCACCTGCCCAGCTGCACCGGTGCTTCTTTGCCGGAAAGCAGAATGCTGCCGTGATGGAAATGCAGTGTCAGCTGCTGGTTCTGAGTGTTCGACAGCAGCGTCAGCCGGGGAGCCGCCGTGAAGTCTGATCCAGTTCCGGATTCCACGATTCGCAGGTCAACATTCAGACTGAACGAATCAGCAGTCCGCTGCGTTGATGAATGGAGTGCCTGCCAGATTCGCCATGGGCCGGAATTCCCAGCGATGGCTGCGCCGCGACTGCCGCCCGGATAGACGTTGTGAAACGGACTTTGCGCAGCGGCCGTGACGGAGACGCTGCCCGCATACCGCCAGGGCGATACAAGCACTCCGTAGCTGCCGCCAGCCGCCGGTGCCTGAAGCTCGAAGTCACCGTCAATATCCGTCGTCAGACGCAGCACAGCTGATGGGATCGGCTGTCCGGCGGTCGCCAGCTGCGATGTGAGCTGCTGAGTCCGCTGCAGACCAGCTTCCCAGGCTGCCTCCGCCTCTGCTGAAGGACACAGAGGTGCCAGCGCACGCACTCGCTGCTTTTGCTCGGATCCAGGAAATGGATAGCGACTGCTGTCGAAGATCCCGTAGAGCCCATAGTAGTCGCGCAGGGAAATCGGATCAAACTTGTGATCGTGACACCGCGCACAACCCAGACTTAAACCCAGAAATGTCTGGCCCACCGTGTCAATCGTGTCCTGGATTGTCAGATGATGATAGTTTTCTGAATCAAAACCGAAACGACGCGAGATCGCAAGAAATCCCGTGGCAATCGTCCGCGCTGCAAATCGGTCGGCCACACTTTCTGACGACAGCAGATCACCAGCAACCTGCTCGCGAACGAACTGGTCATACGGCAGATCGGCGTTCAACGCGTCAATCACGTAATTCCGATAACGCCACGCCGAAGGTACCGGGTAGTCGGCCGTCTCTCCGGCCGTGTCCGCGTAACGCACCAGATCCAGCCAGTGACGCCCCCACTTCTCTCCGTAAGCCGGTGATGCCAGCAGTCGATCGACAACCTTTGAGAAAGCGTTCGGAGAACCGTCTGCCAGAAACGCCGTCACTTCGTCAGCCGTTGGCGGCAGCCCCGTCAGATCAAATGTGACCCGACGAATTAAAGTTCGGCGATCGGCTGGCTGCGTCGGCACTGCACCCGACCGCTGCATGCGATCCAGCACAAAGGCGTCCACCGGTGTTCGCACCCACGCATTGCCAGCCACGTCCGGAACAGTGACCGCGGCCAGCGGCTGAAATGCCCAGTGCCCCTGCACTTCAAAACCATCGGCTTTCTCCGGCCAGAATGCACCGCCAGCTATCCAGTCGCGAATGTCCCGGATCTGATCAGCCGACAACGCCGCTTCCGCTTCCGGTGGCATCGCTGACACATCAGGCCCGCGAGCGACGGCTTTGAGCAGCAAACTGGAGGCCGGCTCGGACAGATCAATCGCCGCACCCGAATCGCCACCCGCAAGCAGACCCTGACGCGAATCCACTCTCAATCCCCCCGAGACCCGCTCGCCACCGTGACAGCGAAAGCAGATCCCCGCCAGCACCGGTCGAATTCGCTGCTCAAACCACGCCTCCGTCTTCACACCCCGAGGCGACTCGTCGCCGCAAAGCTGAGGAGCAAACAACAGCAGGGCCGTGATCAGGGTGGGAAACTGAAGAGACATGGCAGGGTACGGATCGGGGAATCAGGGTTCAGGAGCAATGTCGATCTGCGACGCAGAACTGTGTCGCGTTTCGCTTCAGGAAATGTCCGCACTGCCCCTGATCGTTTTGTCGACCTGGGGAAGGACGGGCACGGGCTGGATTTTAGCAGTTCAGGGGAACATTCGCGATAAAATATTCCTGATTCTGCAGGCGTGTCTCCAGACTCCCGTGCCAGGCTCGGCTCGCGATCTCCCGACAACCCGGCCACATCACCGGAAGTTGGCCGGTGAATGACATCCAACCCCACAAACTCAGAAAACAGCATCGGCCAATAAAACAAAACCCCCGAGTCGATGCTGAACATCAACCCGGGGGCAACAACTGAAAACTGAACACCGAAAACTGAAAACTGAAAACTGCCCCCCTCTCTCAACCTGCTCCGGTAAGAATCCGATCAACTTCAGCTTCCAGCGACTGTGGCTCGTCGCCGGCGGGGATTTCGGCGATCACGTCCAGCGGGTCAAGGCCGATGGCCTGCCGCGCTTCCGCGATCCGCAGGTCACGGTCAACAGCATCCGCCAGCTCGGTGGCCCGGGCAAGGTCGGCGTCGTCAATCGTCGCTGTGTCAGTGTTCTCTGCGAGGGTCTGAGTCTGCTGGCGAATCTTCAGCGTCTCCAGCCGCTGAGCCAGCAGCTCACGCTTCGACTGCCACTCGCTGAACTGCGATTCCAGACGCTCAAAAGCCGTG
>JBJTOP010000071.1:0-7834 GCA_046074645.1 Planctomycetaceae bacterium | reverse complement strand
TGCAAACAATCCGGAAACGAAGCAGCGGGCAGCGGGAATTGGCCGGACGCTGGAACTGGCAGCAGGGCAGCTGGGCCCTCTGAATGCAGCTATCCGGAAGCAGCATCGCGTCGATCTGCAGGAGCTGATCGCGAAGGCGCTGGCTTCAGGCAATCCGCCGGCTCCGACGGCACTCCGCGGTCCGGCCCTGACAACAAAGAACCTGCTGCTCCCGGAACTGGCCCAGCAGATCGATATGCGGCGAATTGACTTGAATCTGCTGGAGTATCTTGAGCTGGATCTGACTGGTTCACTGGGGCTGACTCCCGAGCAGCGTGCGGCGTTGCTGGAACAAACCGCCCCCACAGTACTCACCGGATTCACTCCGACGGCAGGCCTGCCTGCTGCCGACAGTGTCACGTGGCTGCAGATGGCCGACATGAATCTCGATGGGCGTGACGATCTGGTACTTTTATCAGGTGGTCGGGTGCAGGTGTATTCGCCCAATGCGGACGATTCCACATGGACTCTGATGCTGGAAACCGCGGGCGACCTGCCAGCCTTCACGGGAGTACTGCTGGCGGATCTGGACCGTGACTTTGACCGTGCGACACTCTCAGACGTGAAGTCCGCCGCAGTACTGCTGGATCAGTCGGGGGATCGTCGAACGCTCCCGCAGCTGGCAGGACAGCCGCGCTGGTTTGATGCGGATTTCGATGTCGTGGCGTGGACAGCGGACGGGGTGATGTTATTGAAAAACGACGTGACCGCCGAGGGCAGGCGGCAGCTTACACCGCTGGCGAGTCCACCGCCGCTCTCAGGCGTACGTTCTGCGGTGTCTGCGGACCTTGAGGCGGACGGGGACCTGGATCTGGCGTTTGCGACCACCTCGGGTTTGGTGATCTGGAAGAATCTCGATGGGAGCACTTTCGAGCCTCTGACAGAGGGGCTCAGTGGGCCGGCATATCCGGACGGACTGCAGTCGCTGCGAGCAGTTGACTGGAACAGGGACATGGCCATGGATCTGGTAGGGATTGCAGCGGATGGCAGTGCAGGCTGGCTGCAGAACATGCTGCATTTGCGATTCCGCTGGAATGACGGTTTGGCGGGATCAGCGCCGTCGTCCGGGGCCGCGGATCTGGCGGTTGCGGACTTCAATCGTGACGGTCGCTGGGACCTTGCGTTGGCCGGTGATTCGGGAGTGATGCGGATTCAGCTGAGCAATAATGAGCGGCCGGAGACGGCTGCTGCGACGGTGGTGGGGCAGGGAGTCGCCGGGCGGCTGGTTCAGGCCGACTTCGACAACGACGGTTTGGTGGATCTGCTCACCGCGGGTTCGGCGGGTCTGAATCTTTACCGGGGACGGGCTGATGGTGGCTTTGAGGACCTGTCATCGCTGTTACCCGTGAAGGGTGGAGTGCGTGCCGTGACGGCCTCGGACATCAACAGTGACGGGGGGCTGGATCTGGTAATGGCCACAGCGGAGGGTGGCCTGCAGCTGCTGCTGAATGTCGGTGGCAGCGCCAATGAATGGATGGAGATCGTGCCGCGGGCTGTTGGGGAAGATTCGCAGTACCCGACACAGCGTGTGAATATGCATGGCACCGGCGCAGTTCTGGAAGTTCGCAGTGGAGCTGACTGGCAGGCCCACGTGATTGACGCACCACGAATGCACGTGGGTTTGGGAACTCAGAAGCAGGCAGACACAATCCGGGTGATCTGGACGGACGGCGTTCCGCAGAACATCACGGATGTACAGATGCTGCGTTCGCGTCTGGGAGTGCTGGCTCCACAGATCCTGAAGGGCTCGTGCCCTTATATCTATACCTGGGACGGCGAGAAGTTCACATTCTTCAGTGATTGTCTGTGGGCAGCACCGCTGGGACTGGTACAGGCTTCCGGTGATCTGGCACCGACGCGTGAATGGGAGTATCTGTTGATTCCCGGCCGACAGCTGCAGCCGCGCGGCAACCGCTACCTGCTGCAGTTCACAGAAGAGCTCTGGGAAGCCGCCTATTTCGATGAAGTCCGGCTGATGGCAGTGGATCATCCAGCGGATGTGGCGGTGTTTACGAATGAGAAGGTCGGTTCGCCGACCATGGCAGCGCATCGGATTCATACGGTGCAGCAGCCCGTACTTCCCCGGAGTGTGATCAACGGTGAGGGCAGGGATCTGCTGCCGCTGCTGAAGACTCAGGACCAGCAGTATGCGAAACCGTTCCGTCAGCGCGTGTTGCAGGGGTTGACGGAGGAGTGGACGATGGAGTTTGATTTTGACGCGATACCCAGGCCTGCCGATGGTTCCGCAAGCTCTGTGCGACTGGTGCTGATTGGCTGGGTATTTCCAACGGATACTTCGATCAATACGGGGCTGAATCAGAATCCGCAGCTGCCCGATCCACTGCCGCCAGTGCTGGAGGTGCCTCAGACAGATGGATCATGGAAGGTGCTGCAGCCTTTCATAGGCTTCCCGAGCGGCAAGACGAAGGCGATGGTAGTGGATGTGTCGGAGGCGATTGCTGAGGAACGGTTGCGGTTTCGAATTCGTTCCAGCATGGAGCTGTACTTTGATGCGGCATTTGCGATTGTGAATGAAGCAGACGCCCCCACGCGAGTGCAGCCGTGTGAACTGCAGCAGGCCGACCTGCACTACAGGGGATTCTCGCAGCGAGTGTATGCTCCTGAATCCGTATTTCGACAGGGGCATGCACCGGAAAGCTATGACTACGCGAAGGTGAAAACTGAACCGCAGTGGAACGAGATGCTGGGACGGTTCACGCGCTACGGGAAAACAACAGAGCTGCTGACTGAACAGGACGATCGCATGGTGGTCATGGGGCCGGGGGATGAACTGACAGTGGAGTTTACAGTGCCAGAGGAACCGGTACCGGAAGGCTGGATTCGAGATTTTGTGCTGTACAACGTGGGCTGGGACAAAGACGCAGATTTGAGCACGGTGTATGGTCAATCATCAGAGCCATATCCAACTCGGGCAATGTCCCAGTATCCGCAGGAGGTGGAACAGGAGCGGGAATTATCTGAGGAATATCAGCGCTGGTTGCGTGAGTATCAAACGCGTGAGTACCGGCGGTTTGAGTTCCGTGATGTGGTCCGCCGTCAGGTGAGGAAATAGCTGCTTTTGACCAAAGTCACGTCTCGCTCAGCGAAATATTTCGCTGTTTCGTCATACACTGCATTCGCAGGCAAATCGCCTGTTCCACTCTTCAAAGGACCTTCTCTGACATGCCTCAGTTCCCGCTCTTTACTCTGCCAATTTCCCTCCAGCCCATGCGTTGGTTCAGCGGCAGCCTTGTGCTGACAGCAGTCGTATTCTCTGCAGCGATCCAGCCGGCAACTTTGTTTGCACAAGCTTCGCCTGCCGTTCGCACGATCGCCGTGGGGACCAGCCCCGAAAGTGTCTGCCGAGGCTTCAATGATCAGCTCTTTGTGACCCTGATCAACGGTGACGAACCTGGCGATGGCACAATCGTGAGGCTGGATGGTGACAAGCCCGTTGTGTTTGCCCGCGGCTTCAACGCTCCAAAGGGCATCGTATTCGTCGGTGGTCTGCTCGTGACGGCCGACGAGACCACACTCTGGACAGTCGACTCCAGTGGCCGCACAAAAAAGCTGGCGGAAGTTGGCGACTTCCCCACACCAGTTGAATTCCTGAACGACGTCGCCGCCAGCCTCGACGGCAAGTCTGTTCTGGTTGCAGAAATGACCACTCCCACACCCATGTTCGACCCATCCGGCGAACGAAAGCTGTGGAATCTCGACAGCCCGGAAGCACAAAAGCTGCCCGCCCGTGGACGCATCTACCGGGTGACACTGGAAGGCCGGATCACCGAAGTCATTCCACCAGGTAACCCGGCTTTGCGGTTTCCAAACGGTGTTGCCGTGTCTGGAACGTCGAGTGCCGAACAGGTCTTTGCCGCAGATTTTTTCACGGGTAACATCGTGCATATCGAAAACGGCAAGCTGCAGGTACAGGCTTCCGGACTGCGCGGTCTGGATGGACTCACCGTCACTCCCACAGCCTTCTACGGCTCCAGCTGGACTCAGGGAGTCGTCTGGAAGATCGATCGCAGATCTCTGGAGAAACAGGTGCTGCTGGAGGGCCTGAAGACGGCTGCCGATTTCTATTTCGATGAGGCACAAAAGCAGCTGATTGTGCCCGATATGGTGGCCGGTACTCTGACGTTCCTGCCGTTGAAATAGAGGTTGCCCAGTCGGCTTGTGAGTCACAGAGACTGTTCCTGTCGGGATCGGGCTGCGGAATAACCAATCGGCGTGCGGTTTGTCTGTGACCTGTCAACCCGATAGACTATCGGTCATTCCAGCGATCCTTTCGCGGCGCGAAAGGCAACCTTTTCTGCTGCCGTCATCGGCCCACTCAATGTCCGACATCGTATCTTCCGATATTCCTGAGTTCCTGCAGTCACTCAATCCGCGTCAGCTGGAAGCGGTGCTGCACGAAGATTCTCCGCTGCTGATCATTGCAGGAGCAGGAACGGGAAAGACCACGACGCTTGCGCATCGCGTGGCGTGGCAGATTGCTTCGGGTGTGGATCCTTCGCGGATGCTTTTGCTGACCTTCACCCGCCGCGCGGCAGCTGAAATGCTTCGCCGCGTCGAATCCATCATTCTCAAGCTTGAACCCACCACACTGAAAGACCCATCAGTCGCGCAGCGTTCCGTGGTTCGCCGTCTCTGTGGTGGTACGTTCCATTCAGTTTCGTCACAGCTGCTGCGGCGTCACGGACATCTGATCGGGTTGCACCCCGACTTCAACATTCTTGATCGTGGCGATTCTGAAGATCTGATGAATCTTGCCCGCACCCAGCTCAACCTCCCCAAATCAGAATCACGTTTCCCGCTCAAAGGCACCTGTCTCGATATCTACAGCCGCTGCATCAACACCCAGTCCCCGCTCGAAGTTGTGCTGCAGAAATGGTTTCCGTGGTGCATTGAACATCAGGAGCAGCTGGGACGACTGTTTTCACTGTTTACCGACACCAAGGAAAAGCAGCGGGTTCTGGATTTTGACGACCTGCTCCTGTTCTGGAATGCGCTCGCAGCCGATCCCGCCGGTGGTCCCATCCTGCAAGCCCAGTTCAGTCGAATTCTTGTGGACGAATACCAGGACACCAACGTCCTGCAGGCAGAAATTCTGAAGAACCTGTGCCCTGATGGGCGCGGACTAACCGCCGTCGGCGATGACGCTCAATCAATCTATTCATTTCGAGCGGCGACAGTGCGGAATATTCTTGACTTTCCCGATCACTACCCCGGCACCACGCTTGTGGCGCTCGAACAGAACTACCGCAGCACCCAGAAGATTCTCGACGTCACCAACGGCGTGATTGCCGCTGCCACCGAACGTCACCGCAAGGAACTTTGGTCCAGCCGTGGTCCGGGCTTTGCCCCCAAACTGGTCACCTGTGCCGACGAAGACGCTCAGAACGAATACCTCATCGATCAGATTCTGCAGCGACGAGAGTCCGGAGTACCTCTCAGGCAGCAGGCTGTGCTCTTCCGCGCCTCACACCACAGCATGGCGCTCGAAGCCGAACTTGGACGCCGCAATATTCCGTTTGTGAAGTACGGCGGCCTGCGGTTCCTCGAAACCGCTCACGTCCGCGATCTGCTCTCCTTCCTTCGCATGGCAGACAATCCCCTCGATGCCGTTGCCGGCTTTCGCGTGCTGGTGCTGTTGCCGGGCATCGGTCAGGCAAAAGCCTCCGGACTGCTTGAACAGCTTCGCGAGAACAGTGGCCAGTTCACCGCCTGGCAGTCCTGGAATCCCCCGAACACCCTCCGCGATCTCTGGCCCCAACTTCTCCAGCTGCTGAATTCGCTCGCCGCACGCCCTCGCGATCTTCCCGGCGGCGTCTCTGCAGATATCCACTCTGTTCGCCTGTACTACACCCCGCTGCTCGAATCGGCCTACGACAACGCCGCTGCTCGGCTCAATGATCTGAAACAACTCGAAGCCATCGCCGCACGCTACCAGTCGCGTTCAGAATTCCTCGCCGAAATGGCACTCGATCCTCCCTCCTCAACTCAGGATCTCCCTGCTGATCCGCTACTGGATGACGACTACCTGATCCTCAGCACCATTCACTCCGCCAAAGGGCTCGAATGGGATTCCGTCGCCGTCATTCATGCGGCCGATGGCAATATTCCCGCAGACATGGCAACTGGAAGTGCCGAGGAAATCGAAGAGGAACGGAGGCTCTTCTACGTCGCACTCACCCGCGCTCGTAATCACCTCACCGTCCTCCGCCCGGAACGCTACTACTTCCACAATCGCCATCGCAGTGACCAGCATTCGCTGAGCAAGGTCACGCGGTTCCTGACCCCCGATGTGCTCTCACTGATGGAGTCCGTTTCACACGGGCTCCTGCAGAATTCCGGAGGTCGCACTCCCGGAGGCCTGATTCAGGGCGATACATCCGAAATTCGTCGCCGCATCTCAAAACTCTGGGGCTGATTTCCCCTTCGACCATTTCCGCCGAGGTTTCGTTCGTGAACAGTTCCGCTGTTAACTCGTGGCCCATCGAAGCCATTCGTCACTGCTTCCCCGGCCTGCAAAGAACACTTGATGGACGCACCGTCGCCTTTTTTGATGGACCTGCCGGAAGTCAGGTACCGGATTCCGTTGCCGATGCCGTTGCTCACTATCTCAGGTTCACCAACTGCAATCGCGGCGCCGCCTTTGCCACCGCTCGCGAATCCGATGCGATCCTCAATCACGCCCACCAGACGCTCGCTGACTTTCTTGGAGCCGATGACCCCGAATGTGTGATCTTCGGCCCCAATATGACCAGCCTCACCATGCACCTCGCACACACACTCGCAGAAACATGGCGACCCGGCGATGAAATCCTCCTCACACAACTCGACCACGACGCCAACGTCTCCCCCTGGGTGCTCGCAGCCAAACAGGCCGGAGCAACCGTCCGCCATGCCCCCGTCAACCCCGACGACGGAACACTCGATCACTCCGCATGGCAGAATCTTCTCTCGGAACGAACTCGCTTCACCGCCATCGGTTATGCGTCCAACCTGACCGGCTCGGTCAACCCCGTCAGGGAAATGATCGCACAGGCTGCACAGGTCGGAGCGATCACGTTTGTGGATGCAGTGCATTATGCTCCCCACGGACGCATCTCCGTCCGCGACCTCCAATGCGACTTCCTCGCCTGCTCCGCCTACAAATTCTTCGGCCCCCACGAAGGAATCCTCTGGGGACGCCGTCAACTGCTCGAAACACACAACCCCTGGAAGCTCCGCCCCGCCCCCAGCCAGCTCCCAGGTCTCTGGATGACCGGCACTCAGTCCCATGAAGCTATCGCCGGAACCGCTGCCGCCGTTGAATACCTCGCCGGCATCGCTGACTGGCTGCCACACGGCTCCCTCGCTCCCAACAGCACCCGGGCACAAAAACTGGATGTCGTGTTCCAGCACCTCACCGAATACGAACGCAGCCTCTCCCACGTGTTCCTCGATGGACTCCGCTCCGTCCCCGGTCTCCAAATTCATGGCATCACCGATCCCGCACGACTCCACCACCGCGTGCCCACCTTCTCCTGGACCTTCCCCGATCTGCCCCCCCGCAAAGCCGCAGAATGGCTCGCCAGCCGAGGACTGTGCGTCTGGAACGGCAACGCCTACGCCCTGCCATTCACCGAAGCCGCACACCTCGAACCCCTCGGCGTCATCCGCGCCGGAGCCCTGCACTACAACACCATCGAAGAAATCCAAAGACTCACCAACGCGCTCCACGAACTGCGACACCCATAACCACAACAATCCCCCCCCACACACACCACACCACACACCACACACC
>JBJTOP010000070.1:0-29784 GCA_046074645.1 Planctomycetaceae bacterium | reverse complement strand
CAGGGCGTAAATCAGATCACCCCAGCAACTCCTGAACGACTTTGCCATGCACATCCGTGAGCCGGAAGTAACGGCCCTGAAACCGATAGACAAGCCGTGTGTGGTCCAGACCGAGTGCGTGCAGAATGGTTGCGTGCAGGTCGTGCACGTGCACCGGGTTTTGCACGACATTGTAGGAGAAGTCGTCGGTCTCGCCCCACGTAATGCCTGGCCGGATGCCGCCGCCCGCCATCCAGACGGTGAAACATCGCGGATGATGATCGCGCCCGTAGTTGTCTGCAGTAAGTTGTCCCTGACAATAGACTGTTCGTCCAAATTCTCCGCCCCAGATGACAAGTGTCTCGTCGAGCAATCCGCGCTGCCGCAGGTCCTTCACCAGTGCCGCTGCCGGCTGATCCGTGTCCCGGCACTGACCCTCAATCTGCCGCGGCAGATTCAGATGCTGGTCCCAGCCCCGATGAAACAACTGAATAAACCGCACCCCTCGCTCTGCCAGACGTCGTGCCAGCAGACAGTTGGCAGCAAAGGTTCCGGGCTTCCGCGAATCAGGTCCGTACAGTTCAAAAATATGATCTGGCTCCTCCGCCGTTTCCGTCAGCTCTGGCACTGATGTCTGCATTCGAAATGCAAGTTCGTACTGCGCGGTCCGGGTCGCGATCTCGGGATCTGCAACTTCCTCTAACTTCTGCCCATTCAACTCGGCAATGTCATTCAGCAGCCCCCGGCGAAATGACGGATCTATTCCTGCGGGATTCGACAGGTGAAGAACCGGATCACCCGACGAACGAAACTTGACCCCCTGATATTGCGACGGCAGGAAACCGGCTCCCCAGAGCCGATCGTAGAGCGGCTGATCATTCGGATTGCCGCTTCCCTGTGAAATCATCGCCACGAAAGCGGGCAGATCCGAGTTTTCTGAACCCAGCCCCCACGAAAGCCAGGCACCGATGCTGGGACGCCCCGCCAGCTGCGCGCCGGTCTGAAAAAATGTCACCGCCGGATCGTGATTAATTGCCTCCGTATGCAGTGACCTCACGAAACACAGCTCGTCGGCAACCTGAGCAGTATGGGGGAGCAGCTCGCTGAGCCATGCACCACTTTGACCGTACTGACCGAATTGGTATTTCGTCGGCGCTATCGGAAAACTGGCCTGGCGAGAAGTCATCCCGGTGAGCCGCTGACTGCCACGAACCGAGTCCGGCAGCTCTGCTCCGCGCAGCCCCTGCAGACCTGGTTTGAAGTCAAACAAATCCAGCTGCGAGGGTGCGCCTGACTGGAACAAATAGATTACCCGTTTCGCCCGCGGCCGGAAATGCGGCAGCGATACTGGCACCTCCGATGCATCCACATCCGGACCTTTTGCGATTCCCATCAGCGAAGCCATCGCCGCTGTCTGCAGTACACCTCGACGCTGCATGTCGATTCACTCCCAATCAAAAATCAACCACATCCGATGAGGCACTGAAGTTGCGAATGCAAATTGAGTGTTTTGAAATTGTTGGCCATCATTTCTTCCATCACTCCCGTGTCACCGTTTCATCGAGGTTCAAGACCAGACTGCAGAGGGTTGTCCATGTGGCGAGGACTGCGGGAGAGGGTGCGGCTTCCACAGGGGTTTCGCCGATGCTGACGAGCTTTCCTGCGGCGTCTGGTTGGGTGGCAAAATATTGTTCTGCGCGGGCGAGTGACCGCAGGAGTACGGCGAGCTCCTGTGGACGCGGGGCTCTGCCCAGCACTCGCATGAAGGCAAAGTTGATCCGCTCTTCGGCGTCAGCACCGGACTCTCGCAGCGTTGTCTGTGCCAGTACTCGTGCGGCTTCCACGAAGGTGACTTCGTTGAGCAGTGTGAGTGCCTGAAGGGGGGTGTTGGTGCGACTTTCGCGAACCACACACAGTTCCCGGCCAGACGCATCGAACGTCATCATCGCCGGGGGTGCCGCTGTGCGTTTCCAGTAGGTGTACAGACTGCGGCGATAAAGATCTTCGCCGTGTCCCTGGACAAAATCTGTCCCTGAAAGCTCTTTCCACAATCCCGGCGGCTGATAGGGAACCACGGAAGGTCCACCGATCCGCTCCACCAGAAGGCCGCTGGCGGCCAGAGCCTGATCTCGAATCATCTCCGCCGACAAACGCAGACGCGGACTGCGTCCGAGCAGCCGATTTTCGGGATCCAGCTGCAGGTGTCTGGAAGCGATGACGGAGGATTGGCGGTAGGTTGCTGAGAGGACGATCAGGCGATGCAGTGCTTTCACATTCCAGCCGCTGCGGACAAACTCGGTGGCCAGCCAGTCAAGCAGTTCCGGGTGGCTGGGTGGCGCGCCCTGGGACCCGAGATCATCAACGGTCTTCACCAGCCCGGTACCAAAGTGCAGCTGCCAGGCTCGATTGACGGCGACGCGGGCGGTGAGCGGATGGTTGGCGGACACCAGCCACTGCGCAAGATCGAGCCGATCCTTCAGTGACCGAGTTTGTCCGCGCGCAAGCGATGCGGGGATCTGACGCGAGACCAGTTCGCCGGGCTTGTCGTATTCTCCGCGTCTGAGTACGTAAGCCGGCCGTGGTTCCGGGAGCTCCTGCATCACCATCACCGTGGAAAAACTTTCAATCGCTGTCTGTCGCGACGCACGCAGGCCAGACAGCGTCTGCCAGACGCTCTGGATGTCCTGCGGCGCGGCGGCTTCCAGATACCACGCATTCAATTTATCCTGTTGAGCATCTGTGCGGGACTGGGCGGGGATCAACGCAATCTCACTGATGGACGGGGCCACCGCGAGCCATTGGATTTCATCGTCTGACAGGCAGTCCTGATACGCACGCAGCTCGTCAATCAGGCCATCAAAACGCCCTCCAGGCGCACTGTAGCCGATACGGAACGGGTCCTTTGAATTGAACGGCTGATTGAGCTCATCAACCAGTACGCGATTGCTGCAGAGCTGTCCGTTGATGTAAATTCGGACACCCGAAGCGAATCGGGAAGCATCATAGCTGAATGCCACATGCGACCAGCGATCGCGCGGCAGCCGTTCTTCCGTCTCGACTCGGATCGCATCATCCAGCCACCGTTTCACCAGATTCACCTGCAGGCGGCCACCATTCAGGGCAAAACTGTAACCGTCGCCTTCCGGCTGGGCCGTCATTCGCGAGAGGATCGTGCCTGTGGCGAGATTCCGAGGATGAATCCATGCGGAAAAGGTGAACTGATCCAGATAGCCGAAGTCAGCCATGTCCCCCACAGCTGCGACCTTGCCAACTGTGACGTCAAGAGCTCGGTTGAACTGTCCGGGGACGTAACGAGAGTCAAGTTCAGTCGGGGAATGCTGCGGGCTTTGGGGTGCGTTGTCTGGGGTGTCCGCAGGCAGCCCGGGACCGTCAAGGTGGAAGTGCAGGGTAAGTTTTCGCGAGGGAAACCACTGGATCGATTCGAACTTCCCTGCTGTCGCCTGCTGACGGAACTCAGATTCCCAGCTTTCGCGGGCAGCATTCAGCCGCAGTTGCAGCGCCTCGAACTGCGTTTCGGCGGCTGAAAGGCGCTGTTCAAGGGCTGTCAGCTGCTCCTGTTCACTGCGTGTCGGCGCGGGGATCACGGGGGGCGAATTGCCAAACTTGACGGCCCGCCCACGCTCCGGAATGCTGTTGAAGAAGGCATACAAACTGTAGTACTCGCGTTGCGTGATGGGATCGTATTTGTGGTCATGACATCGCGCGCAGCCAAGCGTGAGTCCCAGCCAGACAGTGCCAACCGTATCCACGCGATCCACCACATACTCGACCGCGTACTCTTCCGGAATGATTCCGCCTTCCCCATTCCCGCGATGGTTGCGATTGAAGCCCGAGGCAATCTTCTGTTCCAGCGTCGCGTCTGGAAGCAGGTCACCGGCGAGCTGTTGAATTGTAAACTGATCAAACGGCATGTTGGCGTTGAATGAGTCAATCACCCAGTCTCTCCAGCGCCACATGTCGCGGTGCCCATCGCTCTGATAGCCATTTGTGTCCGCATATCGGGCTGCATCCAGCCACCGCGATGCCATCCGTTCTCCATAACGCGGGGACGCCAGCAGCCGATCGACGACCGTCTCGAAGGCATTTGCAGAATCATCCGCAAGAAACTCCGCCACTTCCGCAGGCGATGGCGGCAATCCGGTCAGGTCCAGAGTGACCCGACGAAGCCAGGTTTCACGCGGAGCTGCGCCGGACGGCTCAAGGTCGGCTTGTTCAAGCCGTTGAAGGATGAAGTGGTCAATGTCGTTGATCGGCCAGTCATCGCGGTGCACGGCGGGCAGAATCGGGGAAACAGGAGCCTGGAAGGACCAGTGCTGCTCAAAAGATGCCCCCTGTTCAATCCAGCGTCTGAGCATTTCCTTTTGCGTGGATGTCAGACTGCGACCACTCTCCGGTGGAGGCATTACCTCTGATGGGTCTTCCGACATGATCCGCCGATACAGCTGGCCGGATTCTGGCGTGCCCGCCACAAGCACTCGCCCGCTGCCCCGGTCGGAGAAGAGGTCATCCGACAGATCCAGTCGCAGGTCCGCCTTGCGTTGCTGTTCGTCGGGACCGTGGCAATGAAAGCAGACATCTGACAGGACTGGCCGCACATCCCGATTGAAATCCACTTGCTGGGCCTGCAGAGCGGCGATTGAAGGGAGCAGCAGCGGGAGGGCACGGAGAATCCGGTTTAAGGTCGTCAGCATGTTTCCCGCTACTCCCAGGGCTTTGTTCCTGTATCCATCGATACACGTGTGCCGGCAGACGAAAAGTCTACTCAGGCGGTATGCGAAATGCACCCCAAAACATTCTGAGAGCCTTGAATCGGCCGGCAGAATCCTCCATGGAACTCGAACTGACAGACGATCTGTGGCGGAGCGAAGAGCGACTTTTGGGGGTCTGAGCACGGTTGTTTTGATTCAGTTGCGGGGGGCTGGGAGCTTTATTCGGATTTTGAGGAAAAAAACTATCAGGCAATTCGGGCAATCTGCGTTGTGAAACATCCGTTGACCGATACCGGCAAATAGATACAATTGGCGGAGTTGATGGTTGGCAAAGATCGGGCGTTTCCAGAAGTTGAGGCAGATTCGACGGGATAAAGCGACCTCCAACAGTCGATTTGATCCCCGCTGAAACTCACAGGATCGCCCAAAGCCTGCACTTCAACAGTTCCAGCGGGTCGTCCGCGGTCGCAACAGCAAAAACTCGCGGCCCTGTCGATTTCGCTGGAACTGTCGTCCCCGGTAAAAGGCGACTCAACGCCGTTCCCTGACAGACACTCACAATTCGCGTGTCATCAGTGGCGGTGTTGAAGCGCCATGGATGGCGTCTGGTGTTTGCCGGACGATGGGATGCCGCGTCAGCGGCTCATCGCTCTCTTCCAAATGGATTGTGCCCATGAAAACAGTATTCACGACTGGCGAAGCGGCGAAGATCTGCAAAGTCAGTCAGCAGACGATTATTCGATGTTTCGATTCCGGGCAGCTGCGTGGATTCCGCGTCCCGGGCTCCAAATTTCGTCGCATTCCGCGCGATGTGCTGTACAAATTCATGAAGGAAAACGGCATTCCGACGGATGCCCTGGAAAGCGGCAAACGCAAAGCTCTCATCGTTGACGACGACCCCGAACTGGTGGAACTCATCACCGATGCGCTCGAAGCCGACGGCCGGTTCGAAGTCCGCACTGCCAATAACGGCTTTGACGCGGGCATGATGGTTCGGGAATATCACCCGGACGTGATTGTACTCGACGTGATGCTTCCCGATATCAACGGCAAGGAAGTCTGTCAGAGGGTTCGCAGCGATTCGGCTCTGGACGATGTTCGCATCATCTGCATCAGCGGGATGGTGGAGCAGGACAAGATTCAGGATTTGAAATCTGCCGGGGCCAATCATTTCCTGCAAAAGCCGTTTGAGGTGGAAGCTCTGATTGAAACCATTTGCAAGCTGCTGGATATTGAGCAGCCGGACTAACAGCTGAGGACGTCGGAGTTCCAGCAGGAGCCCCAGCGGCCGCCTTTGTGCGGCCGTTTTTCGTTGGTGGAGAGCAGGTTCTGTGAACGAGAAACAAGATCCGGCAGCCGTGCCGGGAAATGCCCGATGGCTGGCTGAAGTGCTCACCGCAGCCGCACCGTGGTCCACTCAGGCACAGCATGCCGGAGAGTTCTGGGTACGCTCCTGCGGTGCCGCTGCAGTGCTCTTCCTTGGCATTCGTCCCGAGGGTGGGTTTGAAGCGGTCAGTGTTCGTGAACGCACCGATGGAACAACTGGAGTCGATCGGCGGCTGCTGGAGGGATCCGCGGGCTGGCTGCTCAGTCCCGAGCGTCTGCTGGCATTGGCTGCGGGGACGGGTCTTGTAAGCGGTTTGCAGCTGGCGGTTCATCGCTGGCCGGAACTTCTGAGCGCCGTGATTGTGCAGGGCGGTGGTTCGGAACATTTCATCGATGCACCTGAGTCGCTTCCGGTCACCGTTTCCCGGCAGATGCTGCAACGCGCCAGCAATCGCGGTTTGCTGATTCCTGACGAGAACTGCCTTGAAGCGATGGCCGAGTATGCAGCGGGGGCGGGGCATGAAATCAACAATCCGCTGGGAAGCATTGTCGGGCAAACGCAGCTGTTGCTGAAGTCGGAGCAGCAGCTGGAGCTTCGTCAGGCGCTGGAAACCATTGGTGCCCAGGCCTGGCGAATCCGTGACATCATCGGAAACTCAATGCTCTTCGCCCGACCGCCCCGCCCCATCCCGCAGTCGCTCAACCTGATCGCGTTGATTCGCGAATGCCTGGCAGCCCTGCAGGCGACAGCGCGTGAGCAGCGAGTGGAGTTTCGATTCAGTGCGGCTTCTGAAGAACTCCTGCTGCAGGGAGATCGGGGGCTGCTGGGACAGCTCATAAGCAGTCTGGTGCGCAACAGCACGGAGGCGATTCGGGGAGCGAACCGGGCAGGACGGGTGGAGATTGAGGTGCGACGAGTGGCGACTGAAGTTGCCGCGGTGGCAATCCGGGATGACGGGCCCGGAGCGGGTACCGCGGAGATTCGCCGTCACTTGTTCAATCCGTTCTTTTCAGGTCGCCCGGCCGGGCGTGGATTGGGATTTGGCCTGAGTCTGGCGTGGCAGATTGTAAGACTGCACGGAGGCTTCATTTACGCTGTCGAGCCGGCAGCTGGAGGTTTCATCGTGGAAATCGCACTGCCGGTATGAGCGTGTCAAGCGGAATCGCCCGGAACGAGAGCGGATTACGGCCAAATTCTTTCGAGGTCTCTGCAGGTTGCACACAGACGTCACCTGTTGTCAAATCGGATGGTGTGAGTCTGCGGGAACGGGCGTGAAAACGGAGTATTTCGCGCCGGGGTTGGGATTGTGATGTTGAATAGGCACAAGGAATTCAGGAGCTCCCCTCAGAACAGGAACAGAAACGTGGCTGCTGCAAAACTTCAGGGAATTTTCACTCCCAATCTCGTCCCCTACACACCTGACGGGGACATCAACGAATCCGAACTGCGGCGATATGCGGAATGGCTGATCGCTCGCGGTGTCCATGGTCTCTACCCCAACGGCTCCACCGGCGAATTCACTCGATTCACGCCGGAGGAGCGGCGTCGGATCGTGGCGATTCTGGCCGATCAGGTTCGTGGCCGAGTGCCGATTCTGGCAGGGGCAGCGGAAGCTAATGTGCGAGAAACAATCAAAGCGTGCGAGTATTACGCATCGCTGGGAATTCGAGCCGTGGCAATCGTGGCACCGTTCTATTACAAGCTGAGTCCGGCATCAGTGTACGCGTATTTCGCGGAGATCGGCCGCAATACGCCCATCGATGTGACGCTGTATAACATCCCCATGTTCGCCAGTCCGATTGACGTGCCGACGATTCAGCGGCTGTCGGAGGAATTCGAGCGGATTGTGGCGATCAAGGATTCGTCCGGCGACATTCCGCACATGATTCGGATGATTCAGGCGGTGCGTCCGAACAGACCGGATTTCGCGTTTCTGACTGGCTGGGATGCAGCGCTCATGCCAATGCTCCTCGCAGGTTGCGACGGTGGCACCAACGCCAGCTCCGGCGTTGTCCCGGAACTGACACGAAAGCTGTACGATCTGACGGTTTCTTACCAGATAGATGCCGCTCGTGCTGTGCAGTACGACCTGATCCGCCTGTTCGACACGATGATCTATTCGGCTGAGTTTCCGGAGGGTTTCCGGGCGGCTGTGGGTCTCCGCGGCTTCACGATGGGCCATGGCCGGCAGCCACTTTCCGACAAGCAGATGCTGGATCTGACAACCCTGAAACGCGAACTGCAGTGCATGCTGTCAGCCCACGGCTTTACTGATCAGCCCGTGGGCGGTTGCCCGCTCCCGGAAGGTGCTGCGGGCCAGCCAAACACTGCGGAGGTCTCGGCGATTGTGCAGCAGGTGGTGGCCGAACTGTCGCGTCGCGGGCTGATGTGAAAGTCAATTTCGCTCGAACCCTTCGGTGCTCCATCGATGCATCTGTTGGGGGTAACATCTCAATGAATAAGCTGGTGTTGCTGCGCAGCAGCCTCCAGTTCCTGATCTGATAACGTCCCCATATTTCTCCCAGCCTGACTTCCTGAAACCGATACCTCCGACCTCCCAGGCGTGCATTCTGAAGGTGTGATCGATACATTCCCAGCACTGGTCTCGCTTTCATCACCTTCTGCTGGTCGGCGACAATGGTCCAACCCCGCGTATGTGTGCTCAGGGCACCCGGCACCAACTGTGATCTGGAAACTGCTCACGCCTTTGAACTTGCGGGGGCCGCACCAGAACGGGTGCATTTGTTTCGTCTGCTCGAAAATCCGCAACGGCTCGCTGATTTCCAGATCCTCTGCATTCCCGGCGGATTCAGTTACGGTGATGACCTCGGTGCCGGCGTGATTTTCTCCCGACAGCTCCGCGGACAGCTCAACGACGCCATCCGCTCTTTCCTCTGCAGCGACCGGCTTGTTCTGGGAATCTGCAACGGCTTCCAGACAATCCTCAAAGCCGGTCTGCTCACACGCACCGGCATCGATGCGCCTGCCCCCTCGCCACTCGAATCACGCCTCACACTCACCTGGAACCGCAACGGTCGCTACACCGATCGCTGGGTCAAGCTCAAAGTCACCTCCACCAACAGCATTTTTCTGCGTGGGATGGATGAATTCGATGTCCCCATCGCTCACGCCGAAGGCCGTATCGCGGTGGAATCCCCCGCCGTGCTCGATGAGCTCCGCCGGCAGCAGCAGATCGCTCTGTGCTACTGGTCCCCGCTGGCCGCATCACTCGTAGCCGCCGCCGGCGACCCTACCCGCATTGAACTCCTTCCGGAACCTGAAAACCCCAACGGATCACTCGCCAATATCGCCGGACTCGCAGATGCCACCGGACGCGTTCTGGGTCTGATGCCGCATCCGGAACGCTTTCTGTTCGCCACTCAGCATCCCCAGTGGACGCGGAAAGGGCTGCGTGGTGAGGGCGACGGCATCCGCATCTTCCGGAACGCAGTCACATGGTTCAGCTAGCCGCAGTCCACTGCTGTTTCCTGTTCTCGTTCCTGCTGTCGCTTGTCCCTGCAGTGGTGATCGCCGACGACCTGAGGCTTCACCAGATTCAGGTGATCGGCACGCATAACTCGTATCACATCGAACCTGCCGCAGGACTCAAGCCCTTTATTCGCACAGCAGGCGCTGCACTTCTGCAGTCCATCGAATACACGCACCGCCCGCTCCCGGAACAACTCAGCCGACTTGGCGTCCGCCAGCTGGAGCTTGACATCTATGCCGATCCCAATGGTGGTCTCTTCGCCAGACCACTCGGGCGCGTCCTTGCACTGGCTGCGGGCGCGGATCCTGGTGCCGATCCCAACGCAGCTGGTCTGCTCTCACAACCCGGCTTCAAAGTTCTGCACGCCCCGGGTTTCGACTATGCCACCCGGACACCCACGCTCAGCAGCGCCTTTGAGCAGATTCGCACATGGTCAAAGGCAAACCCCGGTCATCTCCCAGTCATGATCCTGCTGGAGCTCAAGGAAGTCGCCCCCGGACCTTCCGGCGTTCAGCCCGTGAAATTCACCGCTCCACTGCTGCGAGACCTGCATCAGCTCATCACCCATACGTTCCCTCAGGAATCCTGTTTAACACCGCAGGATTTGTGTGAGCCGGGCGACTCCTGTGTGCGGGACGCCGTGCTCCGGCGCGGCTGGCCCAAAGTCAGCACCGTCCGCGGCCGCGTCTTCTTCTGCCTCGACAACGAAGGTGGCTGGGTCGATCGCTGGCTGGAGGCGATGGATCAAATTGAGCAGCCGAGGGTCTTCGTGTCGGTGTCACCCGAACATCCTCAGGCTGCATGGCTCAAGCGGAACGATCCCGTATCGCAGTTTGCCGAGATTCAGCGATTGGTGCGTCAGAACTTCCTGATTCGCACGCGAGCAGATGCGGACACGAGCGAAAGTCGTTCCGGAGAGACCGCTCGCCGCGAACGCGCACTCGCCAGTGGTGCTCAGTATATCAGCACCGATTTCCCCGAAGCGGATTCTCGATTCACTGACTACGCCGTGCAATGGCCCAAAGGTGTCGCCGGCCGGAGAAATCCCGTGTCACTCCCAGTGGCCGCAAACAACGCTGTGACCGATGAAAACTGGCTCAGGGAACCACATTGAATCGAGGAGAGTACCAATGGGCATGTTTGATTTAACGGGTCGTGTAGCAGTGGTCTCCGGGGCAGCTCAGGGACTTGGTCGAGCGACCGCGCTGGCGGTTGCGGAAGCTGGTGCCGATGTTGTTCTGATCGACCGCAACAGCTCCGGCGCAGAAGCGACTGCTGCCGACATCTCCGCACTGGGGCGACGAACGCTTGTTTCCGGCTGCGATGTGTCCAGCCCCGAACAGATCGCGCAGCTGTTTCGCGAAGTCGATGCACAATTTTCGCAAGTGGATTTCCTTGGAAATATCGCCGGCGACGGCTGTCTGGCAAAGCCGGAGGAGCTCTCCATTGCTGACCTGCAGCGGGTTCTGCAGAACCTCGTGATCGGTCGCTTCGCCATGTGTCAGGAAGCTGGCCGACGAATGCTCCGGCAAGGCCGCGGATCGATCATGAATATCGGGTCACTTGCCAGCACAACAGCTCTCGGACGGGGCCACGCAGCCTACAGCATGGCGATGGGGGCCGTCGTGCAGATGACACGGGAACTCAGTACGGAATGGTCTCATCGTGGCGTGCGAGTCAACTGCGTCGCGCCTGCTCAGGTGGTCAATCCCGGTCTGCAGCTGCGAATGGCCGACGATCCAGCGCTGGAAGGACGTTTTCTGCGTGGCATTCCCGCCGGAAGACTGGGACAGCCGGATGACATTCGAGGTATCGCAGTGTTGCTGGCCTCAGACGCCTCCAGCTGGATCACCGGTGCCGTCATCCCACTCGACGGCGGCAATCTTGCCATGAACGCCGGTGGCACCGCCGGACATCAGCTGGAACGCGTGCAGAGCTTCTCAGGGCGTTAAGCTGGGGTTCTTTTGAAATCGGCGGCGAACCTCGAGATCAATCACGGGGAGCCGGATGCCGGAACCTCAGCGCGCAGCTCCCATCGCCGTTCCCGACTGCTGGTCTCGATAGGTGCCGAGATTTCCAGCAGATCGATGGCTGGAATGCCATTGCAGAAGATGGTGGCCAGTCGTCCGTATGTGATTCCACCGAGAGGCATTTTCAGATACTGAGCCAGTCCGGGCCCGGCAGTAAATCGCAGGATCGCTCCCAGGTCCACATGCCGGAACACGTTGTGCTGAATGAGTACGCGTCCCAGCGGCACTTTTTCTTCAAGGATCTCCGCCCGCACACCCGGTGTGACCAGATCCAGATTGAAACGTACATATCCGAACTGTACGGGCTGATCAGTGCCGCTCTTGCGAAGCACGATCTTTCGAAGGTAGAGCCCATTCTCAAAACGCGATGCGAGCACATCCACGTCAACTCGACAAACGTGCCACTCCTCCATGCTGATCGTCATGTGATGTTCATGGACCAGCATGTGGTGATAGGGTTCCGGAGTTGCTTCTTTGGCGACGTGTTCGGCGCTCAGATACAAAACTGAGTTGGCAGGTTCGGGGAACAGGGCTGCCAGTTCTTCCAGTTCCCTGATGGGATTCACTTTCGTATCTCCGCAGGGGCAAGGTCGCTCTTCGAATTACGAACAGCGCTGTACAGGGGAAGGAGAGTGTGTTTCGCAGAGCAAAACGCGACTCTGCCGCCAGAGTGTATCGCTGAAGCACTGCAGGGCAATACTCAGCCACTTCGCACTGGATTCCTGCTGATAATCTGCGAGAATTCCGGAGGTACCAAACACCGCAGGAGCTGAAACGTGTTGCCACACTTCGATTGTTGTTCGCAGATTCCCCTGTTTCGCCGACACCGCGGCCGACAACGGAAGTCACGGCTGGCTGTCAGCCTGACGGCAGTGTTCTCAGCAGTGGTGCTCATGATTTCCCGAACATCGGCTCAGGAACGGGCAGTTCCGGTTCCTGTGCAACCCGGCAAATCAGGCTCACCCATCTGGAAGCTCAGCCCGGGCGACATGTTCCGCGCCGGAATTGTTCTGACTCGCACCACCACAATCACCATGAACGGTCAGGCACTCCCCCCGGAAAAAAGCCAGGATTTGCTGCTCCTCGAATATCGCCTGCGAGGTTTGTTGTCAGATGGTGAAGCCGTTTTTCAGGTGCGAGTCCTCTCCGCGGAGCTCGGTGCAGTCACCGAAACTGGCACCAGTACCGCAGCACGCAACAAAGAGATTGCAGATTCGGCCGAACGCAAGCTGATGCAGCTGCCACCGGTCTCGCTGCAGGTTTCGCCCGAAGGCAGTGTCAGAGTTGTGCCCGAGTCCCATACGCAGCTCCTTGAACAGCTTGCTGCCAGTGACGCAGCCGCCTTCAATCTTTTAAGGAAAGCCAGTCCCGAAGAAATCTGCTCATCGTGGTTCGGCAGACCATTCTGGTTCCCCACCCGAGATCTGCTGATCGATGCCAAAGCTCCATGGACGGCAACCTGCACGGATTCCTGCGGACCATTCGGAGTGTTGCAGACCGAGATCACTCTCGAACGACTGGAACCTTCCGATGGCGTTGCTCGCTGTCAGCTGAAAGGCACCCCGCGTTTCGTCCCGCTGGTACTCCCTGCAACGGAAGTGGCCTCCACAGCACTCCCGATCACCGAGCTGAAAGTCGATGCCGCGGAGTTCACGGGCACAGCCGAGCTGCGGCGTCGCCAGCCCTCCGGTGCGCCTGCACAGAACGCGGCCCCGTCCCAGCAACCCTCTGCCCCCAACACCGATCCCGCCATGGCCCCTCCTCAAGCCACTCCTCCCTTTCAGTCACTCGATACGCTGCTGAAAGTCTCCGGTCGCGGCACACTCAGCGAAAACCTCAAAAGTCAACTGAAAGCCGGCGAATTCCAGTTCGAATTCACTCAGCAATCCCGCTTTATGATCATTGGCTTCAGTTTTCGCGAAAACGACAGACTGCAGGCGCTGCCACGGTGATCGCTGGATGACAGGTGGTGTCTGGCAGCAGTCCCGCCTGGTGCCAGTCAGCTGCTGGCACCGCGGTACGCGTTCAGCGACCACAGAAATACTCGTCGTGACACCACCATGCAGGCCAGCGTAAGCAGCACAAGGGCCACAGCGAAACGCGGGTCCAGAGCCATGCCGGTGATGGTTTGTGCGGGAATGGTCACCACCAGCAAAATCGGGATCACCCACGAAAAAGCAAACTGCAGTACTTCACCGGCTTCAAATCGTGAACTGTCCACGCCGTCATAAATGCTCCGGGGATACTGCGCGAAAATCGTGATATAAAACCAGAAGTCGTACAGTCCCTGATTTCGTCCAAACCAGATGCTGGTGCAGGCCGTTGTAATCATCAGCGCGTAGAAAAACGCGACGGCTATGAGCACATAAAACAGGTAGGCGGCGATGGTCAGCAGAGTGACAGGCCACTGCAGTCTGGCAAGGGACATCAGCAGGAGCGCCAGTGCGAGCAGCGTCTGAGTGACCATGGCAGGGTTGATTCGCTGCAGCGAAACGAGGAACTGCGTATCGACGGGGCGGGTGAGCACCAGATCGAGTCGCCCGGTGCGAATGCTGTCACAGAAGGCCGCACAATTCGGCATGAAGAAAGCCTCGACCAGAGAATTGATCAGCATCCCCGTGGCCATGAACGCAAAATACTCTTCCCGCGACCACTCACGGATGCTGTCTGTCTGCTGATAAATGAGCTGAAAGAGCACCACGCGTGCTGCAAACCAGAACAGTCGAGTCACGACCTGAATGGCAAAATTGGCCGGAAACATCAGTTCTCGGATCAGCGAATTACGGGCAAGAAGCCAGATCAGCTGCAGGTGGAACATGAGCATATCCGGGAAAAACAGGCGCGAAATCAACTCAGGTTTCAGGGGCAAAGCCGCGGCGCATCGTGTTTTCGGAAATGGCGATGGGGATGAGGAATTGCAGGAGGTAGTCGGGGCCACCGGCTTTGCTGCCGATACCTGACATCCGGAATCCGCCAAACGGCTGTCGATTGACGAGTGCTCCGGTGATTTCGCGATTGAGATATAAATTGCCGACGTGGAACTCCTGGCGTGCGCGGCGGAGCGTTACGGGGCTGCGGGAGTAAACGCCGCCTGTGAGTGCATAGCGAGTGTTGTTGGCAATATTGAAGGCGTCGTCGAGCGTTCGGACGCGGAGGATGGCAAGAATCGGACCGAACAGTTCCTGCTGGGCAAGTGCGGAGTCGGGATCGACGCCAGTGAAGATGTGCGGGCCGATGTAGGAGCCTTTTTTGGCGAGCGGACCGGGGTCAACTGCAAGGAGCAGCTGAGTGCCGTTTTCAAGGTCGATCCTGCGAATGAAGTTCTGCAGACGTTCGCGGGCTTCGTCGTCGATCACCGGGCCGATTTTAGTACCCGGCTCTTCAGCGGGGCCGAGGGGCAGACTGCGGACCGCTTCGATGAGTCGCTGAGTGAACTGGTCATGGATCGAATCAAGCACAATCACGCGGGAACAGGCGGAACATTTCTGACCGCTGTAACCAAAAGCACTGCGGACAACACCGAGGACAGCTTCGTCGAGGTCGGCGTCTTCGTCGATGATGATGGCGTTCTTGCCGCCCATCTCTGCAATGACGCGACGAACATTGTGCTGCGATTTGCTGGTGTCTGCCGCGACGCGGTTAATTTCAAGCCCGACAGCCTGGGAACCGGTGAAGGCGATGAGATCCACGTCGGGGTGACTGGTGAGTGCCGGACCGACTTCTTCGCCGATGCCAGGCAGAAAATTCACAACGCCACTGGGCAGGCCGGAGTTGCGGATGACGTCCATGAAGCGGGCAGCGACGACCGAAGACTGTTCAGCCGGCTTCATAACGACAGTGTTGCCGGTGACAACAGCCGCGATGGTCATGCCGGCGAGTATGGCGAGCGGAAAGTTCCAGGGGGCGATCACCACGCAGACACCCCTGGGCCGATAGAAATAGGTGTTGTCTTCACCGGGAACAGGGGTCTTGCGAGGCTCACTGAGTCGCCTGTACTGCTGAGAATAATACTCGCAGAAATCGATGGCCTCGCAGACTTCAGCATCTGCTTCGGCCCAGGTTTTTCCAGTTTCAAGGATGATCCAGGCAGCGAGTTCAAAACGCCGCTCTCGCATTTCTGAGGCGATGAGGTCGATGTATTCCAGTCTGGTGGTTACATCGGTGCGAGCCCACGTCTGAAAGGCGCGGCGGGCGGCTTCGACGGCGTCGTTGGTCTGGTCAAGACTGGCGGAGGCGACCTTGCCGATGATCTCAGTCGATTTCGAGGGATTCCGCGAGATGATCGTGGTACGTGTTTCGCAGAACTTGCCGTCAATGACGAGCGGGCAGGAGCCGCCGAGCGATTCGCGGACAGAGCTGATGGCATCCGCCATGGCCTTCCGCGCATCAGGGTCCGAGAAATCGGTGAAGGGTTCGTTGCGAAATCCGGGTTCCGGTGAATCTTCGATCGGTGGCTCAGCGGCAGCGTGGCTGGAAGGCTTCATAAGCAGAGTCTTTGCGGGGATGTGTTCGCTGAAGTTCAGACGGAGAAAGGATTCGTTGGAAGTGTTTTCAAGCAGCCGGCGGACAAGGTAGGCCATGCCGGGGATGAGTTCGCCAAACGGCGTGTAGATACGGACACGATGCCCACGATTGCGGAAGATGGCGGCCTGCTCATCGCACATGCCATAGAGCATCTGGATTTCCCAGGCATCATCGGGTACCCGCAAATGTTCAGCAAGCGCGATTGCATGGGCCAGGCTGCGGAGGTTGTGGCTGGCAAAGGCTGGCCGGAGCAGCGAGTGATTTTCGAGCAGGATGCGTGAGAGACGCTCGAAGCAATCGTCTGATTGCCATTTACGGCGGTAGACGGGTACTGGCCAGCCACGAGCACGAGCGACGATGTTTTCATAGTCCCAGTAAGCGCCCTTCACGAGGCGGATGCTGATCGGGGTCTCACGGTGTCGAACCCACTCAAGCAGGTTCAGCAGATCCGTCTCGGCAGAACGAAGGTAGGCCTGAACAACGATCCCGCAGTGGGGCCAGGAACGAAATTCGTCCTCCATCAGGATTCGCTGGAAGATTTGGAAGGTCAGAGCTTTGTGGTCGTGCTGTTCCATATCGACATGGATCTGAGCACCGTGCTGCTGTGCCTTCCGGAAAATGGGGCGAAGCCGGGCCGCAACCCGCTGATACGTGCCTTCCGCATCCACACTGGAGAACTGGCTGTCAAGTGCGGAGAGTTTCAGGCTGAGATTCAGTCGCGGGATCTGGCCGTCAGGGCCATGGTCAAGGAGTGGGTCTTCGGGCCAGGTATCGAGAGGTGAGGCGAGATCGTTGAGCAGCAGCAGCAGCGTTCGCTGATAGCGGTCAGCTTCGATGTTGCTGATCACCGACTCACCCAGCAGATCGAGAGTGCAGGCAAATCGATTGCGACGCAGTCGGCTGACGGTCTGCAGAATGTCGTGGGAATTGTTGCCGGCTATGAAGCGACGAGCCATCCGGGCTGCGTTGGTGCGTGCGTTCCAGGCAAGCGCGCGACTGAGCACGTAGTTGCCGGTGGAAAGATCAAGCCCCAGTCGGACCGCCCAGGGAAGGTGAGTACGCACGTCCTCGAAATATTCTTCCAAATGCCGCGCGATGGACACGTGATCCCGGAGCATCGGAAGAACGTCTACGAACCGGAACATCTGGAGCTTGACCGCAGGGTCGTTCATGGCCCAGTGCATCAGGCGGTCTTCCCACCAGCGGGCCTGAAAAACCGAGGGCGTGCTCGGAGCGGTTCGGGAAAAAAGGTCCGTGCCGATTTCCAGCGTTCGCTGTTCGAGACGATCGTCGGGGGACAAGTCAGCAGGTTTGCGGGCAGCCTTTTTGGCCATAGAGCGATTTCCGGAGGGCATCGGCCCGCGGGATTTGAGCGTGTCGGGATGCGGGAATGACAGACAATCAGGTTTCTGGTCTGGTATTCTAGGCTATTGGCAGGGAACGGAAAAAGGTGGGACTGGGAATTCTCGATGGAACTGCCAAAACCCGGTGAATCGTTCAATCCCCTGATGGCCGGATCAGGCCGAGGATCTCAATGGCAGGCGGACTCTGAAATCTCTCATGCCACCCCATCCGACATCGCCGACCCGCCCCGTCGTTTTTCGCTCGCGCCACTTCACCTGCTCACCGTGTCTCTTCAAACCTGTTCACCACGTCCGCGAACTCCCTGAGCTGCGAATAGTCCTGTTTCCATGTAGTGTACATCACCCCAATCACACCGCGAATCTTCTCCTCGCGAACCACTTTCAGCCACTCCCCAATCTGACCTGCGTCCGCGTCGTAGAAGCCGGCCAGGACCTGCCGCTGGCCTCGATCCGCAAAGAATTTCAGACTCTCCTCACGCACACCGAAGTTCCAGTTCACCACGATGACATCACGACTGAGCCCATCCCAGGAACCGGCGAGGTCACCATTCACAAGGTAGTAGTGGTCGATGGCGTTGTGGTGGGGATCAAACATGTCGCTCCAGACGGCAATTCGGCGCCGGGAATTGAGCGAACGCAGCTGTCGGATGCAGAACTGCAGATTGTCGGCAGCCACCTGTCCCGGAGTCAGACCAGTGCCGCGAAAGCTCTCATCCCATCCCAGCACTCGCCATTCATCGTGTGACATCATTCGATCGGTATCGGGAAACAGCTGCTCCACCGCCTCAGCCTGCCGTTTGAGCAATCCCTGAAACTCCGGTTCCGTGACGCACCCACACACCTGTTCATCATAAATCACATGCGGGTGATACCATGAAACGCGGAGTCGGGTGCCATCGGCCCACGTACCGCGAAGCTGAATTCCCGGCGATTCGTGAAACACTTCGTACTGACCTCGATATGGCACTGAACCCAGTTTGGGATCAGCGACGGGGTCAAAGTCACTGCCTTCTTTAAGCAGGGTCTGCGGCTCATCATCGCGTCGGACCTGCAGCGGCGTACCCGGGCGTCGGAGCACGTTCAGCAGGCCGCATTCTTCGATCGCAGCGTCCTTCAGCCACAGTCGTCCCCCGGCAGCTCCCCAGGCACCGATATAGAGGTTTACAGTCGAGTTTCCCAGAGAATTGAAGGTCACGTGCTGCACCGTCCAGTCCTGTGAACGCTGCACGCGGAGATTCGTGAAGCACAGTCGCCGTCCGGTTTCCGGTTCGAGGATCTGTATCTGCGGCTGCCCGCGAAAGTCCTCCGTCTTCACTCGCACCGAAACGTGATAGTGCCGCCACGGGGCGACTCTGAGCGTCTGCATGGCGCGACAGTTTTTGCCGCGGGGATTGTCTGCCAGCAGGGAATCTTCTTCGAGCTGGAGGGTATCATCAACGAAGGTCCATGCCCGACGATCGATCAGTGACGGCAGAGCGACGGGAGGGTCGGCCTGAATCTGTGCGACGCCGTTCCGCACTGTAAACAGGGCTGACCGCACCGGCAGTCCTTCAGCAAGATTCGGGTTCTGGGCCAGCAGTGAATTTGAGTAGCCTACGGGGAACACAGCTGGTATCAGCTTCAGTCCCAGCTCGGCCGCCGTCGCCTGAATGCGCACGACATTCCGGGAATAGCGTTCGTCAAGTTCATGGAGACGAGAAAATTTGGAATCGGCCAGCAGCACATGCGTGTAGCCCAGCGGTGCTGCTTCACGCATGAGCTGTTCAAGATGCTCAACCTGTTCGGGGACCAGCAGGTTGGCAGACGCATAGATCCAGCGTTCGAGCCGCTGAGCGGCTGCGCTGTTTGGGAAGAACAGCAACAGGAAAGCTGTCAACAGGGCGACAGTGAGCGGCCGCAGAATCTGCGGCCACCACCGGTTCCGACAATCAACACTGAGCAAATCAGAGCCGAACATCACGTTCTCCTGCAGACTGGCTGTCTGCGAAATGGAGAAACTGAGCGACTTTGGAACTATTCTTCGTCTGCTCGCAACTTCGCCAGAATGCTCAGATCCTCCAGCGTTGTTGTGTCCTGGGTGGATTCGCGGCCGGCTGCGATGTCTCTGAGAAGTCGTCGCATGATTTTGCCGCTGCGAGTTTTGGGGAGTGCTGCTGCGAAGCGAACCTGGTCCGGTGTGGCGAGTGCTCCGATGGACTGGCGGACGTGCGCAATCAGTTCGGCCTTGAGTGCATCATCACCTTCGCCACTCTTCAGTGTGACAAAGCAGCAGATGCCTTCTCCCTTAATTTCGTGCGGGAAGCCGACCACTGCAGCTTCTGCAACCTTTGCGTGAGCAACCAGCGAACTCTCGACTTCCATGGTGCTGAGACGGTGCCCGGAGACATTCAGGACATCATCGACGCGGCCCATCACCCAGATATAGCCGTCTTCGTCGTGTCGAGCGCCGTCGCCGGCAAAGTAGCAGCCGGGCACCTCGCTGAAGTAGGTCTTTTTAAAGCGTTCATGGTCACCGTAGAGCGTTCGCAGCATGGATGGCCAGGGCTGACGCATTACCAGCAGACCGCCTTCATTGGGCCCCAGGCTTTTGCCCTCACGAGTCACGATGTCAGGGACGACACCTGGGAGCGGCCGGCAGCAGCTGCCGGGCTTGGTGGCCGTGACGCCTGGGAGCGGGCTGATCATGATGCCACCCGTCTCCGTCTGCCACCACGTGTCCACAATCGGACAGCGTTCCTGACCAATCACGCGGTGATACCACATCCACGCCTCAGGATTGATGGGCTCACCCACAGATCCCAGCAGTCGCAGGCTGGAGAGATCATGTTTTTCCGGCCATTGGTTGCCCCACTTGATAAATGCCCGAATGGCCGTCGGCGCTGTGTAGAAAATGCTGACACGATACTTTTCGATGATCTCCCAGAACCGGCCTTCATCCGGCCAGTTGGGGGCTCCTTCATACATCACGATCGTCGCACCGTTCGACAGCGGGCCGTAACAGATGTAGCTGTGACCCGTAATCCAGCCGATGTCGGCGGTGCACCAGTAGGTGTCGTCCTCCTTCAGATCGAAGACCCATTTGGTGGTCATGGTTGCCCCCAGCAGATAACCGGCGGTTGTGTGGAGCACTCCCTTGGGTTTACCGGTGCTGCCGGAGGTATAGAGGATGAACAGGGGGTGTTCGCTGTCGAGCGGTACTGCGTCGCAGTCGGCCGTGACGCTCTCCATGAGTTCATGCCACCAGAAGTCGCGATCCGGCAGCATATCAACTTCGCCACCCGTGCGACGCACCACTACTACCTTTTCAACGGTTGGACACTTTTCAAGACTGGCATCAACAGCAGCCTTCAGCGGCACCTCGCGGCCACGCCGCCAGCCACCATCGGCCGTGACGACCACTTTGGCCTTCGCGTCGTTGTTGCGATCCGCCACAGCATCTGCACTGAAGCCGCCGAAAATGATCGAATGCACAGCGCCGATTCGGGAACAGGCAAGCATCGCAATCGCCAGCTCGGGAATCATCGGCATGTAGAGCGTCACGCGGTCACCCGTCTGCACTCCGAGTTGCTTCAGCACGTTGGCAAATTTGCAGACTTCGCGGTGCAGGTCCTGGTACCGCAGAACGCGAGTGTCCCCGGGTTCGCCTTCCCAGATGATGGCAGCCTTGTTTCGCCGGGCTGATGTCAGATGTCGATCCACACAGTTGAAGCTGGCGTTGATTTTGCCGCCTTCGAACCAGCGGGTTTCGGGCATCTGGCCCTGCAGAACCGTATCCCAGCGGCGGAACCATTCAAGGTTTTCAGCGGTTTCGCCCCAGAAGCCCGAAGGATCGTCCTTCGCCCGACGCCACAAGGCATCGTACTGCTGCTGCGTCGAGATGTGTGCTTCGGCGGAAAATGTGGCAGGTGGGGCAAACGTACGAGTTTCCCGGAGAATACTCTGAATACTCTGGCTGGACGAAGAACTCATGCGACGGAAGGCTCCTGCGTGGGAGGGGTCAGAACGTAGGTCAGGAAGGTTGCTTCATTCTGAAAATCAATCTGTCGATTGTCTACCGCAACGGGGGCTGTTGTTTGCGAGAGCGCAACAAAAACGGGGCGGCAGTTGTCCTGCAGCCCCGTGGGAAGAGTGGAGTCAGCCAGGAGTCGGGATTATTTTGCCCGGCTGGCTTTGCGCGGAGACTGACTGCGGATGAGAGTTCCTGAGCCGCGGGCGATCAGGTCCTTGCTGCCGTCAGCGTTGATGCGAACGCTGACGCGGGTTGGTTCGTTGGTGGACGGGTCGATGTGTGCGACGTTGGACGCGTCGATCGGCAGGTCCTTTTCAAGACGTCCGCCCTGTGGGCTTTTGGGGTGTCCACGCTTCACGTGCTTGATCACACGGTTCACACCTTCAACAACCACTTTACCTGCAGCTCGATCGACACTGAGCACCTTACCGCGAGCGCCGCTTCGATCCCCGGAAATGACAATGACCACGTCGTCCTTACGAATATGCATGTTGGACACACTCCAGAAACCGGTACTGACAGGCGGAAATTTTTAACAGTGATCAATCTGCCGCCGGGGTGAATCTTGCGATCGCGCGAATATCGGCCAACAGAACAGCCGGCCATCAGGCGATTGTCTTTCCGGGACAGGAAAATTGCGAAGCGGGAAAGGATGACGACACCAGACAGGAAAATCAAGCCAGATCCGCCAAATCCACCCCGTTTCCCAGCAGTTCAATGCCCCAGAGATCGCAGGAACTGAGTTCCCGCAATCATCGTCGCCCCACACTGAATCGCCTCGTAAATCGCCTCGTCCGCAACTCCCAGCTGACGGGCTTTCATCACATGGGCCGCCGTGCAGGGCTTGCACGCGTTGAGATCGCTCAGTGTCAAATTCACCAGCTCTACAGTCACCTCGTCCAGACTGGTGCCCTGGAATGTGTGCGCCCGCAGGCCGATTGACATCCCGCCAAACACGTCCGAACCACTGATGTCCCGAAATTTAAACAACACGTTGTACATCGAATTCGTGGCCCCCACGGCCAGCACATCAACAAGTTCCTGCCGTGCAATCCCGCGGGAGACGGCGAATGTTTCAAGATATTCCAGCCACCGACCGCTGCCTGCCTGTCCAGCCACCGCCACAGCGATCAACAGCTTTCGCTTTTCATCCAGCTTCCCCGGCCCCAGCACAAATTTGCGAAAATTCATGAAGAAATCCTGCAAAAATGCAGGAGCATTCGCAAAATAACGGAAAACTTCAGGGATTTCCTGGACCTGCAGAACCTCCCGGATCCGCTCATACACCTGCCCCACCTTCTCATCCGCTCCTGCCGCCGAAACCGGTTCCGCAAACGCCATCACCAGACTCCTCAACGAACCTCCCACACCACCCAAAAACTCCCCGCTCACGCCCGCAAATCATAGGCTCTGGTTCGTTTCTGCCAAATGTAAGCACCCAGCGTTTGCCCCCAAATGCTGAATCGGCAGAATCCGCCGCTGCCACCTACCCAAAGCCGTTTCAGGCACCCGGCAAAGTTTCTCCAGCTCCACAGCGTTCCCAGCTCTGAAAAACGAATTTCCATCTTCCAGCTCTCTTCACAGTCCGTCCGATACGGAAAAAATCGGTTTGCAGGGCCTTTACCCGGATTGTTGAGGGGCAGAATCAGCCGTTCTTCCAGCCGTTTCTGCCGCACGCTCAGTCTTGACATCCCCTGCTGGCCAGCCTACTTTCCCCAGTTCTGCCCCACGGCAAAATCAAGACATTCTGCAGCGAATGGAGTCGCTCATGTCCACAATCGCCACGGGAATTTTCCCCGCGGACAACCCGGGTCCCATTCCCTTCATCGATCTGGTAGCCCAGTACCGGACCATTCGCAGCGAAGTCCGCGAAGCGGTCGATCGCTGCTTCGAATCGCAAACGTTCATCCTCGGTGATGAAGTTGCCCAGCTCGAAAACGAAATCGCCGCCTACTGCGACTCCGCGTTCGCCATCGGCTGCGCCTCCGGTACCGATGCCCTGATCCTCGCACTCATCGCCGCCGGTGTTAAACCGGGCGATGAAGTGATCACCAGTCCCTTCACTTTCTTCGCATCCGCCGGAGCCATTCATCGAGTCGGTGCGCGACCGGTGCTTGTCGATATTGACCCGGTCAGCTTCAACATCGATCCAGCCTGCGTCGAGAAAGCCATCACCTCCCGCACCGCTGCAATCATGCCCGTTCACATCTTCGGCCAGTGCGCCGAAATGGAACCACTCTGGCGACTCTCCGCCGCCTATGACCTGCCCATCATCGAAGACTCCGCCCAGGCCATCGGCGCCGAATATCGCGGCCGACGCACCGGGGTCCTCGGAACAATCGCCTGCTTCAGCTTTTTCCCCACAAAGAATCTCGGCGGTGCCGGCGACGGTGGCATCATGACCACCGATGACCCGGATCTCGCCGCCCGACTCCGCAGACTCCGCGTTCACGGTGACCTCGGTGGTTACAACCACATCGAAGTAGGCTTCAACAGCCGACTCGATGCTCTGCAGGCCGCGGTACTCCGAGTCAAGCTTCGGCACCTCGACAGCTGGACCGCCGGCCGCAATCGAAATGCTGAACGCTATCAGAAGATGTGTGCAGACACCGGACTCACCGATGTCATGCAGCTTCCTGCCACGCTGCCCGATCGCCGTCACGTCTTCAATCAATTCACCACCCGAGTCACCGGCGGACGCCGTGCTCAGGTCATGAAGTCCCTCAAAGAACAGCAAATCGGCTGCGCGGTCTACTATCCCATCCCGCTGCACCTGCAGAAGTGCTTCGAATATCTCGGCTACACCAAAGGCGATCTGCCTGAAGCCGAGCTGGCCACCGAAGAAGTGCTCTCACTGCCAATCTACTCAGAACTCCCTGCCGATCATCAGCGCCGCGTCGTCGATGGCCTGTGCCGGGCGTTTGATCTCGGAAGCAGCGGCACCGTCCGTCGAATCTTCCCGCGCCCCGACGAAGACTCCTCACGCAAGGCCGCCTGAGAACCGCAACGCGCGACTCATACAACTGCCTGCGACAATCCGTACCTTCACCAGCCCTGGTCCACAAAACCAGGGTTGGTTTGTTTTTGCCATACGTCAGATTCCGGCTGCGCTGACTGAGTTGAGCAGGGTGCGGGACTGAACCGAACAGCCCGCCGCTTCCAGTGAATCACCGCAGACTCCGCTCGCGGATACAGCATCCGCTCGGCCAGGTTCACGCTGGTGAGCTTCCGATAGCCGGAATAACTTGTGCAGAGCCGCGGGTTGACCTCGATAATCGTCGCACGAGGTCCCTTCAACCGTGAATTGCTGACAACCACATCAAGTCCCAGCCAGCCACGAAAAGGGCCAATGGCAGTGCGAAACGCCTCAGCGACTGCTGTCACTGCCGCTGCACATTCGCCGCCACAGGGGATCCGGCCGCCACGATAGTGCAGGGTGTTCTGAGCGTCCGCGGTGATTCGCTGTTCGCCGGGAGGCAGAATCAGTGCCGGTCCGCTTTCGCCCTGCCCAATCAGACTGATCGAACAGGCACGCCCCCGAACGCGCGGCTGCAGCACCCACTCCGCATCGTCCGGGCCGCTGGCTTGTGTTGCGGAAATCGGCAGCCGCGGAATCAGCTGAACCTGATCACAACCAGCACCGAAACGCGGCTTCACCACCGCAGTGCACTTACACCTTCCCGAAGAAGCGATCAGCCCCGCTGCCAGTTCCCGTTGCTCTGCATTTGTCATCAGCCATGTTTGAGGAGTTGGCAGCCCGCGTTGCTCGAGCCACGCAGCCGTGGCAAATTTGTCCGAAAAGATCGCGGCAAGACTGGCGGAAAGATTCAGCCTCGCCGCCGCTCGCAGTGGTCCACTCTCGGCGTCACGAAGCCGCTCAACCAGCCTGCCCTCAAACTCCGGTGCGACAATCAGCAGAGACCTGATCGATTCCGTCGGCACATCGGGCTGACGTATCCATTCAGCGAGCTCGCGATCAACAAGGCACTGTAAAATACCGGATGGCAGCAACGTCCGCAGAGTCGGGCTGCCGCTGGCGGCCGGACACAACAGCAAAGCCGGTCTCAAACCACTGATCGCAGCAAAGTCCTGGGTAATGGCTGCCACCATGGAAACCGCCTCTCCACGAAGCGAATCTGCAGACTGCTGCCACAGCGACTGGCTGGCGAGCAGTTCCTCAATCAGCAGCAGATCAGGTCCCATGTTTTCCCGGTGCTTTTCCAGCGGTGCGGACAGCGGTGAACACGAAGTATTCGCCAAATGTGTGCTGCTGCACGTCCGCAAACAGCTGCTGCATACGAGCGAGCTGCCATTCGACGGGTTTGCTGACGATGTGCACCCGCCCGCCCGGTCGGAGCAGCTTGCGGGCGGTCTGCAAAAACAGTTCGGCAATCCGGAAATCCGAATAATACGGTGGATTGCCAAGCAGCAGATCCCACGTTCCCAGCTCGCCACCAACACCCTCGGAAGAGAGGAGCGTGCGGATATTGGTGAGCTGATTGAGAGCTGCAGAACGCTGCGTGCATTCGATGGCGCGCGCGTCACTGTCGATGGCGAGCACATCAGCGGTCGGGAAGGTGCTGGCTGCGGCAACAGACACAGCGCCGCTGCCCGATCCCATCTCCACGATTCTGCAAGGACTTTCGAGGGAGCCCGCAGCAATCTCAGCCTGAACGAGATCCAGCGAACGAATCAGAGCACGAGCACCACCGTCCAGCCTGCGGTGGCTGAATACCCCAGGACGCGTTTCGCAAAGCAGCACCTGATCATGGCAGCGAAAACCAAATCGGGCGTAAAAGCCACGCAGCTTTTTAAGGGGAGCGGAGCGGACAGCTATGCAGAGCACTCCGCGGGGCAGCTTACGAACCTCAACCGGGCTGAAGAGCGGTCGCAGCTGAGACTGAATCCAGCGATCACGGGGATTGTTCGTGGAAACAAACAAACGGCCGCCAGGCCTGAGCCGCGTTTGCAGGGCTTGAAAGAGTTCCTGTGCAGCTTCTGAAGAATCCGTCGTGAATGTCGGGAAAACGATGGAATCCCACGCGTCCTGCGGCGGATCGGCTGCACAGATGATCCGGCACTGCGCGGCCCCGGGGACGTCGCCGTCAGCATTGAAGCTGTGCAATGTCCGACTGAAGAAATGCTCCGGAGTGAAAAAGGTGAACCGCAGATCCGGCCGTGCAGAGCGAAGGGCCGAAGCCAAAGTAGTGCCATGCAGAAGCACCACCAGCACTTCAGGACCAGTGAGCTCCTCAGCGACGTCCAGAATCAATCGGTCAGAGGCTGCCTTGAGGCCACGTTCGGAGGCTGCCGCGCGGGACTGCACGGCAGAAGAAGAGCGGGGGACCGTTTTTCGCGGGGACATGGATATGCAATCAGAAGGCTTCAGCGGGAATATCGAGAGTAATGCGGCTGTCTCCGCCGTCGGTGCTGAGTTTCAGCGGGATCTTCCAGAGTCCTTCGGCAAGACGGCAAAGGCCCGCGTCCTGGGCGTCGCAATATCCAAACGAGAGCTGCAGATAAACGAGGGCTTCGCCCGGCTGACCACTGAGCGGCACAGTGAAGGCCACCGTACCATCTTCGGATGCCTTGATCCGACTGCGAATTCCAAGAGCTGCAGCGGGAATCAGCGGTTGCTCCACCTCCTCCGGGACAAACGCAGCCCATGTCATCGGGAACTGTGGGTTGAGCTTCAGACCCCCAGGAATCTGCAGCCGCACCGTCACCTGTAAAGATTCTGTCGCGGCGAGCGTCTGCTGAGCGACTTCGGTGGCCTTGGCAACGTCGGGCAGTCGGGACTTCGGTGGGGCTGTGGGTGGAGTCAGTCCGGGGATGCTGACTTCCCCAGCACTGCCGTCAGCAAGTGAGACGGAAAGAATGCGGTGGTTGTTGGTGTCCGCGATAAACAGACGACCGTCAGCAATTGCCAGCCCCCCCGGTTCGCTCAGTCGGACCGGGCTGAGCTCCGGTCCCGATTTGCCGTCCCCCAGCCACGTTGTGACAGCTGATGAATCCAGTTCGATGCGGCGAATCTTGTGGTTGTAGGAGTCGGCGATGTAGAGTTGATTCTTATCCTGAGCAATTCCCAGCGGATGCTGGAAACGCGCTTCCGCTCCCACCGCGTCCACGTCGCCAAAGGCAAACAGTGACTGACCCCGAGGCAGTTCTGAAGTGCCGGCGATGGTGGAAACGTCGCCACTGCCGTCCAGCGGAATGCGACGGATCGCTGAACCCTCGCTGTCCACCAGATACAAGGTCTTTCCGGCAGTATCGGCGATGATTTCGGATGGTTGAGCAAATGCGGCAGTCGCCAGCGGCCCGTTGATCACATCTTCACGACCACTCCCGGCCCACGCGGCAATCCGGTTGCTTCCCAGAGTGTGCGACCAAACCTGGTGAGGACCCGCCATGGCGATATAGAGCGTTCCGTTCACCGGGACAACAGACCACGGACTGTTGAGCGCTGTGGTGAGCAAATCGTCGCCGGTAGGTTGTCCCGGCTGACCCTGACTTCCCGTGCCAGCCAGCGTCGCAACACTGCTGGTTTCCAGATTCACAGAACGAATCAGGTGGTTCTCTGTGTCCGCCACATAAAGCGTGTTACCGACGAGCGCCGTTCCCTGGGGACGGAAGAATTCGGCTTCGGCGAATGAGCCGTCGCGACGCCCGGGGCGGCCACTGCCGATGATCGACTGGAGCTGGCCCGTAAAGGATGTCACCACAATTCGATTGTGATTGCTGTCCGTGATAAACAGCCGCTTCCCGGTGACATCGGCGAGCACCTTGCCCGGGTAACGCAGTGGTGTCGTGCGCGCTTTCAGGGCTTCAGATTCGAAGACCAGCGGTTTTTCGTTGAGCGTGCCGCGGTGACGGTGATAGTCCACCAGCTTGCCAATCACCACGTCCAGCAGTTCGCGATTGCCCTCACCACTTTGCGAACCACAGTACTTGCCTTCAGGATCGATCAGGGCGACCGTCGGCCACGCCTGCGTGCCAAATTTACGCCAGATCAACATCTCATTGTCGTTGACTACCGGATGTTCGATCTCGTAACGCTGGATGGCTTCCCGAATGTTCCGGGAATCCCGCTCGTTGTCAAACTTCGCGGAATGGACGCCAATCACAACCAGCTGCCCCGGGTATTTTTCTTCGAGATACTTGAGGTCGGGTAGAATGTGCATGCAGTTGATACAGCAATAGGTCCAGAAATCGAGCAGAACAATTTTGCCCCTGAGATCGGGGATCGAGAGCGGACGGGCCGTGTTGAGCCACTCCGCACCGCCATCAAGGATGTCCTGTGGGACCGATCTGGCTTTGGGAAACGGATTTTCAGGAACGTCTGCACCCTCCGGCGGAGCCTTGGGTGCGTTCTCGTCGGCCGTCACCGGAAGCAGGGCAATACTCAGCAGCAGACAGCAGGCAATGCCGACGGACACAGAAGTGTTCAGGCAGGACCGGAGCATGGTGGAAGTCCGAAGCAGAACAGGGCGGGAAGAAACGGCGGGACAGACATGGCTGGATGCAGAGCAGCTGACAGGGCAATGGTGCCCGTGAGCCTGGCCGTGAGCCTGTCAATGAACTATACGGTGAAGCCGCGTCCGATGAAACAAAGGACGCATGAATTTGTCGCTCGGGGAATGTTTAGAAGTACATGGGGAACCCTTGCATCCCAGGATGCGCCGCTGAAATGAGAATACAACGCCAACCCGGATCGACGCTTCGGCACACTCGTCCGCCACTTACATCGCGATATCGCAAAGTTGGACTTGTGGCGATTTCAACCGCAATGGCAGGGTGAGTTTTCAGAGGAGTCCGCGCTGAACACGTAAGGCAACCGTACGGTGCGGGTTAGCTCGCCCCGCATGGAATCGAACAACTGCCAGAACTGAAGGCCGCGGGGCCGGGTGTGTTCCTTCCAGATTGGCCGCTACAAGCATGAATTTGCTCAAATTTGCCAAAATCCCCACGAGCCGTGCAACCGTTGCAATCGTTTAATTCGCCCATCGGGGACAGTCCCCGCGAATGAGTCGGATGCCTCGAACGCCGATGGCGTCGGACCCCATACTGCGGGCTCAAATCGGCTGTCGAGATCGGGGGGCGGGTGCGGAAGTCGGATGACTTTGCTCCGCTACTTCCGCCCGCCTCTCTGTACCGTCTGCGTTCCGATTTCCAACCAGTCGGGGACAGTCCCCGCAGGCCCAACGGGGACTGTCCCCGCAGCGGGATCGGGCGGCTGCAGCACCGGATTGGCTCCTTGCCGGGCAGCCGCTATAAGCCAGAAGTCCCGCAAATTTGTCAAAATCCTTGCGAGCCGTGCAACTGTTGCAATCG
>JBJTOP010000069.1:0-8125 GCA_046074645.1 Planctomycetaceae bacterium | reverse complement strand
GCCATGGTCGACAGCCTCCGAAAAACTCTGCAGAAACGCTCAGAACGCAGTACCCCCTGAACTCGACTCGATACGCGGCAGATGGCAGATGGCCGGTATGTCGCGCGCACCTTCGGTGCGAAACACAGCCGGGGGCTCCCGCCCTGCCGCTGGTCAACCGCTGGTCAGCCGCTATCACAGCCGCATGGCGGCAGCCTGCGGGTAAACGCCCCTGCAAACGCCGCACCAACGCCCTCGCAAGCGCGCGCACCTTCGGTGCGAAACGCAGCCGGGGGCTTCCGCCCAGCCGCTGGTTCCAAACGCAATCCCAGCCGCATGGCGGCAGCCTGCGGGCAAACCGCCCGGCAAACGGCCCGAAAACGCAATCGACAGCGCGCGCACCTTCGGTGCGAAACATAGCCGGGGGCTTCCGCCCAGCCGCTCAGGGCACAGCCGCGACGAACCACCGTTCAGATGCCTGCCAGTCGCTCTGTGGAATCTCCGAACTGTTTAAGTTCGAGGCCACCCCAGTCCATTAAATGCAGAAACAGGCTGCACATCCGTCTGTTTGGCGAATCGAGAAAATCGAGTGTTCGACCACCCTTGAGTCTGCCTCCGGCTCCGCCGAGCAGAATAATCGGGAGCTGGCGAGCGTCGTGATTGCCGTGAAGCATGCTGGAACAGTGCATGATTGAGGAGTTGTCGAGCAGTGAGCGGCCGCCTTCATCAACCTTTGACATCTGTTCGCACAGGTAGGCAAGCTGTGACATGAAGAACTGGTTGAGTGGAATCAGTTCCGCTGGCTGGGAGTGTGCCATTTGGTGATGCTGGTCCCTGGCGCCGCAATGGGTGTGGGTCTCTGCGGACCCATCGTTGCAGTATTTCAGGGTTGCGATCCGGGTGGAGTCAGTGCGGAATGCGAGGAGCACGATGTCGTTCATGAGCTTCCAGTATTCCGGGATATCGGAGGGGATACCGTCGGCAGGTCGCGGGCGATCCGGAGCCGAGAGCGTGGGCTGCCAGCCGGCAGCATCGCGCTGTGTGTCAGCCCGCTTGATCCTGCCTTCGATCTCCTGAACGCTCCCCAGATACTCTTCGAACCGCTGACGGTCAGACAGGGAGAGTCGCAGTCGCAGTGACCTGGCGTCTTCCAGAACGGCATCAACCACGCGCCGGTCACCGCGGTTGCGGTCGGTACGGAACAGCTGGTCGAATGCCAGCGCCGGCCGCGTTTCGGTCCATGTCGGGGAAACTGCGGTGCTCCAGGAAATGTGCGAACTGTAAAGCAGAGGCAGGCCGTCCTGGAGCCCTGGAATCGGACCTTCGCAGCCCAGCACGAGCGACGGGATTCGTGTGCGATTGCCAAGCTGTTGCGCCATGACCTGATCGAAGCTGACGCCGGTGCGAACTTCGCCGCCCGACAACGGGGCGCCGCTGAGCATGTTTCCGGTCTGCATGCAGTGAATAGCGCCCTTGTTCGCCTGTTCATTCCACAGGCCCCGAAGAAAGACAAGGCGTTCCTTCCATGGCTCCAGCGGCGCGAGGCATGGGCCAAGTTCCATACCCGGCCCCTGCCCTTTGGCCCACCAGTGCTGAGAGTGGAACCCCATGCCGGTAAAGGTGACCAGCGTTCGTGTGGGCGGCTGATCGTTGCGGACGCTTTTTTCCCCTGATGCAAAGGAAAGAGACTCCAGCCACGGCAGCGACATGGACACCCCGAGCCCCCGCAGAACGGTCCGGCGCAGGAGGGGAGATCTGGAAGTGGTGTGCATCGGATCTGTCCTTTCAGCTGTCTGAAATCGACCTCAACCTCCTGTCGTTCACTCTACGCCGCTTGTCTTACAAAAGTTTTGTCATTTATGCCAGTCCATTGCGTGTGCCGCCGCTGACAATCCAGCGAAGCGTCGCAACACGGACTCACGACCGTTTCACCTGATCCAGCAGTCGAATTAACTCCGCCACTGACTTCAGCCTCAGCCTTGCCATGATCTGGGCACGGTGCGACTCGACGGTTTTCACTGCGATCGAGAGCGTACCAGCGATCTGGCGATTCGATTGTCCCCGATAGATCAGCTCCGCTACCCGGCGCTGCTGATCAGTGAGACTCTTCAGTGCCACGCTGCGGTCCGGTCTCTCGGCACGGTTCCCCGGATCACTCTGAATTTCAGGCCGTTCCAGCTCCATCCGCACGGCTCGCAGCAGGCTTTCAGCGGAGATCGGCTTTTCCAGTACGGCCGCCACACCGACCTTCATGGCGGCAACGACAAGTCGAGTCTCAGGCTTTTCGGCCAGCAGAAGGAGTCGCGGTGGAACGGGCTGACGCAGGCACCTTGAAATGAAGGGATCCTCGTGCGCGAGCGATTGCTGCTGGTCGATCAGCAGGATTTCTGTGGCTGTCGGCGTCGGCCGTTGCTCAAACTGAAACGGCGACAGAAACACACTGATGTGGAGTCCCGCAAGTCTGAAGGCTGCAATCACGTTCGCCTGCACGGATTCGTCTTCACTAATGAGTGTCACCGGCAACTGGTTTGGGCGGTTATTCCGAGTGTTTGGTGGAGCGTTTGATTCCACTTTGGTATGCTGAATCGTGCCAGAAAACATTGGTTTCTCCGTTTCGGGGCTGTGGCCTGTCCACTGGTTGTTCCCGGAAATGCCACCCGGAACCCGATGATCCAACTCCGTTTTCAGTTTTCCCACACTCGGGGAAACCTGGTATCTGCGGCTTCCGGCCTTTGGAACCGCTCTCAATGCGATGATTTCCTGCTGGACTTTGATGGCGACAGATCCCGAGACTAAGCTGCTGTCAGGCTGTTTCATCGTCTGCCCCTGTACGACTGGAGCGTGAGATGCCCCTGCTTTATCTGCGTTCTCAGGTTCTGACCTGCGTTGCCGTCTGTTTGCTCGTCGCCTCCGCCTGCGGTCAGGAACCGGGCTACAACGCCGACATTCGCCCAATTCTCGTTGAGGCCTGCTTTTCCTGTCACGGCCCGGACAGTGCCAGCCGCAAGGCTGATCTGCGACTGGACCTCCGCGAGGCTGCCTTGAGCGCTGGGGCTATCGACCCCGGAAAACCGGATTCCAGCGAACTGATCCGGCGAATCCTGTCAAATGATCCCGGCGAGGTCATGCCACCACCCGAGGTGAAGAAAACTCTCACAGAGCGTCAGCGGCAGCTGCTCACAGAGTGGATTCGTGCAGGAGCTCCTTATGAACAGCACTGGTCCTACATCGCCCCGACAAAGCAACCGCTCCCACAAGTTCCATCGGAGTTCCGCGCGTGGGTTCGGAACCCGCTCGATGCGTTTATCGTCTCTCGCCTGGCCGCGGTCGGTCTGAAGCCTGCTCCGGAAGCATCCCGTGAAGTGCTGGCACGACGGGCTGCTCTCGACATCACGGGGCTTCCGCCTGAGCCGGAACTGCTGCGGTCTTTCCTCGCCGACCCGGCTGACAATGCATACGAGCGGTATGTCGATCGACTGCTGGCGTTGCCCGAATGGGGTGAACATCGTGGCAGGTACTGGCTGGACTACGCTCGTTACGCCGACACTCACGGCATTCATTTCGACAACTATCGGGAAATGTGGGCCTACCGGGACTGGGTGATTCGGGCCTTCAACAGCAACATGCCGTTTGATCAGTTCACCATTGAAAATCTCGCCGGTGATCTTCTTCCGAACGCCACACTGGATCAGCAGATCGCCTCCGGCTTCAACCGCTGCAACATGACCACCAACGAAGGTGGAATTATCGATGAAGAGTACGCAGTTCTCTACGCCCGCGATCGCACCGAGACTGTATCGACTGTCTGGATGGGCCTGACGGCTGGCTGTGCAACCTGCCATAACCACAAGTTCGACCCGCTCAGCCAAAAGGAGTTCTACGAACTGGCTGCCTGGTTCAACAACACGACGCAGGCAGTTCGGGACGGCAACATCCGCGACACGCCGCCGGTGATTCAGGTGCCGATGTTCGAGGACCGGGAACGATTTCGTGAGTTGCCGGGTCTGATCGAGGGGGCTCGCGGGGCACTGGCTGCGCGACGTGCGGCAGGTGAGTCCGAGTTCACCGCGTGGGCGGCTGCGGCGACAGTGGAGAGTTCCGGCTTAACGGTCCGCCAGCAGGCCTTGCAGCTGCAGCTGGTGGGGCCATCGGCCGAAGGCAGATCTGCAATCGTCAGACGTATGACGGGCCAACAGGAAGTGCCGCTTTCAGCGACTGCGCTCTGGGAATCCACGCCTCAGGGGCCAGCACTCGCGCTGCAGGGTGCTGCATTTGATCTTGCCGATACCGGAGACATTGACGCTGGTTCCGGCTTCACCGTCGCAGCGTGGATCAAGGCGCCCGCCTCTGACGGTTACGGTGCCATCTGTGCCCGCATGGAGGCTCCTCCGGGCTTTCGCGGCTGGGATTTCTGGCTGCAGCAGCGACGCATCGGGATGCATATTGTTGGTACGTGGCCGGATCAGGCCATCAAGGTTGTCACTCGCAGCCAGATCCCTGCAAACGAGTGGGTCCACGCGGTGGTATCATGGGACGGCCGCCGATCGGCTGCGGGTGTACGAGTCTGGATCAATGGCCGCCTTCAGGAAGTGAATATCGAGAACGATTCTCTGAGGGATCAGTCGATCCGCACAGGCACAGCATTCCGGCTGGGGCAGCGTGCGGTGGGCGAGTCCGTGACGGCTGCTGTGCGTGATCTTCAGCTTCATTCGCGGCTGCTGAGCGAAGACGAAGTGCAGGTACTGGCCGGCGTCAGTCAGGTTGCAGCCGCGCTGCAGGTGACTCCAGCAGCGCGCACCCCCGAGCACCAGCAGGTGCTCAGAGATTTCTGGCATCGGGCGGTGGATACGGAATCGCAGCGGCTGCAAACTGAGCAGCAGAAGCTGGAGAGGGAGTTGGCGGAAATCCGCGCTCGTGGCACCGTCGCACATGTGATGACCGAGCGCTCCGAGCCGCCCACAGCTCATGTGCTGACGCGCGGAGAATATGACAAGCGTGGCGAAAAGGTCGCCGCTGGCACTCCGGATGTCCTCCCGCCCCTGCCCGCCAACGCCCCCGGAAACCGCCTCGGGCTGGCTCAGTGGCTGGTCAGTAAAGAACACCCACTGACGTCGCGAGTCACCGTGAATCGCTACTGGCAGGAGATCTTCGGAACCGGGCTCGTGCGGACTACGGGCGATCTGGGGGTATCGGGCGAGCTGCCTGTCAACCAGGCTCTGCTGGACTGGCTGGCGGTCGAGTTTCGCGAGTCCGGCTGGGATGTGAAGCGTCTGGTGCGTCTGATCGTCACGTCCGCTGCTTACCGCCAGTCCGCTGCTGTCACTGCGGATGCTCTCGACCGCGATCCTGACAATCGACTGCTTTCCCGTGGACCGAGATTCCGGATGGACGCCGAAATGATCCGGGACAACGCGCTTGCGGCCAGCGGGCTGCTGGTTCGTCGCATCGGCGGTCCGAGCGTCAGGCCGTACCAGCCTGACGGTGTCTGGGAGGCGATCGCGATGAACGTCAGCAACACCCGCAGTTACCAGCGCGATGCTGGCGATGGGTTGTACCGTCGGAGTCTGTACACCTTCATCAAACGCATGGCGCCACCTGCATCGATGGATATTTTCAACGCTCCCAACCGCGAATACTGCGTGGTGCGTCGCGAACGAACCAACACCCCTCTGCAGGCTCTCGCAGCTCTCAACGATGAACAGCTTGTCGAAGCCGCAAGGGTGCTGGCGGAACGTGCGTTGATCCAGTCGGCAGCAGATGACATCGCAGGATTTCACTGCATTTATGAACTGTTGTTGAGCAGGCGTCCCACCGAGGCTGAGCAGACCGTGCTGCAACAGTCGCTCAATGAACTCCGTTCGTGGTACGCCGCTCATCCACAGGATGCTCAGAAGCTCATCGAAATCGGTGAAAAAATGCACGCTGCCACCGTGCCCGCCGCTGAACTGGCGGCATGGACACTGCTCTGCAATCAGGTCCTGAATCTTGACGAAGTCCTGAACAAGTGATGATCAACCAGACGAGGTAGAACACAGATGGGACTGCCGAACGATCTGAAACTGAATCTGACGCGACGACACCTGCTGCTGTCCGGTTCCTGTCTCACGGGCACCGCGGCGCTTGCGGCACTGTCCGGCGATTCAGGAGCCGCCACTGATGCTGTTCCAGAGACAGGCTCATTTCCCGGAGCGGCCCTCCCGCACGCGGCGCCGCGTGTGAAGTCGGTCATCTGTCTGCACATGGTGGGCGGCCCTCCGCAGATGGATCTGTTCGATTACAAGCCGGTGATGAATGACTGGTACGACCGCGACCTTCCCGAATCAGTGCGCGGCGGTCAGCGTTTGACCACCATGACGTCCGGGCAGGCACGCTTCCCGATTGCTCCCAGCATGTTCCGCTTTACTCAGGCTGGTGCATGCGGGATGTGGATGAGCGAGTTGCTGCCGAATCTGCAGCGTGTGGCGGACGACATCTGTTTTGTGCGCAGTATGCACACGGAAGCCATCAATCATGAACCCGCCATCAGTCTGATGCAGACCGGTAATCAGGTGACGGGCCGCGCGTGTCTGGGCGCGTGGGCCTCCTACGGTCTCGGGTCACTCAACCGGAACCTGCCCTCCTTCGTGGTGATGGTGGCTCGCCCAACCAACACGGAGCAGGTGCAGGCGATTTCAGCGCGGCTCTGGTCGGCCGGTTATCTTCCCGGAGAACATGCGGGAACCGCATTTCGCACGTCCGGAGATCCCATTCTGTTTTTGAATGATCCTGCGGGCGTACCCCGGGAAGTTCGCCGCAGCACGCTCAATGGCCTCAGTTCTCTGAACACTCTGGCGTATGAACAACTGGGCGATCCCGAGATTCGCACGCGGATCGCGCAGTATGAACTGGCATTTCGGATGCAGGCAAGTGTTCCGGAGCTGACGGATCTGTCGTCTGAGCCGGCATCGACGCTGGAACTGTACGGTGAAGCCAGCCAGCGCCCCGGGACTCTGGCCAACACGATGCTGCTGGCCAGGCGCATGGTGGAGCGGGGTGTTCGCTTTGTGCAGATCTATCACAACAACTGGGATACTCACGCCAACGTCGCCGGTCGACTGCGGGATCAGTGTCGGGATCTGGATCAACCGGCTTACGGATTGATCACCGACCTGAAGCAGCGGGGCCTGTTCGATGAAACGCTGGTGATCTGGGGCGGTGAATTCGGTCGCACAATCTACTCACAGGGCGGTTTAAGCCGTGCCAATTATGGTCGCGACCATCATCCTCGCTGCTTCACCATGTGGATGGCCGGAGGTGGATTCAGGGGAGGCACGATTTATGGTGAGACAGACGACTTCAGTTACAATATTGTGAAGGACCCGGTGCATATCCGGGACTTCCACGCAACGGCTCTTCATCAGCTGGGATATGATCACGAGCGGCTGACGTTTCGCTATCAGGGGCTTGACCAGCGATTGACGGGAGTGCTGCCAGCGCGGGTGATTGACGGCCTGCTCACATGACACAGGAACAGACAACCGCTCCGATTCAACTTCAGCCCGAAGTGCTGAAATCTCCCTCAGGCCGCGCCACTGCCGCCTCGCTCTACAAACGACTGCTGCTGGACGAATGCCTGCCGTTCTGGTTCCCGCGCTGTCTCGACAGGCAATACGGAGGCTACCAGCACTGTGTTGACCGTGACGGCACAGTTGTGGACACCGATAAGTCGATCTGGGCTCAGGGACGCATGGCCTGGATGCTGCTGACGCTTGCGGGCACGAACCAGCTGTCGGACGACCCACGCCGTGGTGAGTGGGTGCAGTGGGCTGAGAGTGGTCTGGAGTTTTTGAGGCAACATGGATTCTCGGCAGCGGAATCCTCACCCGCCGGCACGTCAGCGGGTGGGCAGATGTATTTCCACGTGACACGGGAAGGCAGGCCAGTCCGCCTGCGACGCTATGTGTATTCAGAAGCATTTGCATCCATCGCCTTCGCGCGACACGCAGCGGTGACCGGGAACCCGCGTTCCGCAGAATTATCAGGAGAGTTGTTCGAGTCGTTTGTGGATGTCAACTTCACACCCGGAAGAATGGCTCCGAAACTGATCCATGCGGCTTAAACATTTCCGCCTCGATACCGGTGCCCAGATCCTGCTGGCCTGCTCCGA
>JBJTOP010000068.1:0-30493 GCA_046074645.1 Planctomycetaceae bacterium | reverse complement strand
GGCCAGTGACGTCGTCTTCGCGGTTGGCACGCTTGGCGATGGGTTCGGACACACACTTCATGAACCACGAAACACTGGCAAGTCGGCGACGCTTGTCGGCAAGACCGGCAGCGTCGTTTTTGATGTGATTCAGCTCTTCTGCGGTGGGCTGTTCCGGGGCACCGGAAGGTGTGCGACGCTGAGGAAAGAGCGTCCACCAGCGGAGGGCGACTTCGCCGTCGGACCAGCCGGAAGCGATGTCCGGACGGGTGCGAATAACGAGATGCATGTGGTTGCCCATGAGCGCGTAACCGAGCATTTCGATGGCGAAGATGCCGGCCAGCTCTTCCAGACGACCGCGAACCCATTCGCGACGATGCGAATAATCACGCCCGGATCTGCGATCGCGACCACACAAATGATTGCGACGTACACAGCGGCTGATCAGGTGGAACACCTGAACGTCCGTTTCGGAAAAGATTTCACGACGATTCACACGCGGCATGGGACCCCTTTCAGAAAAGCTGGATCCATTGTAAAAACACTTCCACGATTCGTCAAGGTGCATGGCACCTTTAGTTCCATATGGCACCTTTTGTCTTTGCCTGGAGGGGGGCGGTGGGGCGTCAGGCCAGTTGAAATTCCGGCAGAGTGCAGAGCGCGTGCAGGGCGGTGGCGAGGGCTGAGTCGTTGCCGGGACGCAGCAGCAATGCGATACGTTCCAGAGCTGCCGGTGATGGCGGGACGGCGAACAGCAGCAGGGTGAGTTCCTCAAGGATCTGGTTGGGGGTACGAAGATTTCGCTCGTCAAGATAATTTCGCAGTGAACCGCGGTTGAAGCGGGAGTTCTGTCCGGACAGCAGGGCGCGCACGAGGTTGCTGCGCCCGAGCAGTGTGGAGCTGTTGATCCACGTGCGACCACCGTCCCAGCCTTTGACACTGGGGGGATAGAGGAGTCCCTGGCCGAGTTGTTGCAGGGCTGTCGCCAGTTCGACGGTGTTGGCGGACCCGTTCAGGCAACGCAGCAGCCCGATTGCCAGTTCCACCGGAGACTTCACTCGCCTGCCGCGGCATTCAGCAGAGAAAAACAGGCGGCTGGTGAGCATTGTGCGGAGCAGCGGCAGCAGCTGGAGGCCGGAGTCACGGAACTGGCGTGCCAGTGGTTCACAAAGCTGGGCGGGGTCGTTCGGCTCGTCCATGACAAAGAATCGAAGCAGCTTCTCTGTCAGGAAACCGGCGGCAAACGGCTGTTCCAGAACAATCCGGACAGCGTCTTCACCGCCGAAGGCGCCTGTGTTGCCCAGAAACTGCTTTTTGCCGCTGTCGTGTTGATAGCGGTTGAAGCGGAATTCGCCGCGACGGACTTCCCAGCCGGTGAAACAGCGGGCGATTTCACGAATGTCCAGCTCTGTGTAACGGCCTTCACCCAGACAAAACAGCTCCATCAGTTCCCGTGCATAATTTTCGTTGGGGTGTGCTTTGCGACTGGAGGCTGCATCGAGGTAGAGCAGCATGGCGGGGTCCTGGGAGACCTTTTGAACCAATTCTTCAAATCGTCCGAATGCGAGCCTCCGCAGGAGCTGGTTCTGAGCGAGCATGAGTACCGGATCTGTGACCTTGTCGGCACCCGTGGCGAAATGACCGTGCCAGAAGAGCGTCATTTTCTCGCGAAGCTGGCAGGGAGTGGCGAGAATTCGATAGACCCACCACGCAGAAAGTGGCTGAACGCTGCCACCTGCGATTGCAGACGAGGCGAGTACATCCATTTCCGACTGAAACTGCGGTGGCTCTGACGCAGACAGCAGCTGATCCACAACTTCGGCGGGCGTGGAGTTGACTGCCAGTTCCAGCTGAGAGCGATCGGCGCCGAAGCCAGCGCGTCGGTAGAGATGCGCGGCGGCTGCCAGGTCCCATGCACCATCCCGACCGGGTTCGAACGGCTCCCAGGCGGCTTCGGGCGTCAGTTCACTTCGCATCCGCGGATGCTCCTTCGTTCACTGCTGTCTGCAGGCTGAACTCAAGCTGCAGTGAGTCAGCAGAGGGAGTGAGTCTTGCGGAGGCGCTTTGGAACCAGCTGAGCAGTTGCAGGAGCAGGTTCAGTTCGGCGTCGGCCTCTTCGCGAGTCTGACCTTTGCTGAGCATGTTGCCGGAAACGATGGCATCACGATTGTCACTGAACAAATCCGCCAGGACCGGAACATTCACTTCGGTCGCCAGATTGGCCGGGGGGGCATCGTTCACGGGAGCTTTGAGAAGGGCTTCGGCGAGCTGAGTGGAGGAAGCGAGGATGAAGCGATTTCCCTGAAATGCGGCGGTCGGTGAAAAGTTGTAGACCAACGGAACGGGCCCCGATGCTGTGGGTTTGGGAGGCAGGTAGTGGGCGGAGACCAGCTCAGCGTCCTCCAGCTTCTGCATGTCAAGTTCCAGCTGCGGCTGGCCCTGCTGGGCGCCCACAATGTTCCCAAAACCAATCACACTCTGAAAGATCCGCCGCAACTCCGGGCGCATGGTCTCGGGGTCCTTCAGGGTCAGCAGCAGAGCAAACGAAGGGAGTCGAATGGCGGGGACGGGAGTGATGCGGGTGAAATCCTGGCGGGCGGCCAGCAGCAGCATTCCGGGTTCGAATGCTCCGAGCACTTCTTCGCCAAAGTCCCTGCCGGCAAAGATGGTTCCCAGATTGGATTCGGCTTCGGCCATCCGATCATTGGTCTGCTCACTGAACAGGTCTCCCGCGCGGAGCCACATTTGCGAAACGTTGCGATAGATGCCGAGAGTACCCACAGTGTTCGGGATTTCGGGAATACCGGGAACGCGACCAGCTGCCTGGGGGCCGAAGTACCATTCCCGCTGTTCGGGGATCCATGCCTGATCAAAGGGTATTTCCAATCGCAACTGCAGTCCGGTGGCTGCCGCGTGCAGTTCAGCAGTGGCCCAGTCGGCTTTCCCGAGCACACTCTGGAGACCTCCGAGGAGAAGTTCTCCGGGCGGATCATCGATTTGCCCGGCGAACAGGCCCTTGCCTCCGCGGCTGGCGGACTGCAGGGAATCGCGAACAGCAGACAGCCCGAACCAGGCGCGTACGGTATTGGCCGGTACATCGTGAGCGATTGTATTGCGAAAGCTGGGGACGGCAGCGAGCGACTGCGGGGCAGAGTTGGCAGGGCTGTCGGCGGCGTTTGCGTTCGGAGTGGCCGGAAGGTCGAGAATCCGGTCGAGCAGTTTCCGGCCGACGTCACCACTACTGGCCACGATCAGCCATTCACCGACAACGGCCGCACCGCCCTGAGGCAGACGATAAACCGGAATGTCGCGGTACGTTTCCAGCTTGCGAATTTCACTGCCTCCCAGACGGGTCAGTTCGAGCAGCTTCAGGCGAACTTCCTGCATCAGGTCGGCATCTTTTCCTCGCACCAGCAGCACAGCGGCGGGGCTGGGGTCGGCGGCGTCAATGGCGAAGTACATGCCTTTGGCAGTCACCGATTCAAGAGTTTCTGTCCACGGTTTTCCGAACTGGAGTTCAAGAAAATTGCGTGCAGTGAGCACTCCGGTCATGTCGGGGCTGCGAAGTGCCTGCTGCCACGCATCCTGCTGCTGCACGCGGTCGGCGACTGGATGTTCAACCAGCGTTCGCAGGAACTGTGAGGGATCGCGGATTTCAACATACACCGCCGTGGTGGCCGGAAAGACGTCGGCCGCAGAAAACTCTGGAATGGCGACGTCCTGAGCACCCGACGGTGTGGAAAACAACAGGAAGAACAAAAAACAAGCAAAAAAGATCGCTGGAATTTGCAAGTGGAGTCGGTTTTCTGAACGCATTTTTGGGATCCGGCTGAAGAAGGAATGAGCCTGCACGTATATTCGCGTGCAAGGTCAAATTCCTGGATGGCAGGCGTTCTGGAGAGCGGAGTTTGCCGGTAAAATGAAGAGGGGGCAAGCGGGAAACCTTTGAATCTTTACGAAGTCTCTGCAGCAGGCCTTGCGGACATGCGATTGCAGTCCTCTTGATTGCCTCTGCGTTTCCAGCCTGTAAGGCCAGTTCCATCAGCGTGGCATCAAACGCCAGGTCACGCGATCCTCAAGCCCCGTCACGCCTGTCTAAGCAGTTCTCAGTAAGTACCACCGTTTTCCCGATTACGCGGGCAGCTAAGTTGGGGCGGCGCTGGTGACATCGTGTGTGCCGCGGGAGCAACGATCATCCGCCAGTTCTACGTTCCGAGCACTTCGCCAACGCCGCCTCGGCATTCGAATCACATGCCTCCATGCAGGATCACTGGACCGTCCGGGGGCCATGCAAATCGGGAAATCCGGCGAGGTACTTTAGTGGTGCTTCCACTCCCTGACGGTCGCGGCTCGGCAGGGGTGTTTGCGGCGGCGAGCGGGTCTTCTGAGACGTGAAACAAATGTGGTCCCCGAAGTGCTTGCGGTGAGTAAAAACACTGCAGTTCCGGTGTAAAGGTGCATGGCACCTTTGTCCCCCTTTGTCCTTCCTTTGTCCTTTGTACCCATTATCGCACGGATGGGGTGTTCGAGCTTGGGACTGTTCGATCTTACCATTTTTGACACGACCGTTCCGGTGCCATGCACCTCGGGAGTTCTTTGGGAGTTACGGCCGCGCGTTGTGGTGGTGTTTCCACTCCTTGACGGTCGCGGCTCGGCAGGGGTGTTTGCGGCGGCGAACGGGTCTCCTGAGACGTGGTACAAGTGTGGTCCCAGAAGTGCTTGCGGTGAATAAAAACACTGCAAATCCGGCGTGAAGGTGCATGGCACCGTTTCACTGCCGCTCGCTTCTTCATCCCAATCAGGCCGCGACCGTCAGGGAGTGTCGTGGTGGCATTATTCGAGGGGTTTCAGTTCAGAAACCACGCGTCGCGACATGGCGCGAGGAGACACGGCTGCCACGTTCATTTCATCGGACCGAAAGCGGAAGAGCTGGAACCCCTGAGCTCTGAGGTATGCTTTGACTTGATCCGCTGAACTGCCGAATTTCCGGAGTGTGTGATCGAGCAGTTCGATGCAGATGCAGTCCGTTCGGGCAAGTATGGATTCGGCACCGCGAAGGACCTGCATTTCAAACCCTTCGACATCGATCTTCAACAGCGAAATTCGATCGATGCCGTGCGACTGAACCACGGTGGTCAATGGGAGGCAGGGCACTTCCAGTCCCGATGAGCCCCCAGGAATGACTCGGTTGTTGTCATCCTTCCGCCGCTCATCCGTGAAACAAACGGTTCCCTCGGTGGCTCCCAACGCCACATTCAGGCAGGTGACGTTGTCGGCCCTGTTGATGGCTACGGTTTTCTGCAGGCAGGCGAAGGTTCGCGGATGAGCTTCGATGGCGATGACTTTGCCGCGTGGTCCCACGGTGACGGAACCGGCAGCGGTGACGCACCCGATGTTTGCGCCGACGTCCACGAGCACATCGCCGGCACTCAGATACTCGACCACAAATTCTTCGACCGGGTCGATCACTTCGGTGTCAACCCACAGCGTCAGCGCGACGTTGCTTCGGGAGAAAAAGGGTACCTGGTAGCCCGAACGCTGCAACCGCAGCCGTTCTGATAATCCCACATTCTGCAGAACATAGCCTGCCATCGCACGGATGGGGTGTTCGAGCTTGGGACTGTTCGATCTTACCATTTTTTGAAGCAGATTCACGTGCAACTCCTTCTGCACACAATCCGGCAGCCTGCCTTTGGTCTGCTGCCACCTGATGTTGTGAGTTTTAGCAGAATTTGCGGGGTTGTCGATGGAGTTTGGCAACGGGTGTTCCGGCGGCCACTGAAATCAGCGAGCCCGTCGCTTTGAACGACGGGCTCGCTTTGTGTTTACGACGGCAATCGACTTCGATTACTCGGTCTTCTTCTTCTTATTGCCTTTGGCCTGTCGCTGCTTTGGGAGTTTAGTCTGCTGCTCCGGAGTCAGAATCTTCTTCAGCTCTTCGATGGTCTTTGCTGCAAAGGCCTGCTGCTTTGTCTGGAGATCAGCCATTTTTGTTTTCTGCTCTGCGGTCAGCTGCAGCGCTTCGTCCACTGCCTTGCGAGCCTCAGCTGGTGTTTTGCCGGCGGCTTTGGCGCTTTTCTGCGCTTCACGCTCGGCTGTCCGCTGAGTTTCGGTGAGGATTTCAGAACGCTGTTTGTTCAATGCCTGGAATTCGGCCGCCAGCGTTTTGTCAAGTGCCGCAACCTGTTCTTTCTGGGCCGCAGTCAGTTCGATGCCGTTGAGAAACCGCTGAGTCGCCGCGGGGGTCTTCGCGGACTTCTTGTTTTTTTTCTCGTCAGCGACGCCCGCTGTTGCCAGGGTCAATACAAGCCCCAGACACACCAAACCCTTAAACACCTTCATCATCGTTTGCTCCTGTGGGAATTTGAGTTCAGCTGGATCCCGCTGAATTTGCAATCGACAGGCTTCTCAATGCTCAGCAGGCTCTGCCTCAGTCGATAACCGGGGCAGTCGAGTTATTTCAAAAAATTTGCTTGACAACAGTGGATTTCAGTGGAAATTGTCACGAGTGACCGCATGTTCACTCTGGTGCTGCTTAGTCATTGCCGAATTCCACAAACAGCACCATCGAAGGATTGCCAACCGCGGCCCACATCCCCGTGAACTTCAGCGCGCCTGTTTCGCGGTTCACTGCAAACACCGCCACATTGTCAGCTCGCTGATTGCAGCAGTACAGAAATTTCCCGGACGGATCGAAGCTGAAGCTCCGCGGATAGTTTCCACGTGTCCATTCGTTGCCTGCGGGCTTAAGAGTACCGTCATCGGCAACTGCAAAGATCCCAATGCTGTCGTGGAGTCGATTACCGCCATACACGTAGCGGCCATCGGCGGACACGAGGATTTCTGAACAGAAATTGCTCCCGACATACTCAGTCGGGAGACTGCGGATGGTCTGTCGCGGAGTCAGTCGCCCGGTGTCTGCGGCGTAGTCGAAGAGGACGATTGTGGAGCCTTCTTCCTGAATGGAATACAGCCACTTTCCGTTGGGATGGAAATGAACATGTCGCGGTCCATCGCCGGGTGGGAGTGTGACGAAGGGGGTTTCGGCGGGGGACAGTTTCCCGGCCTGAGCGTCGAACTTCCAGACGTAGATTCGGTCCTGTCCCAGGTCCACGTGCAGGACGAACCGTCCGGCGGGGTCGGCCAGAATCTGGTGGGCGTGTGTGCGATCGTGACCGCTGAATGCGAAGCTGCCTGGCTGCACGCTGGCGGCCCGTGCGGGGCCGATGCTGCCATCGTCCTGTCTGACGTCTGTGGCTTCGCCGAGTCGCCCATCATCGAGGACGGGAAGGACGGCGACGGATCCGCCGAAGTAATTGGCCACCAGCAGATGTCGACCGGCGGGGTGCAGGCAGACATAAGTCGGGCCGGCGCCTCCAGAGGTCACGGTATTGAGCAGTTCAAGGCTGCCATCGCGGCGATTCACAGCGAATGCACTCACGGTGCCCAGTTTCTGTTCACCAACGCGATCGGTTTCATTGGCTGAATACAGTCGAGTGCCTGCGGGATTTGCGGCAAGGCAACTGGGGCTGGTGCCCAGATCAAACGTGCCGCGGGGGATGAGTTCCCCAGTTTCACGATTCATGTGAAAGATGTGAATGCCCCGACCGTTCCCCGGCGGCAGATCAACCTGGGTTGGGAGTACGTCTTTGAGCGGGGAACTGAATGTACCGATGTAGACCACGAGCGGACCGGCGACGGCGTTTCCGGGGGGAGTTCGGGCGGCCTGAGCGGCTTCGGCGGCATGCAGTCCCGCAGCTGCTCCGGTGACCACGCCTGCGGTGATCAGAAATTCACGTCTCGTTGCTTCATGTCCGAACATCGACAGACCTTTCAGCTGAATTGTATGAGTCACTGGGGATTACACATTCTGAGGAGGCTGAGTGAGCAGTCGGAGGATTGGAATGGCCATGAGCCTGTCGGTTCGATGCAGCCACTCGACGACCTCCTGTTCGCTCACTGTCCTGCCGGATTCTCCATCGGGCACCACAAACAACTCGCCCGCACCGGCAGCTCCGATCAGATGTGTGGCGGCATCGAGCGATCGATAATCCGCGAACGACAATTCGTGGAGTGTAAATCGTTTTTGAAGCGACTTCAGATCGGCCAGATAATCAAGCCCCTGCCGACCTGGGTTGAGCGGTCTGCGGGCATCTGTGAGCAGCACTGCGTGGTCCCAGGTCGATTCCTGCTGCAGTTGTCTGAGCATTCGTCGGAGCAAAGCTGTGGCCGAGGTTGCGCTGGTGTTTTCCGGAAGGGCCAGCCCGATTTTTTGACGTCTTCCGGTGGGGTGTTCGAAGTGCTGCACGCAGAGTTGAAACGTGACGGGGCCTGGTCCGGAACGCGGTGCTTCGGAGCAGTCGAGAAGCGTCGCGTAGCGGGTGGTGCGCCAGGGTTCCGGAGCGAGCTGGCAGAGTCGCAGCAGCTTTTGAATCATTCCCAGCAGATTTCCGGGGTCCACGGGCAGAGCATCCTCGGAGTCTGCGCGGATTTGTCGCTGGTGTTCCAGTCGTTCTGCGAGGATGTCATCGAGCCCGCCTGGTGGTGGATCGGCGGACGATGTCGGGAGGTTTGCGGGCACCGGGGGTGTTGCGGGCGCCGGGAGTTGGCTTTCCGGGGTCGTAGTGATTTGGGGGCCGGCAGAATCCTCAGGGAGCTGTCGATGTTGCAGCCAGCGTTCGGCTCCCAATGCGGTGGCTTCGCGGTAGCAGAGTTCCCAGCGGCGGGCTGCGAGATTCATGACATCCCGGGGTCTCAGATCGGTGCGAGGAGAGCCGTCGGGTTCTGCGAGTTCCTGCTGGAGCCAGGATTGTCCGAGTGGAAAATCGGGATCGTGGGAGATGGCGGCAGCGATGTCGGGCGTTTCGGCGAAGGCTGCCAGCGATCGCTGAAGTCTGCGTCGCACCATTTGCCGGGCTTCAGGTGCATGAATGCCGGCGAGGGAGATAGAGAACTGACGAATGCGGTCATCCCAGCTGGCGCGGCTCACCCAGCCGCGCTGCGTCCACTGGAAGAGAGTGCTGTCAACACCGCTGCAGACGAGCATGAGTCCGGGGCAGAGGTCGAGCAGACCGTGTGCGGCTGCTGACCAGGCCCGCACCTGCTCTTCACTCAGCGTGTCAATCTGATCAAAGGCCAGAATCAGGCAGCGGTTTCGGAATGCGGCGAAGCGGCAGAGCACCTGCAGGATTTCGCGGAGTTCTTCATTCGAAGCAGCGACACCTTCGTCGGCGGTTGCAGTGAACAGCTGCAGTTCGCGGGCGTGTTCGGGGTCGAGCGCATCACCGGAGAGCCATTGCAGTGCGAGCTGGTGTGTGTGCGAGAGTGGCTGTTTGAAGTTCAGGCGATAGATATCTTCGAAGAGGGCCCAGAGCACCTTTGCGGTACCGCGGGGGAGTCCATGTTCATCGACAAGTCGCAGATAGAGCCGTTCTGCGCGGGGCAGGCTGAGCTCTTCGCCGGGGGCGAACCGTTGTCCAGCAGCGGTGACGGCGTTATGTACGAGTTTGAACAGGCGGCACTGGAAGGGAGTTCGGTTGAGATCGCGACTGAGCGACTGCAGGGTGGCACGAACGATGGACCGCAGCAGATCCCGGGGGCCGGACTGCAGGTTGAGGAGATACACGAACGAATGGCGTGCGGCCACTGCCCACTCGCGGAAGCGTGCCAGCAGATGACTCTTGCCGATACCGGGCGGGCCCGTGATGACAACGCTGCGGGCGTTGGTACCGGCGCTGGCACGCTGAGTCTGGAGGAGCAGTTCGTCCCAGGCGGCGCGGTGAATGGAATCGACGCTGTCCGGCACAACATCCGTTCGCGTGATTCGGTTATCGTCGAACGGGTTATTCAGCCGCAGATGCTGGAAGAAGGCGGGCAGGTCGGACGTTGATGCTGACATGGATTCTGCTGACAGTGGCCGTTGGGGGAGTGATCAGGCATCCAGCACGTGAAAGTCCACGGGGTCCATGCAGTCTTCGGCGCCGTTGTAGTTAATGGTGATTTCTTCACCTTTCTGGATATCCCGGAGAGCTCGGTATTCTTTTACCTGGCGCCCTGCATCGTCGTATCGGGCGTTGGGTGAGAAGGAGTGGTTGTAGAGTGAACCGAAGCCGAGGGCGAGGGCGACGTGGCCCCGGCCGTATTCGAACACGTACTGTGCAAGGAAGCCACCGTGTTCGCATTCGAGCACTTCTTTGGCGGGAATGACGAGCAGCGGGACTCGCTCGAAAACAGTGCCCGCGGGAATCAGCTCCCGTGCAAAAACACCTCGGCCCTTGCCCGGAATTCGCTTGACTTCGATTAAGGCGGATGCAGTGAGTTTCATGGGGAGCGATGGGGGTTCGGGGGTGATTCGGGAGAAGCTGGTGGAGCCCCGGGAATCTCGCGAATTCCGCGGAGGAACTCAAGCGCCACGCAGGGGGAAATGCGAGGGAAATGGGCGATTTGCAGGTCAGCAGCAAGGGTTTTTACTCGCCTCTGATTTTCGCGAAATTGCCAGTCATTTGCCAAGTGGATTTTCAGTCATCACCGGCCAGCCGTTAGAATCCCCCAAATTTTTCACAGCATTTTTACACCGCGCTTCACGGCAAAAGGTGCACAGCATGGCAGGGCGACCGGCAAAACTGGCGCTGGCAAACGGACAAGTCTACTCCGGACAGGCTTTCGGGGCAGATGGCGAAGTCGATGGCGAAGTGGTGTTCAACACCAGCATGACCGGATATCAGGAAATCCTCACGGATCCCTCCTATAATGGTCAGATCGTCACCATGACTTATCCGCTCATCGGCAACTACGGCATCAGTCCCGAAGACGTTGAAAGTCGCGGACTGTTCCTGCGCGGCTTTATCGTTCGCGAACTCTGCGACACCCCCAGCAACTTTCGCTCCCGCGAATCCCTCGATGCCTTCCTCCGCAGGCACAATATCATCGGGATTCAGGGCCTCGATACCCGCTCCCTCGTCCGCCAGATTCGCACTCACGGCGCCATGAAGGGCGTCCTCTCAACAATCGATCTCGACGACGAATCACTCCGACGCAAAGTCGCCGCCGCACCGGGACTCGTCGGACTTGATCTCGTCCACGAAGTCATGCCCGCCTCCCCCTGTGGCTGGGACACCCCCCTCACAGAACTCGGACGACCCTCCTCCTTCCAGTCCGGACTCGAACGCCCCCACCAGCCCCACGTCGTAGCCATCGACTACGGCATGAAGTGGAATATCGCCCGCTACCTGCGCGATCTCGGTTGCCGCGTTACCATCGTTCCCGGAACCACGACCGCCACAGAAATCCTCGCACTTAACCCCGACGGCGTCTTCCTCTCAAACGGACCCGGTGACCCCGAACCGCTCACCTACGCCATCGATACAATCCGACAACTCATCGGCAAAAAACCAATCTTCGGCATCTGCCTCGGACTCCAGCTGCTCGGGCTCGCCTTCGGCGGCAAAACCTACAAACTCCGCTTCGGTCACCGCGGCGCCAATCAACCCGTACTCAATAAACGCTCCGGGCGTGTCGAAATAACTTCCCAGAATCATGGCTTTGCTGTCGATACTGCCAGCCTGCCGGATGATATTGAAGTGACCCACATCAACCTGAATGACCAGACTGTCGAAGGCATCCGCCACAAAACACTTCCGGTCTTTGGTGTCCAGTACCACCCGGAAGCCGCCGCTGGTCCACACGACAGCCACTATCTGTTCCAGGAATTCCTTGAACTCATGCAGGTTGCCACCAGCAATCCGGTTCTTCAGCCAGCCTCCTGAACTCCGCCACGCCCGCTTCGCATACCAGGACCCCCGAACATGGCTCTCGAACGCACCCTGATTCTCGCAAAACCCGATGCCGTCCAGCGCCGTCTTGTCGGCCGTATCATCACACGCATCGAAGACAAAGGCCTCAGCATCGTCGGCCTCAAAATGCTGCTCGTCACCCCGGAACTCAGCAAGCTGCACTACGCAGAACACGTCGCCAAATTCTTCTATCCCGATCTCGAAGCCTTCATCACGTCGGGCCCCGTCGTCGCTCTTGTTGTTGAAGGCCCCGAAGCCATTACCGTCATGCGAAATCTCATGGGCAAAACCAACGCCCGCGAATCTGCTCCGGGAACCATTCGCGGTGACCTCGGCGCCAGCCGCCAGATGAATCTCATCCACGGCAGTGACGGGCCCGAGGCCGCCAAACGCGAAATCGCCATCTACTTCAAACCAGAAGAACTCGTCGCCCCCCCCAAAGCCCTCGCCAGTCTCCTCTGGGCGCCGGAAGAAGAATGAGCGACCTTGGGCTTGTTCTGGAAGGTACGCCCTGTCCGCTCAGCGCCCCCGTCGCCGAACAGGTCAACCGGCAACTTCACCAGCTCGAACTGCGAACCACCGCCCTCCGCCGTGCCGGAATCCTCTCCCAGCAAACGCTGATACATTAAAACGGCGAAAAACGCTTCGAGCAGGTCGCCGAATCCAATGGCCTCGAAGGCAGCACACTCCCCGTCGGCGAAACCACACTCGCAGTACTCAAGGGCGTGACCATCACCGGTCACGCCCCACAGTTCATCCGCGATGCCATCGCCCTTTCAGGCCGGGGACATTCGTCTGTTGCTCGAACTGATTCCTGACAAAGTCGAAGGCGCTCTGCTCGGGCTTGAACGGTCTGTGAAAGCCATTCAGGCTGACCCCGCCGTTCAACGGATTCAGAAGCTCCAGGCACAGCAACTCTCAGTCCTCGATACCGCTCTGCGGTCCTGTTTCAGCATCTCAATCGCACTGGTGGTCCGGCTCTGTACTGGGTCTCCAGAAACGCCGAGTCGTTTCCTCCATGGATCGCTGACTCAGACCACGCTCCCTTCGCCTCTGAGCTGACAATCGCCGCCGGCCAGGGTGACCAGTGGTTTGCCAGACTTCCCGATCAATCCAGCTCCTGCTTTTCGACATCGGAAATCGTCCGCCGAATCTCTGATTCACTGCTGGCGGCCGTGAAGTCCGCCTGACTTTTCGCAGGGCAAAACGCGACGGTGGGTGGGTTGCGGACTCGGCAGGAGTCGTTAGAGTGTGGGGTTCGCCTTGTGCATTCCCCTGTCGCTTCAGGTTTTCTGCCCAAATGACTCCAGTTTCCAACGTGTTCTCCCGGACGACTTCCGCTGGCCGAATGGCATTCATGCCGTTTGTGACTGCGGGTGACCCTGATACGGCCACGACGGCGGCCGTCCTGCTCGCCCTCCGCGATGCTCAGGTGGACCTTATCGAACTGGGCTTTCCCTACAGTGACCCGATCGCCGACGGTCCTGTGATTCAGGCGTCTTACACGCGGGCACTCCAGCGCGGCATTACGGTCGAGAAGATCTTTGGCATGATGCAGTCGCTCAGGGACCAGCAGTTGCCGCCTGTGCTGGCGATGGTGTCATTTGCCATTCTCTTCCGGCACGGAGTTGGCGAATTCATCCGACAGGCCGCAGCGTCGGGGTTCAGCGGATTGATCATTCCGGATCTGCCAGCCGACGAATGCGAGGAAACGGCAACTCTGGCAAAGCAGGCCGGGCTGGACCTGATCCAGCTGATTGCACCAACCACGACCGAACGCCGGACTGCCCAGATTCTTCAGGCCTCCTCCGGCTTTCTCTATTGCATTTCTGTGGCGGGTACGACGGGTGTGCGGCAGGAACTGCCGGAAGAACTATCGACTCAACTCCGTGCACTCCGCTCTCGCTCTACTCTTCCACTGGCAGTTGGTTTTGGCATCAGCGGCCCTGACCAGGTTGCCGCGCTGGCGGGCCTTGCCGACGGTGTCATCGTGGGTTCGGCAATCGTCCGAAAGATCTCAGAAGCTCAGGGTGCTCAGGCGGCGGGTGAGGCAGCCGGTCAGTTTGCGCGACGAATGCAGTCGGCGGTTGCCGCATCAAAGCCATCTCTGTCCCGCTGAGATTGCCGATTTCCGGGCACAGGCCAGCCAGCTGGAAATCAGTACCCAGCCGGATTTTCGCCTGCAGCGCAGACTGACACGCGGGGGATGTGATAGGCTCCGTGCGTAGCAGCCGGAGCTTTGGTGAGCGGTTGCGGGGTACGGGACAGGACATCAGCAACAGGAACGGGTTGCGGCATGGAAATCACAGGCCGGGTAGTGGTGGTGACCGGGGCTGCTCGGGGAATCGGCGCGGCACTCTGTCGGCGGCTGGCTGCTGCAGGGGCTCTTCGCGTGATTGTCTCAGACCGCGACACCGTCGCCGCCGAGCAGCTTGCACAGCAGCTCGGCCCGACCGCGCTCGCAATCGGCTGCGACGTGAGTATCGAGACGGAGATTCAGCAGCTGGTGACGCGAGTGACCAGTGAGTGCGGCAGGATCGACGTCTTTTGTTCAAATGCCGGCATCACAGTGAGTGGTGGCATGGAGACACTCAACGCAGACTGGCAGCGAATGTGGGACGTCAACGTGATGTCCCGGGTCTATGCCGCCCGCGCGGTGCTCCCGCAAATGCTGGCACAGGGCGAAGGTTATCTGCTTCATACCGCTTCCGCAGCCGGACTGCTCACTGAAATCGGCTCCGCCTCTTATTCCGTGACCAAGCACGCTGATGTCGCCCTCGCGGAATGGCTCCACACCTGCCACGGTCGCAGCGGAATTCGTGTGTCGTGCGTGTGCCCGCTGGGAGTCGAAACGGATATGCTCGATGGCTCGGATCCAATTCACCGCTACCTGCAGTTGCACGCGATTACTGCGGATCAGGCGGCTGAGGCGATCGTGGAGGGAATGCGGGCCGAGCGGTTTCTGATTCTGCCGCATCCGCAGGTGATGGAGTTTTTTCGGCTCAAGGGGGAAGACTACGACCGCTGGCTGCGTGGCATGCAGCGACTCCGACAAAAGCTCACGCGCGAAGCAGCCAGAAAGGCCGCGTGAGACAACATTCGGCCGATGATCGCGGAATCGACCTTCAGCCCGGACGCATCGGCCGATTGGCTGGGGCAGCCCGGTTTGTGTGTTGAGCCACCCTGGTGTCTGTGGCACTGACTCGCCGTTTCGACTACGATCCCCGGAGGCGAACCCACGGCCTGCCATCATCCCAGCAGTTCACACAGGAATCACAGACGCGTGTCGGAAGGTGATCTGCCAAATTCGGCTCGGAATGCGTCACCTGAACCTGCTTCCACCTGGAGCCCATGGGAGATGGTGGTGATGGGTACTGGCACCAGCATCGGCGTTCCAGTGGTGGGCTGCAGCTGCCGCGTCTGCACATCCAGCAACCCCCGCAATCGCCGCACACGCACAGGAGTGCTTGTAAGGGCTCCGGGGGGCGAGTTTGTGATTGACGCCGGACCAGAGCTGCGCCTGCAGCTGGTCCGCGAACGCGCTCAGCTGATTCGTGCAGCCGTCATCACACACGCCCACGCTGACCACATCATGGGACTGGATGATCTGCGCATCTTCGGCTTTCGCATGGACGCAGCTGTGCCGCTGTTCTGCGAAGAACCGGTTGAGCGGCAGATTCGTCAGACGTTTTCGTATGCGTTTACCGATCCGGATTCACATTCCCATAAATACGCGGCACCGAAGATCACCTTTCAGCGCGTTGAAGATGGTGTTCCGTTTGAACTGCTGGGCCTGCAGATCATGCCCATTCGTGTTCACCATGGAACGCTGCCAATCCTCGGATTTCGTCTGGGCAGCGCTGCTTTTCTGACCGACGTTTCCACAATTCCCGCCGCCAGCCGCGAACTGCTCACAGGCCTCGATGATCTCGTCCTCAGCACACTGCGTCGCGAACCGCACCCAACCCATCTGCACCTCGAAGCGGCCCTCGGAGTCATCCGCCGTCTCGCACCAAAGCGCGCGTGGCTCACACACATGTCACACGAACTGGACTACGATGACCTTGTCCGCGAATTGCCGGCTCACATCCGTCCGGCGTGGGATGGACTGCGGATTCCTCTGCGGTGACCGGCACTGAACAAAACACGAACGCTTTGCGCGAAATTCATGAACCGTCTGTGACTTCCTGCGTTGTTACAAATGTGGGATTTTATTTCTGCCTGTCTTTTGGAGTTGCAGATGTCGACACGATTTCAGGAAAAAGTGATCCGTCCAGTTTCCGGCTGGCTGGGGTTGGGCTTCTCGCTGGCCTTAATGGTTGTGGCACCGCTTCTGGCGCTGATGCTGGCGAGTGCGATCGGGTCGTCTGATTTTCCCGCGCTGATTCTGATCCCTGGAGCAGCGCTGTGCCCGATGGCGGGATTTATTGGACTGTTCGGATGTGTGGCCATTGGCCCGAATCAGGCCCGCGTGTTTACTCTGTTCGGTGAATACCATGGCTCATCGCGGGAATCCGGCTTCTACTGGGTAAACCCGTTCTACAGCAAGCGTTTGATTTCGCTGCGGGTTCACAACTTTGAAACGGGTTCTTCCAGAACACCTGAAGTTCGCGACGCTGCGGGCAAGGTGACTCAGGAAAAGGGTCGTTCCCATGGCCGACCGTCAAAGGTGAACGACCGCAACGGCAATCCGGTGGAGATATCGGCGGTTGTTGTCTGGCGCGTCACGAATACGGCTGAAGCGTCTTTTCAGGTGGAGGATTACGAGGATTTTGTGGCGGTGCAGAGTGAAGCGGCTCTGCGGTCGCTGGCATCCCGCTACCCGTACGACAGCGCGGACGGCGATCTGTCGCTTCGCGGCAGCACGGATGAGATTTGTGGCCAGCTTCAGCGGGACATTCAGGAGCGTCTTGATCAGGCTGGTGTCGAGATACTGGAAGCCCGCATCAGTTATCTGGCCTATGCTCCGGAAATTGCGGCCGCCATGCTGCAGCGTCAGCAGGCCTCAGCGGTCGTGGCCGCGCGGGCTCAGATTGTCGAAGGAGCGGTCGGGATGGTCCGAATGGCGCTCGAACATCTGAAGCAGGATAATATTGTCGAACTGAACGGGGAACAAAAGGCGGCCATGGTGTCCAACCTTCTGGTGGTGCTCTGCAGTGACCGTCACGCACAACCGGTCGTCAACGCAGGCTCCCCGCACGCGTGACCATTTCCCCGCATTTCCCCGCTGTATTTCCCTGCCGACGGCCGGTATACTGGACTGGCCGTCGGCGTCTGCTTTCCGTCTGCAGTCCCTTCCGTCGGCTGTTTATTCCCACCGTCCATGCCTGCCGGGAGCCCGCCAGATGAAGCCCGAAGTGAACCGTCGTTCGTTTATCCGTACTGCCGCCGCCGCGTCCTCTGCGGTTCTGCTCCCTGCCTCCGCGTTGCAGGCCGGCCTGTATTCCGGGCCATCCCGCACCAGTGCCGCGGAAACTGCGGTGTCCGAATTCTTCGCGACACTGACCGACGACCAGAAAAAGGTGATTGCCCTGCCATTTGAGCACCCCAGCCGCACTCGCATCTCCGCCAACTGGCACGTCACTGAACCGACTCTGGGTGACAAATTCTTCACGACTCAGCAGCGCGAGCTCGTCGCGAAGATCGTCAAAGGCCTGTGCAGCGAAGAAGGCTACGCTCGAGTGACGCGGCAGATGGACGAGGACGCCGGTGGTCTGCACGAATTCAGCGTCGCCCTGTTCGGTGCTCCGGGCGACGAAAAGTCACCGTTCGAATTCCTGCTCACCGGCCGCCACCTGACACTGCGTGCGGACGGCAATACCGTGGACCACGCCGCCTTCGGTGGTCCGATCATCTATGGGCACGATCAGGTTGATCCGGTGGCTTCAAAGAACATCTACTTCTACCAGACTCAATCGACGGACGCCGTTTTTAAGTCACTGACCGCAGACCAGGCCGCAAAGGCTCTCATTGCCAAAGCCCCCTCCGAAACTGCGGTGCAGCTGCAGGGAGCAGGCGGCAAGTTCTCCGGCCTCCGCGTATCAGAACTCGCCGCCGACCAGAAATCGCTCGTCGAAAAAACGCTCGCGCTGCTCCTCGCACCATACCGCCGCGAGGACATCGACGAAGTCATGCAGATCCTGCAGTCTTCCGGTGGCGTGGATCAGCTCCACATGTCCTTCTACAGTCAGGAAGATCTTGGTGGCGACCGCACCTGGGATATCTGGCGCGTGGAAGGTCCCAGTTTCGTGTGGCACTACCGAGGTGCTCCGCACGTGCACGCCTACATCAACATCGGCCAGGTCAAAAAAGCCTGAACGCCCAGCCGTGGTTTTCCGTTCCGGCGACCAACCGGTCGCCGGAACAAAACTCAAAAATTTTCCGGATTTCTGCCAATAGATTGCATCCGCCGGCGATTTGGATCCTCATGCCGCGAATTTTGCACTTCGCGAGCCTGTGATGTTCAAGTCAATCCAAATCAGGGAGCGGTGTCATGCTGAAGAAAATCATCATCGGGGCAGGCAGTCTGCTTCTGGCTGGCGGACTGTTTTTTGGAAGCGAGACGTTCAGCTATCTGCGCACGTTCGGTTCGCAGATGCGGCAGGCCGTGAAGAACGAAATCTCCGTCGAATTTGAACTGCAGCGAATTCGCGATGAAGTCGACAGCCTGATGCCGGAAATCCGTCGGCACATGACCACCGTCGCGGAACAGTCCGTTGATTCCCGAAATTTCGAACGCACGCTCGCCGCACGTGAAAATAGTCTCAGCGAACAGCGCGACGCGATCCTCACACTTCGCAGGGATCTCGAATCCGACCGCAGCCGGTTCACCTACCGCGCTGTCTCCTATTCCAGATCCGAAGTCCAGGCCGACCTCGCACAGCGGTTTGAGGCGTTTCAGGCAGCCGAAGCCGCGGTCAAACGCGACCACCAGATCCTCACCGCACAGCTCGAAACGCTGCGAGCCAATCAGCGAAGGCTGGATGCCATGCAGGCTCGCCGTCAGGACCTGGCTGTGAATGTCGCTCAGCTCGAAGCCCGCCTGAAACAGGTCCAGGCCGCCGAAGCCCTGAATTCGTCACCGCTCGATGATTCTCGCCTTGCCGGCGTCGAAAAGCTGATTCAGGACATGAATCGGGCACTCGATATCCGCGAAGCACTCCTCGAATCCGAAGGCAGGCTGTCAGGACGAATTCCTGTGGAAGGCGAAACCGACGAAACTTCCTCGGATATCCTCAGCCGCATCGACTCACACTTTTCCGAAGACCAGCAATCTGCTGAAGCCGTATCACCGGCCAGCAGCAGCGGGCAAGGCACCTGATGGTTCATTCCCGCTACATGCTGTGGATTGACGGAGTGGGAGCGTGGCTGGTTTGCTGCGGAACCACCGTGGTTCTGGGAAGTGCCGCTCCCGATGCCGCTGCCGACATTCGCCTGCAGGCCCCGCTCGCCCGCCGTCACGCAGTCCTCGAACTCTCCGGCGAAAACTGGCTCCTGAAATCTTTACAGGTTTCAAAAGCTTCGCCGGAAAAAAACGCAGCCGTCACCGCATTGTCATCCGGAACCCTGATTCAGTTGTCCCCGCGAGTCCTGCTGCGGTTTCAGATTCCCACCGTACTTTCCTCCTCAGCCGTACTCAACCATGAAAGCCCGCAGCGGCTTGTACCCCATGCCGACGGAGTTGTGCTGCTGGCCGATCGAATGCTGCTGGGACCGGGAAGCGATTCTCACATTCGCTGCCCCGGCATTCCAGGCCGACTGGTGCTCTATGACAGCAATCATCGGCTCTGGTGTCGTTCAACGACTGAATTTCTGCTGAACGGGCAGGCCACCAGCGATGCTGTGGAAGTCAATCATGGAGCCGTGGTGTCGATGGGCGATTTTCGCCTCCGGGTGGAACGCGCCTGAGTGTGCAGCGGAGAATACACTCGAGAAGCCCCGGAAATTATGATCCGCCACCTCAGGTGAACGTTGGTAACACGTCCCGTCTTTGCTCCTGTGACCCTGTCAATTTCCTCAGGAAATGACCCATGAAGTTCACATTCGCACCGGAATCCCGCCCTCTGGAGGGGTACACGATCAAGCGTGCGATCCATCGTGGTGGGTTCGGAGAAGTGTATTTTGCCATGAGCGATGCGGGACGCCAGGTCGCTCTGAAACTGCTCAATAATAACCTCGAAGTGGAGCTCCGGGGCGTCAAGCAGTGTCTGAATCTGAATCACCCCAATCTGGTGACCATCTTCGACATTCGTCAGGACACCGACCGCGATTACTGGATTGTGATGGAATATGTCGGCGGCAGCAGCCTGCTGGATGTGCTTCACCGACATCCCTCCGGTATGCCGCTCCCGGACATTCTCCGCTGGCTCTCCGGTATGGCTCTGGGGCTCGCGTTCCTGCACGACCGCGGTCTGGTGCATCGAGATCTGAAACCGGCAAACGTGCTCAGCGACGGCGAACAGGTGAAGATCGGAGATGTGGGCCTGTCCAAGTACATCTCCGAAAGCCGCCGCAGTGCTCAGACGCAGAGTGTCGGCACTGTCTATTACATGGCGCCCGAGGTTTCCCGGGGCCGCTACGGCCGTGAAGTCGATGTGTATGCACTGGGGGTGATGCTCATTGAAATGCTCACCGGACAGCTTCCCTTCGACGGTGAAACGACAGCAGAGATCCTGATGAAGCACCTGACAGCAGAGCCCGACCTGTCGATGTTGTCGCCGCCACTGCAGCAGGTCCTGCGCGGTGCTCTTGAAAAGGATCCCGACAGGCGGATTCAGGATGTACTGGAGCTGCAGCGACAATTCTGTGAGGCCGTGGAATCGCCAACCGCTGTGCCGGAACCACGTGCAAACCGTTACGCAGCCGAGGCAATCGCAGAGACTCTGCCAGGTCCCCCGAACGCCGCTCGACCAATTCCCCTGCCAGTTCAGCCGAACCAGCCTGCTGTGGTGGCCGCACAGCCGACCTACTGGAAATCTCTGCAGAACTTCTGGCGGCAGCTGCCGGAGCCTGTGCGCTGGGTGCTGTCGGGAGTAGTGCTGTTGTCGGTGGTGAGTTCTGAAGTGTTTGTGGGGTCTTACGAAGCCGTCGCTGGAGGGTTGCTTGGCTTTGCGGCCTGGTACCTGTTCGCGGACAGCAAAAAGAAAAAGCAAGCCGTGGCGGACGCTGTGATTGCAGAACGCCCGGCATCGCCAGGACAGGTTGTCGCGTCGCAGCCTGTCGTGGCCGGAAGAGCGCCCATCGCCGGTGTTGCGCAGGCACCGCGCGCTCGACAGCTTTATCCCCCGTCAGCACCACCACCGCTGCTGCTGCGTGACCGTCTGCGGGACATGAATCTTTCCGCTGCGGCCGCGCTGCCATTTGTGCTCGTGGTGACCGCCAGCCTCTTCTTTCTGACCGACGTGATCCCTCGAGCCTCCGAGGCTGTGTTTTTTGGCATCACGACACTGATCTGCGTCTGGGCACTGCTCATCCCCGCAAAGCTTTGGGAGGGTGCTGCAGGTGAAGGGTTCCTGCGGCGATCACTGCAGTTTTCAACCGGTGTGCTGGTGGGATTACTGGTGTGGTGGCTCCAGGATTTTCTGCTGCTGGGGGATGCCGAATTCTTCCACACGGAAGGTTCCGGCGTCATCGCGGACAGGCTTCGACCCAGCGTCTTGCTGCTGAGCGACGAAGTACCGACTGCAGCGGGGTTTATGACATTTTTCGGACTTCTGTTCGGAGCTCGCAGGTGGTGGCATCAGGCTGACCGCTGGCGCCCATCCCGGCTGCGGATTTCTTCCGCGCTGGTCTCTCTGCTGGCAGGTGCCGCCGTATCATGGCTGCTGCCGTTCCCAGTGGCTCTTGGCAGCACACTGGCACTTTCCATTTCCATGGTGCTGCAGTTGTCATCCGGCTGGCTGCCACCGCGATTGCGAACGGTTCGTTACGGCGAAAATCCGGTCGGTATGATGTGAATTCCCCGAAAAAGTGCTCGGTTACGGGCCCTTTCCGCATATACTCCAGCAGTCGTGTCGCAGAAAGCGAGTCCTGATATGGTGGGTGGTGTGCTGTCACTTATGATGCTCATCGGTGTCGTGATTTCATTCACGGCTGCCGCCCTCGTGCTTGCGGGGCTGGCGATGTTTCTGAACTGGCTGCTGAAACGCGGCAAACAATCCGACCGCCCCTCGCGCCCCTCGCGGTCCGGCACGATGTCCCCCAATCCGCGGCCCGTGGCCGCGACCGCCAGCACAGAAAGTTTCGCTCCCGTCGGGATGCAGGCCGGACCTCAGTCAACAGTTGCCACTCATAGCTTTACCGGAGTCATCACTGCGATGTTTTTCATTGCGGCCGCTCTGACCTTTGTGGGCACTCAGCATACCAGTCAGAATACCGTGTCCTTACCCCCCGCCACGATCAGCGAACCCGCTCCCCCCAGTCCCCCCAATAATTCCTCCATTGCCCCCACGGACGCCACGGAAACCGAAAGCACTGATGCTCTGCCCAAAACACCGGCCGAACGCCGTCGATTGCTCGCCGAATTCGCTGCTCAGGTCGGTCGCCTCTTTGGCGGCAGACAGATAACAGAACAGCCCGTCTCGGCCACAGCCGGTAATGCTCCTGTTTCACTCGGTGAATCCCAAAACGGCGAAGTGGTTGTTTTCGAACTTACGCAGCCCATGGTCCGCCAGCTTCTTGGCGACGCCGCAGGTGATCTGCTGCAGGACATGCAGGCGCGGCTGCCTCAGGATATTCGCGAGGGCTACGCACTCATCCCACTCGGCTCGTCTCTCGGAACAGCTCTGCCACCTGTTCCCCCACGCCTCGCCGCCAGCGGTCTCAGCAGCCTCGCCGATTCACTCGTGTCCATCCTCAGTACTGACAACTCCAATGACCCCGCGCCGACATCAGCCGCTTCACCCCCCACAACACCTCGCCCCGCATGGATCGACAACCCTCCCTCTGCCAGCCGTGTTGTCCGCATTACGCAGGTCGGCAATACCAGCGTCGAACAGGAACGCAGCAAACGTCTGACTGCCGCCGCCCAGGAACTCCTTCTGGAACAGGCCACTGCCGATAAACTTCCCCGGGAATATCACGCGGTAATCCAGACGCTCGCGATAGACACAACAAGCTACCGCCTCACTCCCCCCTGGTCAGAAACCGAAGAAGCCGATTTGGGCACCGCATCCGGCATGCAGACTGTCACCACAGAATATCACCTCGTCAGTCTGCCAGCGGATACCGCACTCCAAAACCTTCCCGCTGTTCGCAACAAGGTCCGTTCCCTGCGAACCATCGGCATTGCCGCGTCGACTGCCACGTTCTGGCTTGCCCTGCTGGCGCTCACCATCAGCACCTCTGTTCCCGCTGGCGGAACGCGCCCCAGTGGCTGGCTGAATCGCGCTGGAACAGCGACCGCCGGAATCCTGCTCGTCGCCAGCGTGTTTCTTGGAACACTTGTCAGAAATGGTTCGTTCGCGGAAAGAATCGCTGATCCGCTCTTCAGCCAGTTTTCCCGGAACCCAGATCCAGACAAGGCCTCATGATCCGCTCTGCTGCAAATGCCCATTCCGAATTCCAAAGTCGCCGTCAGTGCCTGCAGCATCTGCTTCGGTGGCCTTCAGTCTCCGCAACAGCAGCTCTGTTCAGCGAAATGACGCTGCCGGCTGACGAAACAGCACCGACACTCCCGCTCATTGGCTACACCGAACACCGTACAAACCTGCCGGGTGGCCGGCACGCCAATGTCTGCACCAGTCGCGCGATGATAGTCAGGGCCGACGGTACTGAGCGGCGTGCGGTGGCAGAAGAACTGGCTCATGAGCCTGGAGCGTGGACTCAGTTCGCAGGCTGGTCCCCCGATGGCAGGACAGCCATCGTACTGCGCGGCTGGGAAAGCTCAGAAAATGCGCAGTGGGAAGAACAGCACAAAACATTTCGCTTCACGCCTGACGGATGGCTGGTGGATACCTTTCTCGTCGATCTGAAGAATGGGCAGACGCAGAACGTTACCGGCGTCGATCGAGTCAGCTTTTACAATTCCGGCTTGTTCTTCTGGCCCGGCGACCCATCAAAGCTGGGCTTCACAGCTCTGATCGACGGCAATTCCAAACCCTTTCGCATGGACCGAAACGGCCGCAACAAAGTGGATCTGACGAAAGATTCCAGTGGCTTTGCCTATGGATTCAGCAGTTCGCCTGACGGGTCTCGGATTTCTTATCACGAAAACTATCAGGTGTTTCTCGCAGATGCTGATGGCTCAAATCGCAGGCAGGTACAGACCGGTCACCCATTTGTCTTCGCCCCGTCGTGGTCGCCGGATGGAAAATGGCTGCTGTTCGTTTCCGGAGAACATTACAACTGCCATCCCCATGTTGTCAGAGCCGATGGAACCGGACTGAAGAAACTGGCAGACCGTGGCGGTTACCGTGGAGTGACTCAGTTCCTTGATGTGCCCGACTATCACGACGGCAGCAGTGATGTTCCGGTGTGGTCAGCGACCGGAGAATTCGTTTTCTACACAGCGAAAGTCGGTAACAGCGTGGAGCTGTTCCGCATTCCGCTCGAAGGTGCCGCCGAGCAACTCACGAGCTCGATTGCTGGCACCACTCACTACCACCCCAAACCGTCACCCGATGGCAACTGGATCGTCTATGGCTCAAACCGTCGCGGGATTCGAAATCTCTGGGTGATGCGACTGTCAGATCAGAAAGAACATTCGCTTTCAGCAGTTCCATTCGGGTCAGCGGCTATGCACGCGTGGTGGCAACAGACAGGAAAGTAAAAGCGCCATGCGGCCTGCAGGGTGTCCGGCGATTTCAACACGCTCGGCATTCCAAAGATTGACCGACGCTGCGGGAAGGGGGCTGTGTTCACATCTGCTTCACAGATGCAGTTGCTTTCCCCGCAGAAACCGCTAAACACAAGCAGCCAATGTTTGAATTCATCCTGCTGGAACGAATCATGCTCACCACGCGTCTCCACTCGTCACTGTTGCTCTGCGGCCTCCTTGCACTCCTCTGCCCTGCCCTCGCCGCTCAGGACGCTTCGGCAAAATCAAATCCGCCAACGGTCAGCAGGATCTCCTTCGGCTCCTGTGCAAAACAGGATAAACCGCAGCCCATCTGGGACGCAGTTGTCGCGGGGAAGCCGGACATGTTTATTCTGCTCGGAGACAACATTTACGGCGACACCGACGATATGCAGCTGCTGCGGCAGAAGTATCGACAGCTGGAAGAACAGCCTGGCTTTGTAAAACTCCGAGCTGCCTGTCCGGTGCTGGCCACCTGGGACGATCACGATTTCGGCCGCGATGACTCCGGTGCTGAATTCGAATATCGCAAGGAATCCCAGCAGGTGTTCCTTGACTTCATTCAGGCCAAACCAGACGACCCACGACGTCACCGCGAAGGTATCTATTCCGCGTCCATCCATGGACCCCCGGGTCGACGAGTGCAGGTCATTCTGCTGGATGCCCGATACTTCCGCAGTCCCCTTAAGAAAGGTTTCTCTTCGCGCGAACCCGGTGAAGGATACCGCGGCCGCTATCTTCCCAACGATGATCCTCAGGCGACGGTACTCGGCGAAACCCAGTGGAAATGGCTGGAGGAACAGCTGCGGCAGCCAGCTGAAGTCCGGATTATCGGCTCCAGCTATCAGGTGCTGTCGAACCAGCACGGCTGGGAAATGTGGGGCAATTTTCCACTCGAACGAGAGCGACTGTTGTCACTGATTCGCAAAACTGAAGCCAGCGGTGTTCTGATGATCAGCGGAGATCGGCACCTTGCCGAACTTGCCGGGCTGGCCGCAGATGCGAATGAAGGAGTCGGCTACCCGCTGTATGAAGCCACCAGCAGCAGTCTCAATCAACCATCCGGCAACTTCACAAAAACCGGAGTCCGTTTTGCAAACGAAATCAATCCTTATCGGCTTGGATTGACGTGGTTTGACGTGAATTACGGCAATATCCTGTTCGACTGGGAATCTGCCGACCCCGTGATTCGCATTCAGATCTGCGACGAACAGGGTTCCGTCGTTCTGCAGCAGCGCACGTTGCTCAGCGAACTGAAACGCGGTCTGAACTAAACGAGTTCCAGATTAAATCTTACCCGGGTGCACGGCAAATAAAAGGAAAGGTGTCAGGTTCGAAACACATCGACGCCTTTCCAGTTTCCGGGCAGGATTCCTGTCGGCGCCACCTCAAGCCAGCGTTCCAGGACCGCAGCGTAGACTTCTCGAAAATCCACAGTGAATTGCAGGTCGCCGTCCTTCAGAGTGTTGAGATCCGGAGCGGGACCGTGCAGGCCTGGGCGGATGGCGGAACCGGCAAGGAACACCGGGCCGGCCGTGCCATGGTCCGTGCCCGCACTGGCGTTCTCTCCGACGCGTCTGCCAAATTCACTGAATGAGAGCACCGTGACGCGATCTCCGTCCCCTGATTCCTGCAGTTCATCAAGGAGTGCTTTTACGGCATCGCCCAGCTGCCGCAGCAGACTGCGATGGGCATCCGGCTGCTGGGCATGGGTGTCAAAGCCAGAGAGTGTGGTGTAGTACAGGGATGTGTCGAGTCCAGCGCGGATCAGCCTTGAGATGTTTCGGAGGCGACCGCCGAGGGGCGACTGTGGCCAGACAACGGAGGAATCCGAGACCTTCGCAGCGACGGCCGCAAGGCGTTCACTGGCAGCAAGCGCCGCACTGGTGCTGCTCTGAACAAAACTGAGAAGTCCCGCAGCGTCTGCAGGGCTCACGGAGCTTTCTGAAGCGGCATCAGCTGAGTTTTCGGCCAGTGACTGCAGTGTTTCGCGAAATCGCGGATCTTCTGTTCCCCGCAGTCGAAAATCCTCAAGTGAATCCACAGATGGCACGCGTATTCGTCGCGACAGAAGTGCGAGCGGCAGCTTGTCGGCTCCCAGATGCATTGCAGGCGAATCCGTGCCACGCGGTGAGCGTTTTTCCAGCCAGCGTCCCAGCCAGCCGTCCACACGCCCCTCGTTACGGCGGTGACACGTATGCCAGATGTCCATCGACTCGAAATGCGACCGATTCGGATCCGGATAGCCAACTCCCTGAACAACAGCGAGTTGACCCGCTTCGAGCAGTTTTGCGAAGCCAGTCAGGGCCGGGTGGAAGCCGAACCGCTGATCGATCGCCAGGCACTCAGCACGCTCAAGTGCCAGTGCCGGTCGCAGCTGTCGATAAACCGGATCGTCCGCCGGCACCACCGTGTTCAGACCGTCATTACCCCCCTGCAGTTCAACAACAATCAGAATCCGTCCGGGCTTCGCCAGACGCGATGAAGCCAGCAGGGGATATGGGGAACCCGCGGCCAGAGCAAGAGCGAGCGAAGTGGAAGCGGTTCGAGTCAGAAACTGACGACGGTGAACGGACATGGGAGGGCTCCGGGACAGGCCAGGAAAGCAGGGGCCGACGGTCGATACTGCAAAAGCCGCGATTGGCAGTATAGCAGTTCTCTGACAACAGCGGCAAAGGAAAAACGGTGGAGCTTACTGCGGGGATCCAGCGGCATTTACAGGAGCTGCAGGGCTTGTGTTCAGCGACCGCGGCGTTCGGGAACTTCTTCGAAGACAAGGGGTGTGGCCGAGTTTTTCGGGGCGACGCGGAAGCACATGCGGCCATCGAGCACTTTTCGCAGGATGTCTCCGCAAACCTCCCCGCGCCAACCGCTCAGCAGCTGCGGCACCTCTTCAGTCTCTCCCCCGCGAACAGCTCTGACAAGTTCCGTCAAATCCCGGCCGGTCCCGACAAGTGCCTGGGCGATTTCCAGTTCGGCGCAGATGTTGCCCAGTGCCAGTCCCAGGAGTCGTGAGATGATCTGGTCGTCGGACGCGGAGTCGTCTCGGGGACGCAGACGCGGCGGAAGCTTCTCGTCGGGGATCCGCAGCGCTTCAGCTACCACCTCAACCATTTCCGGAAGTCGCCTGCGGTATTCAGGTCTGTTCAGGTCCCGGGTTGCCAGCGCCTGCTGGACGTTGGCTGGACGCCGTCTGGCCAGGTCCAGCAGCAGATCGTCCCGCAGAATCCTGCGGGACGGCTTGTTCAGTTCAGCAGCAGTCTGTTCGCGCCAAATGGACAGTCGCTGCAGAACGGCAAGGTCGCGTCGGGAAAGCCGATGAGCTCCTGAGACCCGCTCCCACGGCGGCACCTGCTCGTCCTCATGGATTTCCCGGCACATCCGTTTGAATTCCGCCTCGGCCCAGCCGTCACGCCGACGAGTTTTCAGCCACTGAGACTGACGATCCCAGATTGCCAGCACATGTGAGACGTCGTCCAGAGCATATCGCAGTTGCTCACGCGAAAGCGGACGACGCAGCCAGTCGGATCTCGTCTGATTGCTGGAGATCGTTTTCCCAAGCACCCGCTCGACAATCGCGTTGTAAGCCATTGGATAGCTGCGGCCACGCAGACCTTCCGCCAGCTGGATATCGACAAGCCGCCGCGGAATCTGGCCACTTCGCTGAATGCAAAATCGAATTTCTGCCTGACCGCCGTGAACCACCACCGTGGTCTGATCATCCGCCATCAGATCCCACCACGGCCCCAGAGAAGGAATCGTCAATGGATCCACCGCAACAACCCGGTCCCGCGTCGCAAACTGCAGCAGACCCAGTTCTGGACGATAACCCACGTCCGACACAAACTCCGTGTCAAATGCCACAATGCCGCTCTCCCGGATGTGATCGCACAATTCGAGGAAGTCAACTTGATGTTCGATGAGGTCCACTGGCATCGGGCACCGGGAGTTGGGTGTGTTAACGGGCAAGGGGCAAGGGGCAAGGGACAACGAACGGCGGCAGGACACGATGTGAGTGCCGGATGATACAGTTTTTGGGGGAACAGCGGGGGTTTTCTTTCGCTGGATTTCCTGTCTTTTGTGGCAATTCCTTTCGCTTAATGCTCTGGTTCTGCGGTCGCCCTGATTGATTCCAGTTAACCCAGCTGAGTTTCGAAGCCTTTTCGCGGGTTTCGAGAGAGGAGTGCGGTGGCAGGCGGGTCGTCGACGATTTGTTCGGCGTCGGGGTTCCACGTGAGCGGGCGTCCGAGTCTCGCTGTGATTCCGGCAAGGTGACAGGTGGACAGAGCTCGGTGATGGCTGAACACGTCTGAAACTGGCTGTCGGCGATCGCGAGCTGCCTCGAAGAAATTGGTGAAGTGGTCGGTGAGTGACCGATTGCCATAGATTTGTTCCAGAGTGCCATCAGGAAGTGGACGCTCTTTCAGATCTTCATAAGGCTTTCCGGTGATGCGGCCACGATTGACGAAAATCCGGCCTTCAGTGCCTTCCAGCAAAATTCCGTTGTCTCCATCATGGCGAATTTCAATTTCGACGCCATCTGCAAATTGAGCGCGGATCAGGAATTCAGTGGCCGTGTTGTAGCGCGTCGGATCGACGGGATAGCCATCCCGGAATTCCATGGGATGCCGAACATGCTCAGGGATGACGCGAATCGGTCCGGTTTCTGTCTTGCCCAGCGCCCACGTGGCGATATCGACATGATGAGCACCCCAGTCAGTCAGCTTACCGCCCGAATACTCGTACCACCAGCGGAACTCGTAATGGCAGCGAGACCAGCTGCGAGTTTCACCGTTGTCGCCGGCAAGATATCTGAATTCCTTTGCCTCGGCAGGACCCTGCCAAAGGTTCCAGTCGAGCGTTGACGGGGCCGCAGCGACGGGCAAAGACGGACTCTGTGGCGAGCCTCCAATACTGCAGGTGGCTTTCTTCAGCTGCCCCAGTCTGCCGGTTCGTGCCAGCGCAACAGCTTCGATGAACTGACGCTCGCTGCGCTGCTGAGTTCCGATCTGCACGATCCGTCCCGTACGGCGACAGACGTCGCAAATCAGACGACCTTCCGGAATCGTCAGAGTCATCGGTTTTTCAAGATAAACATCCTTGCCGGCCAGCATTGCCTCCACCGCCATCTTCGCGTGCCAGTGATCCGGGGTGGAGATGTGGACTATCTCGATCCTGGGGTTGTCAAGGACGGCGCGATAGTCGGCGTGGATGGAAGGGGCCGTCCCCGTCCACTCCTTAACCAGTCCGGCAGCCAGTTCGCGACGAGAGGCATCCGCATCGCAGACAGCCGCATAGTCCGCGAATTTTTTGAAATCCGGAGCGGACCCCCAGGGTCCATTAATCCCGGTCGCCTTCTGACACCAGCGACTGCCTGTTCCAATGCAGGCGGCAATCGGGCGATCGTTGGCCTCGCGGAAACCGGCAGCACACGAATCACGCCTCCACAGAACAGGGGACGCCACAAGTCCTCGCAACAGGACATTTCGGCGCGACAGGTAGCGATTGCTGGTCATGGGAAGCGATCCTGAAGTGTGAATATGGCCGGTGGGAAAGAGACTAGCCGATGTCGAACGGAACGTCGAGTCAGTAGCGGCTGGGCGGAAGCCCCCGGCTGTGTTTCGCACCGAAGGTGCACGCGCTGGCGCGGTCGCTGGCAGGGCCGTTCGCCCGCAGGCTGCCGCCATGCGGCTGGAACATCCACAAAGGTGCCATGCACCTTCATTACCGTAACAGCGGATGGGCGGAAGCCCAATGGCAGTCACTTTAGAAAAATTTGCCAGCACCACAATTCTTGGCACAAGATTTGCGCCAGGCAGGAGAAAACCCTACCAACTGCCTAAATGTCAGGTACCAAATCATGGCCGAAGTGACTGCTGACGAATGCAACTTGTCCGACTCTGAGCTGACCGCGGCAATCGAAATG
>JBJTOP010000067.1:0-39260 GCA_046074645.1 Planctomycetaceae bacterium | reverse complement strand
ATCGGCGATGCGAATAGGCGGCGTGGGGGTTCTCAGCGGTGGCCGGGCAGCCGTGGCGACATTGATGGGCGAGGTTTGGGTGGTAACGGGCACGGGCGGTGTTTCTGCGGGAGGCGAGCTGCGTTGGCAGCGTATGGCAGCCGGGCTTTATCGGGCATTGGGGCTGGTGGTCCAGCAGGATCAGGTGCTGGTCCTTGGATCCGACCAGATTACGCGACTGCACGATCGCAACGGCGACGGCGAGGCGGATTTTTACGAATGTGTGACGAATGGGTATCCAACGACAGGCGGGCATGATTTCTGTACGTCGCTGCAGCAGGACGGGCGGGGTGAGTTGTACTGGTCGGTGTCGTCACAGGACTTCGGGGTTGCTCATCGGAATTCTGCGGGTTTGATTCGTCGGTTGGGGAGTGGTTTGAGGAATTCGAATGGGATCGGGGTATCGGCGGACGGGAGTGTGGTGTTATCGACGGTTCAGGAGGGCACATGGACTCCGGCGTCGGCAATTTTCGAGGTGCGGGAGGGGAGTTATCACGGGTTGAAGGGTCCGCAGTCGGGCCGGGGGTTGTATGGTTACGACCTGCCATTGTGTTTCCTGCCGCGGGGCATTGACAATTCGAGTGGGGAGTTGTGTTTTTTGCCTGAGGACGGGCGTTTGGGGGCGTTGTCGGGTGCGATTCTGGGGACGAGTTTTGGGGCTTGTCAGGCGTATGTGGTGTCGCGAGACGTGATTGACGGAAGTGCTCAGGGGGCCATCATTCCGCTCCCGGGCGACTACCGCAGCGGAATTTGTCGAGCGGTGCATTCTGTGGAGGACGGCGGGGTGTATGTGGGTGGCACGGAGGGCTGGCAGAGTTATGCACAGGAGGACGGATGTCTGCAGCGGCTGCGAGTGATCCCTGAGCAGTTAGCGTTGCCTCGTGGTTTCGAGGCGTGGAACAACGGGGTGATTGTACGATTCAGTGAGCCACTGGATCCGCGTTCGGTGACGGTCGAGAACATTTTCTGTCAGCAGTGGAATTATCTGTACAGCGCGGGGTACGGGTCACCGGAGTTTTCGGTGCAGCAGCCGGGTCGACAGGGGCACGATTATGTGGCGGTGAAGTCCGTGCGTCTGCTGGAGGATGGTCAATCGGTGTTTGTAGAGATTCCGCAGCTGCATCCGGTGATGCAGTTTCATTTTCATGGTCGTTTGCGGACGCAGCGGGGGTTGGCGGTATTGCCGGACGTATTTGCAACGATCGTGAAGCAGCGTGGCGATTTCACGGGGTATTCTGGCTATGCAGCGGTGTCGAAGCGTCCTGCTCCGGGGTTCCCGGTTGCGGAGAAGTATGAGCAGGATCCGCGTTTGGTGCAGCAGGAGCAGTACGGGACGAATTTCGGCTGGGTATCGAGTTCGCGGAAGATGTCGGTAGTGGCAGCGGCGGGTTTGCAGTTTGAACCGCGGGTGCTGCGAGTGTTGCCTGGGGCGCGGGTGTCGCTGGCGTTCCGCAACGGGGATCCGGGGATGCCGCACAACGTGGCGGTGGTGCGAGCGGATGCGATCGAGGAATTTGGCGAGCGTTCGATGCAGCTGGCGAGCAATCCGCGGGCGATCGCGACGCACTACGTTCCGGAGGATCCGCGAGAGCTGTGTTTTTCTCCGATTCTGCAGCCTGGGGATTCATATACGTTGTACTTTGAAGCGCCGCAGGAGCCTGGCGAGTACCGTCTGGTGTGCACATATCCTGGTCACTGGAGAGTGATGCAGGGCAGTTTGTTTGTCCTGCCGGAGGGGGCTGCGATACCGGAGTCAGCATTTGTGCCGGTGCGAAGTTTTGTGCGGACGTGGACCGCGGCGGACCTTGCGGAGGATGTGGAGCGGTTGTCAGGTCGATCATTTGTGCAGGGGCGTGCGGTGTTTGATTCGGCTGGCTGCAGTAAGTGTCACAAGTTGGGAGCGAGTGCTGACGGCCCGGGACCGGAGCTGACGAAGGTATCGGAGCGTTTTCGGGGTCGGCGGCTGCTGCAGCAGATTCTGGAACCATCGGCGGAGATTCACCAGCAGTATCAGACGTGGGTGGCAGTGCTGGGGGATGGTCGAGCGTTGTCGGGTTTAAAGGTTGAAGAAAGCGGGGACAGTGTGACGCTGTTGCCGAACCCGTTGAAGCCGATGGAGCGCGTGGTCCTGCCGCGGGTGGAGATTGAGGAGCTGGAGGCGTCGAAGACGAGCACGATGCCGATGGGGCTGCTGATCACATACACGCGTGAGGAGATTCTGGATTTGACTGCGTACGTGCAGTCGGGCGGGAACGCGGATGCGGCGGAGTTTGCGGGGAAGTAGGGAGCCTGGCGTGCGGTCGATGTTAATCGGCCGGTTCCTGCCTGCTGGTACTCAGGCGTCATTTTTGGCGAAGGTGTACCCAAAGCATGCTGTGCAGACTAGAATTGACGAGAGAGGGACTTCGTGCGGCCAGTCGCAGCGACTGGCGGTGCCGCGAGGGCTTGAGTTCCATTCAGGCAGTTTCATGAAATCCGTATTTCGTCCTGCGATTGACGCGATGGCTGGTTATGTTCCTGGCGAGCAGCCTCAGGAGCAGGGCTGGGTCAAACTGAACACCAACGAGAATCCGCATCCGCCGTCGCCAGCGGTTGTAAAAGCGATTCAGTTGCAGGCCACGGGCGCATTGAATAAGTACCCGGATCCGGACGCGAGTGGATTTCGGCGAACGGCTGCAAAGCTCTTTGGAGTCGATCCGGACTGGGTCATTCCAGCCAACGGCAGCGACGAGAATCTGACGATCATCACGCGGTCATTCTGCGACGCGGGCGAGAGCATTGCGTATCCGTATCCCAGTTACGTTCTGTATGAGTCACTGGCTCAGATTCAGGGCTGCGGCGTGCAGCGACTGCTGCTGGATGGTTCCCGTGGCTGGCGTTGGGATATTCAGGAAGCGGCAGCGCTGCGGCAGCGGGTGCGAATTGTGTATGTGCCCAACCCGAATTCGCCGACGGGAACGCTGTGGACCGCGGAAGAGTTGCTGCAGCTGCTGCCGGACCGTGGAGTGCTGGTGCTGGACGAGGCCTACGGCGACTTTGCTGCTCAGCCGCACCGTGGCGAGCTGCTGCGGGATCCTCGGTTTGATAATCGTTTGATTGTGACGCGGACATTCAGCAAGGCGTACAGTCTGGCTGGCATTCGGTTTGGATTTGCGATTGCGCATCCGGATCTGATCAGTGGAATGCGGAAGGTGAAGGACAGCTACAACTGTGACAGTGTCTCGATCGCTGCGGCGACGGCGGCGCTAGAGGATCAGTCGTGGATGCTGGAGAACCGTCGGCGGATACTGGCGGGGCGTGAGCGGCTGGCGGCCGCCCTGCCCTTCTTTGGTTTTCAGGTGCATCCCAGTGAGGCCAATTTTTTGTGGACGACGCATGCGAGTGGCAGGCACAGGGAGATTTATGAGCAGTTGAAATCGCGGCGGATTCTGGTGCGGTACATGCGGTTTCCGGGTGCGACGGCATCTGGAGAACTGCTGGATGGGTTGCGGATCACGATAGGCACGGATGCGGAGCTGGACGCGATGCTGAAGGTGTTTCCGGAAGTGATGTCAGGAGTTTCCGTGGGGGCGGGTGTGTGAGAAGAACACGCAGCGAATCCGAGTCAATGAAAATCGAGTTTGGAAACTGCTTTTCCGCACGGGTTGTGGTGAGTTGAGTTTGCGGGAACTTCGTGGGTGATCTGCAGAGTTTTTTGACCCCTCACCCTGGCAGCGTCTCCTCCTGGAGTGGCGAGTGGGGAGGTTGGAGAAGTGAGCGATGGGTCAGCGGCGTCTGGGCGAGTTGCAGTTTGACAATCGGTTTACGCGGTTATTGCCGGGGGACGCTGAGGCATCGAATTTTCGGCGGCAGGTGCGAGGGGCATGCTGGTCGCGAGTTCGGCCTGCAAAGGTGGCTGCTCCGCGGTTGCTGGGATGGTCGGCGGAGGTGGCAGCGGAGCTGGATCTGGCTCCGAGCGAATTCATGGACGGATCTGCGGCGGACGTTTTTTCGGGGAATCGGCTGCTTGCGGGTATGGACCCGTTCGCGATGTGTTACGGGGGTCACCAGTTTGGCAACTGGGCTGGTCAGCTGGGAGACGGTCGCGCGATCAATCTAGGGGAGGTGATAAACAGTCGCGGAAGTCGCTGGATGCTGCAGTTGAAGGGCGCTGGTCCGACGCCGTATTCCCGGACTGCAGACGGTCTGGCGGTGCTGCGTTCAAGTCTGCGTGAGTTTCTGTGCAGCGAGGCGATGCACCATTTGGGGATTCCAACGACGCGGGCGTTGACTCTGACGGGGACGGGAGAACTGGTGACGCGGGACATGTTCTACGACGGAAATCCGCGTCAGGAGCGAGGAGCGATTGTCTGTCGCGTGGCCCCCTCATTTACTCGATTTGGCAACTTCCAGATCCCGGCAGCTCGAAAGGAAACGGAGCTTTTGCGGCAGTTGGTGGACTACACGATCGACACGGATTTTCCTGGTCTTTCGGCTGGGGGTGCGGATCGTTATGGGGTTTGGTTTCGGGAAGTGTGTGAGCGGACAGCGGACCTGATGGTGCACTGGATGCGCGTGGGATTTGTGCATGGTGTGATGAACACGGACAACATGTCGATCACGGGGCTCACGATTGACTACGGTCCCTATGGATGGCTGGAGGGATATGATCCGGACTGGACACCGAACACCACTGACGCTGCTGGCCGAAGATACTGTTACGGTCGGCAGCCGCAGGTTGCGCTGTGGAATCTGGTGCAGCTGGCAAACGCGCTGCATGTGGTGATGCCGGACGAATCGGTGCTGCAGGCTGGGATTGATGCGTACGTGTCGCGGTTCAACGGGGAGTGTCAGCGGATGATGGCTGCGAAGCTGGGCTTATGTCCGGCGAGTGGAGCACTGGAGCTGGCAGAGGAGATCGCCGCACTGTCGAACTCGCTGCAGGAACTGATGCAGCGCACGGAGACGGACATGACGATTCTGTACCGGGCACTGGCTGCGATCTCCGCGTCGGAAATTGTGGAGCCAGCAGCTGACGTCTGGTCGGAGATCTTTGATGTGCTCCAGCCCGCGTGGTATCAGCCAAGCGAAGTGGGTGGGGAACTGCAGGCTGCGTGGCAGGATTGGCTGCGACGATACGGGGCTCTGGCGCGGACCGCGGCCGTGACCGAAGAGACTCGGCGGGCGCAAATGAATGGTGTGAATCCGAAGTACGTTTTCCGGAATTATCTTGCCCAGCTGGCAATTGACCGAGTTGAACAGGGTGACTCGGGACTGCTCATGGAGCTGCTGGAGGTGCTGCGGCGGCCATACGACGAGCAGCCTGAGAAGGGACATCTGGGATTAAAGCGCCCCGAGTGGGCGCGGGACCGTGCCGGCTGTTCGATGCTCAGCTGCAGTTCATAGTGACCGCCAACGCATTCCGAAAAAGAGCCTGCCGAGCCGCGACCGTCAGGGGATGGTGATAATTCCGCCAATCCCCCCAGTGATCGCCGAGAAAAAACGATCTGTGTCGTGCGGGACTTCCGGACGATTTACGGCACCCGCCTTTGTTTTGTTCCGGTTGCGGGTTTGGGAGCGTGTGCTCGCACTGTTACCGGGTGATTGACATCGCCTTCAACGTTCTACGGTGATTCTTTCCGACTGCGGTACCATTCCACGACTACGGGCAGAAGGGACACAAAGACGATGCCGAGGATTACGAATTCAAAGTTGCGTTTGACTGCCGGAATGTTGCCGAAGAAGTAACCGGCAAGGAGGAAGCCGACGACCCAGCAGATGCCTCCGGAAATGTTAAAGAACCAGAAGCGTACGAGGTTCATACGTCCGATTCCGGCAACGAAGGGCGCGAAGGTTCGCAGGAGCGGCGCGAAGCGCGCGAGGAAGATGGCTTTGCCTCCATGTCGCTGGTAGAAGGCTTCTGCTTTGAGCAGGTGTTTTTTGTTCAGCAGCCACGAGTCTTCCTTCGAGAACACTCGCGGGCCGATGGCGCGCCCTATGAAGTAGTTTGTGGCATCGCCGACGATCGCGGCGAAGAGGAGCAGAGCGGTCATCAGTGGCAGGCTGAGGCCGGAGCCTTCCACGGCCACGATGGCGCCCACGGCAAAGAGCAGTGAGTCACCTGGCAGGAATGGAAAGATCACCAGCCCGGTTTCAGCGAAGACAATCGCGAAGAGCAGAGTGTAGAGCCAGCCACCCATCTGGGCAGAAAGCCTGGCGAGGTGTTCGTCGAGGTGACGGACGACTTCGAGGAGTTGCAGGAGGGTATCCATGAGGCGGCTTGTCTGCTCCGTTGGGAGTTTCTGGTTCAGTTGGCGGTGAAGATCGCCGGATCATCGATGATGAACGGGGTCGACCATGTTTTTCCATCGTTCTGATTGCAGACGTTGTAGAAATGGGTGGCGAAGTATTCGGCGCTGTAGCTGTAGGGGTTTCCTGAGTGAAGCAGGTTAGCGGGTGTGAGATTCTCGACTCCGGGTCGAGCGTAGTAGTGCACGCGTCCATCACCGCTCACGGACATGCCGAGAGTCCACCAGCCCGGGGTGAGTTGGATGCTGCGGATTTCCTGACCGAGGTGGTTGCCGCGGATGATGAGCCAGGCTTCGTCCTTCGGAAAGCGGCCGTCGTGGGCGCTGTGGAACTCAATAAAGAATCCCGGCCAGTAGTCCTCCTGCTTTTTGACGTTCTTTGTGAACAGCAGAATTTTTTCCTTTTCGGAGATGGTGGTTTTGAGGTCGATGCGGTAGCCGAAGTGGCTGCCGGAGCGGTCTTCCCACTGATCGAAGGAGGGGAGCCAGATGCGAGTGACGCAGTTGGGGCCGCGGGCAGCGGAGATCATGCCGACCCGGGACGAGCAGGACATGATCAGGTCATCCTGTTCCATCTGCATGGAATTGAGTCCGGGAACACCGGAGTTCAGGGTTTGAATTTTGAGAGCACCGCGGCTTCCTGTGAGTCCCCCTGCGGGTGTCTCGACGCGGAGGATGTGGTCAGGCTGGCCGCGTTTGGGACTTTCGAACCAGCGTCGGTTAGTGGAGGCGCCCATCGGAGGACGAGTTTGTTCATCCTGTTCACGACTGGATTTGGGGCCGTTGTGGTTCCATTTCCACGCTTCGTCTTCAAAGTCATCGCCGACCTGCGTGAGTTTTCTGCCGGTGCCGGGAACGATCTGGGCATCGGTGGTCGCGGGCAGGAGTTGTGCGGCGAGGGCCAGGCACAGGAACTGGACTGGAACGAGGGCCGGTGACCGCATAACTCGGTGCTCCCGGGAGTTCGGACGTGTGTTACAGAGATTCATGGGTAGACGACGGAATCTCTGAGCACGTCTCCTGCAGAACTCCCTGTCTGCCGGAAGACGGCGGCGCTGGTGGCTCTTACATGCCTGAAATCGCGCGATGAAGTGAGCGCACCACTGCCGGAAAGGATATCGGCAGAACTGGCGAGGGATACACAGGCAAAATTGGACGCTGTGTGGTGATGTGCGGTGGGAAACTGCGCAAAGATTTCCGTCGTTGACTACTTTTCGAGCCGCGACCATCGGGGGTGGGGACCCGCAGTTCGCCCTGTTCGCAAGCATGCTGCAGCTTGCAGGGCGGCAGGCTGGGCTGGGTGCTTGAACAGCTCAGCCGGTGTAGCCTTTCAGGAGTTCCTTGTATTGTGAATCGGTGTTTGTGAAGCGTTTGTAGAGTGTGGCGAAGCCGACGAGGCGTCCATCGATGCTGTTGAAGTCGAAGGGCTGACCGCCGTCGATATCAGCGACACCGTGGCGGATTCGTCCGTCGTAGATGACAACATCGCCGGACTGGCAGCCGTCTTCGTAGAAGAAGCGATCTTCACCGCGTCGGATGAAGGCACCTCCGGAGTGAAAGTCGCGGCCTTTTTGGGAGATGATGAGGATGACCTGAGCGAAGCGGTCGAATCCGGCTTCCGCGGCGGCGACGGCAGTACCAAAGTCGGTATGTTCGGCCATGAAGCCGCCACCGCGGACGTAGTGATGGATGCGTGAGGCGGTCCAGAGACCTTTTTCATCGCTATCGACGGCGAAGTTTTCCGGTTCACCACAGAGCAGATTGCGGAATCGGGCGAGTCGTTTGAAGATTTCGTGGGAGCCGAAGAGGTCGGGGCCATTGAGTGGGAGGAAGAAAGTGCGAATGAGTCGAGCGCAGCTGTTGATGCCGGTGATACCCCCGACGACTACTTTTTGGAGTGGGTTGCGGAGTGCTTCAGCATCGTTTGCGTCGTGTTTGCGGTCGAGTTGTGGATTGAAACGGGAGCGTACGCGGTCAAGCAGATCTCGGATTTCCTGAGTGGAGTAGAGTCCGCTGACGCGGGCGAACCCGAATTCATCCATGCAGCTGCGAATGGCGTTGAAGTCGACGTCTGCGGGTGATGGGGCTGAGAGGGAGGCTTTTTCGAGGACGTCGGGGAGATCAGATGCGGCGATATCAGCCATCTTGTTGTTCCTTGTGCGCGGGTGCTGGCAATTGGGCGGGGATTCACCGGGATTGATGTTCAGACAGTTTGCATGGAGCAGAAGCGGAGTGGTCCGAGACTGAGCAGCATGGAGCTCCATGTGAGTCCGGACCCGAAGCCGGCGAAACAGACATGGAGTGGCTGTGTGAGGAGTTGTTGTGCGAGGTTCATGGTGATGTTGACGGGTATGGAAGCACCGCTGGAGTTGCCAAAATTTTCCACGACATTTGCGGGCATACGGGCGGGGTTGACTTTCATTTTCGCTGCGAGTTTTTCCAGCATGAAGCGGTTGGGCTGATGAAACAGGTAGTAGTCGATGGCGTGTTCCGGGGTGTTGGCGAAGCGGAGGAGATCTTCGATCATTGGGGGGACTTCGCGTTGCACGAAGTTGAAGACGGCAGTGCCATCCATTTGAAGTTGGTCGAGGCTGCGGAGGTTGGAGTCTCCGGCGTCATGTTCGATGGCTGTTTCAGGGGTCGAGGGCATACGGAAGCCGCCGGCAGGAATCATCAGTGCACTGGCTCGGGAACCATCCATGCGGAGGTTGGCATGGATCGGGCTGGCGTCGGGCGATTTTTCGACCAGTGCAATTCCGATGGCGTCACCGATAAGCGGAAAGCTGTTGCGATCCCGAGGGGAAACTTTGCGGCTGATGACATCGCCTGTGATGAGCACCACTTTATTGATGGCGGGCTGTTCGAGCAGAAGGCAGGCCTGGATGAGTCCCACAAGCCAGGCAGCGCAGCCCTGGTTGAGATCGAGGCAGAGCATATCGGATTTCAGGTTGAGCTGCCCCTGAATGATGTTGGAGGTTGGGGGAATGAAATGATCGGGAGACTGTGTGAGCACGAGCATTGCGTCGAATTCGTCAGGCTGCAGCAGTTGCTGATGGAACAGGAGCTGGAGGCCCTCGATGGCGAGATCAGAGACGCACACGCCCGGTTCCACGATGCGATGTTTGTCATAGCCCATGACTTCCTGGAGTCGTCGGGAGCGTTCGGGTGAGAAGCAGAAGGCGGCCATGTCGTCGACAAACCGGAGTTCCCGGGCAGGCATGACAACGTGAATGCCTGCGATGCGTTTCCCTGAAAACGTGAAGTTCACAGAGATGCTCCGTTCTTCGCAAGGAGCTTTCGGATGTCGTCGAGTGTGGCGAAGTTCTCCGGGACGAAGTCCAGTCCATCGATGGTAATGGAGTATGTTTTTTCGAGTTCGGACGTGAGCATCACCATGTCGAAGGAGTCGAGAAGTCCATCTTCGACGAAGTTGGATGAATTGCGATAGTCGGCATCACTGCGGATGCGAGCGAGGATCTGGAGAAGTGGGTCGTGCATGAGAAGTACCTGGTCATTGAAGCCAGAGGGTGATGCTGGTGTCTGGTCGATGAATAACGTGAGACCTGCAGTCGGGTGTTTGTGGACGTGGTGGGGGAGTATGTGAGTTGTGGAGGAAGTAGCGGTTAATGACGGGGCAGGCGTCGGGGTCAGGCTGACTGAGGAGCAGTCGCGGTTTGGGGAGAACGTCGAGTGGCCCGTAGTCGAGGGAGCGAAGGAATCTGCTGAGTTTGGGGAACGGCCATGTGGGATCGAGGAGTCCCTCAGCTGGTGAGGCATGGCTGGAGTGATATTCGGTGAGGCGATCTTTGGGGTGTGCGTTGGGGAGGTTCCAGCTGAGGATGCGTGGGAGGAGTTGGCGGAAGAGATCTGAGGCGGCCTGCATGCACTGGGCGACGAGTTGCAGGGCTGTGGTCTGCGGGGTGATGGGGACGGTTTTCTGAGCGATGATGGGGCCGGTGTCGATGCCCGTATCAATCTGGTGCCAGGTAGCTCCGGTAAACGGATCCCCCGAAAAGATGGCCCAGGTGGGAGCGTTTCGTCCGCGGTGTCTTGGGAGCAGAGAGTTGTGATAGTTGATGAATCGGAGGGCGGGGTTATCGAGGACTTTTGGGGGGATGATCCAGGCGTTGTTGGCACTGACGACAAGGGTGGGTTGCTGGATGCTGAGGAAGTGGTTGGTCAGCGCCTGCTGTTGGGTGAGCATTTGCCAGGAGCAGCGAGGACGATTGGCGGTGTGTTGCAGGAGCGAGAAGGGTGAAGGATCATTCTGAATGGCGTGTACCGGGAGTCCGGTGTCGGCGAGTGATTTGAGGCAATCGCAGGCGATTCGTCCCCCACCGAGGACGATTGCCTGACTGAAGGGGCTTTGTGGCGGCGGGGATAATGTGTCGAGACGCTGAGAAGCGCCGGGGGTGACGGTTGACTCAGGCATGATTTCCGAGTGCCTCCTGATGGAGCTTCAGGCGGTCGATCTTTCCGTTGGGATTCCGCGGGAGTTCGGGGAGATGCCGGAAGACGGCGGGGAGCATATAGCGGGGGAGTCGTTCCGCCAGTTTGCTGCGGAGTGTACCTGGTTCGATTGGTTGTTGGCTGGAGTAGAAGAGGATGATTTCCTGGCGATCTGCTGCGTAGACGGCACAAACCTGCTGAAGAAGTCCGGTCCCTGAGGCTGCGTTTTCGATTTCACCGAGTTCGATGCGGTAGCCGGAGTGTTTGATCTGGTAGTCTTTTCTGCCGTGGAAGAGGATTTCGCCGTGTGGATTGACGGAGGCGAGATCTCCGGTGCGGTAGATGAATTCCGGGTAGTGATTCTGCAGAGGATTTTGTGTGAAGACTTTGGCGGTGCGTTCCGGGTCATTCCAGTAGCCCATGGCGAGTGATGAGCCTTTCACGCAGAGTTCTCCCTGCTGACCGACGGCTGCGGGCTGGTTGTTGTCGGTCAGGATGAGTATTTCAGTGTTGCGGCAGGGGAAGCCGATGGGGAGCGGTTCATCGTCGGTGAATTCGCGTTCAATTCGGTACCATGTGCAGTCGACGGTGATTTCTATGGGACCGTAGAGGTTGACGAATTCGGTATTTGGGAGTGCCTTTCGCCAGATGTTGAACTGTCGTGTGGGAAAGACTTCGCCGGCAAAGAAGACGCGGCGGAGCATTGGCAGGGAGAATTGCTGGAGCAGTCCGAGGTTGGCGATGGCAACCATCACGGAGGGCACCCAAAAAAGGAACGTGATATTTTGCTGTTGGAGGCATTCGGTAAGTTTTGCGGGGAAGCCAGTCCATGCGTCGGGGATCAGGCAGAGACGGGCTCCGGTGGCCAGTGAGCAGTAGAGTTCAAGGGTGTAGATATCGAAATAAAGAGGCGAGAGGCAGGCGAAGCGATCGGTGGGGCCGAAGGGGAATTCGTCGAGCGTCCAGTCGATGAAGTCGATGATGTTGCGGTGATTCATCACCACACTTTTGGGGATGCCTGTGGACCCGGAAGTGTTGATGATGCAGGCCGGGTCAACGTCCAGCGATTGGGTGCGTCGGCGATGGATTTCGGCGAGTTCTGTGGGGGTGGGAACAGTGGTGATGCAGTCATCCACCAGCAGCAGTTGAGTGTTGGGATTCGCGATGGTGCGAAGAGTTGGCTCGAGTTCCTTTGATGTGATGATGAGGTTTGGGGCGAGGTTGTTGATGATTGCGGCGGTTCTGGGGAGCGGTGAGCGGACATCGAGGTTGCTGTAGCAGTTTCTGGAGCCGAGGGTGCCGAGATTGGCGGCGACTGTTTCGATGCCGCGGGGAAGGTAGACGCAGACGGGGGAATTGACCGCAGAGGAACTTCGGCAAATGGCGGCGGCGAAGTGAATCGCCAGCTGGTGCAACTGAGCAAAGGAAAGCGACTGGTCGCGAAAATCGATGGCGACAGCATCCGGACAGTGCGTGAGCGATCCCTGTTCAAGGTATTCGAGGACGTGAGTTTTCATGTCAGTTCCCCGGTTGGAGGACTGGGGTAGCATTTGCGAAGAATGAGGCTGGCGGACTGGTATCGAAACCCGAAATGGGTGACTTCAAGGTCGAACACAGGTTTGTTGGTCATGCTGATGCGGGTATTGGCGCGGCGGATTCCAGCTGCTGCCATTTGGTCAAAGCAGAAGTGTGTGGAGATCGCGCCCAGACCTTCGCCGTGGAGTTCTTTGCGGACGCCTCCGAGGAGCAGCTGCACTTCACCTTTGCCCACGTGACGGTGACTGCGAAATGTGAGCAGCCTTCCGGTACCGGGGTCACAGACGGACCAGATTTCGTCTGAATCGGCCGCGAATGACTGACGAAGGTAGGCCAGATATCGCTGGGCGGCGAAGCCGGATGGCACAGCGGGGTCACGGGAAAAGCGGTCGTTGAAGTCGAGCTGGGCTGCGATGCTGAGCACTTCGTCGAGCTGTGTTTGAGTCACCACCTGATGGTAGCTAAGCCCGTAGGTGGAGGTGTCGAACCGGCGACGGAAGGACGTCTTCAGCAGGAGCTGGCAATCGACGGGCGAGAATCCGGCATGGCTGAGATATTCGATGCGTGGAACATCAGAAAGTTCGACTGAGGAGTAAACGTAGGCGGGTGCATGACGGGCGATGTAGTCAGCTTCAGATCTGTGGAAGTCATCTGCCGTGTTAAACGAGAGGATGCAGAGGACGCTGCGGCCCCAGATCTGACTGTCGATTTCGATGCGTTCGGTTTGCATGGCTGTTTACATGGCAACCATGGGAAGAGTGTGCTCGAAGTTTGCTGGGATGGTCAACGGACGTGCGAACGGCGAGGTGATGAAGAAGTTGGGATCGCGGTGGTAGAGCTGCAGCCAAAGGGCTTTGGCCGTGGATTCCGGGACGCAGTGGATGAAGTTGTCTCCGAATGGATGAGTGCGCATGATCTGGTTGTCGGCCATTTGCCTTTCGTACTGGGCGTTGCCTGGGCCTGGATAAACACCGGGATAGCGAACAAAGAGCGTCGCAGTTGATGCTGTGGACTGGTTGCCGGACCGAATCATGCCGTGGAAATCACGGTTGTGGCGGTAGGGAGCCTGCACGTGCCATTCGAGATAGTGCATGTAGGTGAAACAGTCCTGTGGGCGGACACCCAAAAACAGGAACCGAACACCGTCGGTGCGACTGAGCATGTCGAAGGTGGAGTCCTGTCCGCAGGATTGAGTACCGATTGCGAGGGCAAGATCGGAACGTCTTCCTGAGACGGCAACGGACATGAGCGGATCAGCGGATCGCAATGTGTCAGGCAGGCGCCGGAAATATTCGCTGAGCACTCCCATGCGACTGGGGGTGTTCTGCTGATCGAAGACTTCGTGATTGACGAAGCTGAATGTGAACGCCGGGAAGCAGATAGTGGCCGGGCCGAGCTGCAGCAGGGTGTCGGTCATGGCCTGCAGCAATTCAGTGCGACGAGATCTTGGGGCACCGAAGTTGATGCCGGCGTGTACGAATAAGACGCTGCAGTCGTGAGCACCGCAGTTTTGCAGTGCCTCCCGCAGCATCAGTGGCGTTGTACTGCGGCCGGTTGTGGACTGATAGAGATCGCCGGCCATGGGGATGCGGTGGGGAATGGGGGAAGGGAACGGACGAAGTTGGATGCTGTTCGGATCACGCTTCGCGGGAAGCCTGAGGCACGGGACCGCGGGAATTGAGCAGATTCAGCAGCTGGCCGGCGGTTTGCAGGCACTGCAGGTCAGAAACATGCAGGGGAAAATCACAGGCTTCATCGACAAAAGACACAATCGCGAGGACGGAAAGCGAATCCCAGACCAGCGATGACCGAAGCACGTAGTCCGCGTCAAGGTGGTCCTCGTCGAGGATATGTGCGAGTCTTGCGTAGAATGCCTCTGGGTCCATGGTGAACGTGATTTCCGAAAAGATGCAGAGTCGTGATGTTCCCCCAAATTGGGTTGTGGGGGATTTTGTTTCTTTGGGGATTTTGCGTGTTTTCGGTGTTTTGTGGTGGCAAGTCAAGTGAGTGCTGGCGATTTGCGGGGGGCGATCATGAAGTTGCATCGGTATTTCGTGTGTTCAGGATCGGTTTTCTCGATGCGGCGCGAATTGCTGGTCTGTTGTCAGGCGAGAACAGGCTGAGGGCTATCCTCCAGTTGCAGGTAGAGGGCGGTGACAACAGCTTCGAGTTCGGTGGAGGTCATTTCGTGGAAGAAGGGGAGTCGAATAAGGCGGGCGCTGAGATCTTCGGTGTGGCGAAGAGTGAGCGGGCCGATGAGCTGCTGTCCGAAGGGTGAGTTGTGGAGGGGGACGTAGTGGAAGACAGCGCGGATGCCGCTGTCGCGGAACGCATTGAGTACGCGGTCGCGCAGTCTGGCAGTGGGCAGAACTACATGGAAGAGGTGATGATTGCTGATGCAGTCTTCCGGTATGACAGGAAGCGTGAGGAGTCCCCTGGATTCGAGTGGTTGAAGGGCGCGGTGATAGTGTTGATAGATCTGTTTGCGACGATCGAAGATTCGATCGATTTCTTCCAGTTGTGCGTAGAGAAATGCGCTGCAGATTTCGCTGGGGACGTACGAGGAGCCAAGATCGACCCACGTGTATTTGTCGACTTCACCGCGGAAGAATCTCTGTCGGTTCGTTCCCTTGTCACGAAGGATCTCGGCACGTTCGACAAGTTCAGGGTCATTGATGCACAGAGCACCGCCTTCCCCGCAGGTGACGTTTTTGGTTTCGTGAAAGCTGTAGCAGCCGAGGTCACCGATGGAGCCCAGGGCACGGCCGTTGTACCAGGAATTAACACCTTGAGCAGCATCTTCCACGACGCGGATGCCATACGCTTTGGCGATGGTCATGATCCGATCCATCTCGCAACTGACGCCGGCGTAATGCACCACGCAAATCGCGCGTGTTTTGGGGGTGATGGCGTCCTCGATGAGTGTTTCGTCGATGTTGAGGGTGTCGGGGCGAATATCGACGAAGACCGGCCTGGCGCCCAGCCGCACGAAAGCGGACGCTGTGGAAACGAAGGTCCAGGATGGCATGATCACTTCGTCGCCGGGGCCGACATTGCAGAGCTGTGCGGCAATTTCAAGGGCTGCAGTGCAGGATGGCGTGAGCAGGACTTTGGGGATGGAGAAACGTTGCTGCAGGAGTTGGGAGCAGCGTTGGGTGAAATTGCCGTCTCCACCCAGATTACCCGAGGTCACGGCCTGGGCGATGTAGTGGAGCTCTTTACCCGCAATAAATGGTTTGTTGAAGGGGATACGCATTCTGCGGCAAGTCGTTGCCAGGAGGCAATGAATGGAATGTGGGGGTCATAGCGGATATTGTGATTGTGACAAGTTTGAGAAGTTTGCTCAAGCTGAGAAGCCGTGGGGTTTCGTGGAGTTTGCTTGACAGCGATTTTCATGGGTGTTTTTAGGTTTCTCGGATCTGCTGGGATGTTGCTTTTTTCAGCGGCAACGGTCACGTGGCTGTTGCGTGGGGCATGGCGCGGGAGCCCTGGTGCGGCGGATTTTGGGCGCTGACGGCGGAGCGGCGGAGCGGATTTTCGGGCCGCTATTCAGCGTTTGCGTCTGGATCGCTGTTTTCCGGAGGTATCGCTGCTGCGGCGACTTTTTCCGCCGGGGCGAGCGAAGCCAGGTGAGTCTTCGCTGGAAACTCCGGGAATTGGTTGTCCGAGTTTTTGTTTCAGCTGGTGGATGCGGTCGCGCAGCTGTGCGGCCCGTTCGAACTGCAGCTGCTCGGCTGCAGCGAGCATTTCGGCTTCGAGTTCGCGGAGAAACTCCTGATCGACGAAGCGATCTTCTGATTTTGCTCCGGAGGATTCGCGTTCGACTCGTCGCGCTTCGATTTCTTCTTCGATGCCGCGACGAATGGCTTTGCGGATGGTTTCGGGGGTGATGCCGTGGGCGGTGTTGTATTCCATCTGCAGCTTGCGACGGCGCAGAGTTTCGTCGATGGCTCGCTGCATGCTTTCGGTGACGGTATCGGCATAGAGGATCACGCGGGCATTGACGTTACGGGCGGAGCGACCGATGGTCTGGATCAGGCTGGTCTCGCTGCGGAGGAAGCCTTCCTTGTCGGCGTCCATGATGGCGACGAGTGAGACTTCGGGCAGGTCGAGTCCTTCGCGGAGGAGGTTGACGCCGATGACGGCTTCGTGATGTCCTTCGCGAAGTTCGCGGAGGACTTCCACGCGTTCCACGGCATTGAGTTCTGAGTGCAGCCACTGACAGCGGATACCTTCTTCCCTGAGGTAGGCAGCGAGGTCTTCTGCGAGTCGTTTGGTGAGGGTGGTGATGAGCACACGTTCGCCGACTGCGGACCTTTCGCGGATTTGTTCCAGCAGGTGCGGGACCTGGCCACGGGCTGGAGCGACGACGATTTCGGGATCGACCAGTCCAGTGGGGCGGATGACCTGTTCGACGACCTCGCCACCGGTCTGGTCGAGTTCCCAGTTGGCAGGAGTTGCGGAGACCATGACTCGCCACGCTGGTCTGGCATTCCATTCATCAAACTTCAGGGGTCGGTTGTCCTTTGCCATGGGGAGTCGGAAGCCGTGATCGACGAGGGTGGTTTTGCGAGCGTGGTCACCGGCGTACATGGCGCGGATCTGCGGGATGGTGACGTGCGACTCGTCGATGAACATCAGGAAGTCATCGGGGAAGAAGTCATAGAGCGTATAGGGGGCTTCACCGGGCTTGCGTCCCGCGAGTGCTCGACTGTAGTTTTCGATACCGGGACAGAAGCCGGTTTCCTTCATGAGTTCGAGGTCATGTCGAGTGCGGGCGGCCAGTCGCTGGGCTTCGAGCAGTTTGCCGTCCTTCTGGAAGTTCTGGAGAGACGAGTCAAGTTCACTGCGGATTTCTTCGAGTGCATTATCGATGCGACTTTGGGGCAGGACGAAGTGCTTGGCGGGGTAGATATAGATTTCTCGAAGCGACTGAGATTCGCGACCGGTGACGGGGTCGATCATGCTGAGTTTTTCGATTTCGTCTCCCCAGAGTTCGATGCGATAGGAGAATTCTTCGTAGGCAGGCCAGCATTCGATGACGTCGCCTCGAACGCGGAATTTGCTGCGTGCGGGATCAAAGTCGTTGCGATCGTACTGGATTTCAATGAGCTTGAGCAGGAGCTGATCGCGGTCAATCTGCTGGCCGACGTGCAGAGGGATCATCATGCCGAGGTAGTCTTTGGGCGACCCGAGGCCGTAGATGCAGCTGACTGTGGCGACGACTATGACATCCTGGCGACTGACGAGGGCGCTGGTGGCGAGCAGTCTGAGGCGATCAATTTCCTGATTGATGGACGCATCTTTTTCGATGTAGATATCGCGCTGCGGGATGTAGGCTTCAGGCTGGTAGTAGTCGTAGTAACTGACGAAGTACGTCACGGCGTTGCCGGGAAAGAACTCGCGAAATTCCGCGTACAGCTGTGCGGCGAGAGTTTTGTTGTGTGAGAGCACGAGGGTTGGTTTCTGGAGCTTCTGAATCACGTTTGCCATGGTGAATGTTTTGCCGGACCCGGTCACACCCAGCAGCACCTGGGTGCGTCGGCCTTCCTCGACGCCGCGACTGAGTGCCTCAATAGCGCGGGGCTGATCCCCGGCGGGGGCGAATTCACTGACGAGCTGAAAAGGCTGCTGGAGACGGTACATGACGAGCGATCGTGCAAATGCAGTGAGACAGAAGGGCGCAGTGACCATTGGGCAGCAGGGAGACCGAAATCCACTGCAATGCCTTCGGTGTGCCCATGAGTGTACCGTTGGAGCCCGATCAAAGCTGCCTGTGGGGAAAAAAAACAGATGTGTGCTGAGACAGTGGCGAATCAGGGAAGTTGATTTGAATGTTGGGGATTTCCGGGCTTCGAAGATTGGCGTGGCGGATCCGGATGGTGAAACGGTGGGTGATGGCAAGCGCCCATGAATCGACTCCGGCCTCCGTTTGCCGGAGGCAATGGTCAGTGCGTGCGATCGCGTTGGAAGCGGGAGCTTGCGGGTGGTGTGAGGGGTGTCCTCGCGTCTTCGTATGCTGCAACTGCCAAGTCGCGACGGTTACTGCCAGCAAAAGATGGTCCAAACATCGGGACCGATGTCCTGAGGTATCTCTTCGGATGTCTTATCAGCTGTGTGGGGCGGGTCGCTTAAGATTGCCTGCAGAAGAGTGATGTGTGAAACCGAGTTGCGTGCAGTGAAGAGTGAGACTCAATTCCAAAGTCTGCCGCTGACTGCCGGTAGTGTACTGTTCAGACGGGACTCAGAGTTTGGCCTGTGGAGAGATATTGAAAAACGGAGGACGATTCTGGGGTCGCTGTTTGGAGGGAAGCTGGGGGCCAGTCCCCAGACGCTCGGGAAGCCATCAACCGGTTTGCTGCTCGCGTAGTCTGTTGGTTGGTGTGGCGTTGATTGAAACAGGAGTGGCTGCCGAAGGCAGCGGCGGTGCCGGGCGCATGTCGGCACTGTTCGGTGTCAGTCGTCGAGAGCCTTCGAGCGGATGATCCTATTGGAAGTCGACTCAGGGGACTCCAATGGCCTTTTTTTGCTGCACATCCTCCTGCAGCAGCTCAGCGGTGACCTCGTTTTGCTGAACACGGTCTGCTTCGAGAGCTTCGACTTTCTTCTGTGCAGCCGCGTGCCGCTTCCGAAAAACCTCAGACACTGGCGACAACCGTTCTGTCATCGCCTGGCACTGGTACACTTTCCGGCTCGTGCGACGAAAATCAGCAAAACACCATGCTGCAAGCAGTCAAGCCGGTGGAATTGCGGGTCTTGCGAGCGCTGTTCCCAGAACAGTTCCGAGGTCACGGGTTGTCTGTCGCAGCGGTTGCTTTGGCGGTGGCCCAGTTGAGTGCCTGCTGGAGTTGTGGGTCAGCGGTGAGGAGTGTGGTGAGGTTGGTGGCAGTGCCGGAGGGATCTGCGGCGGCGGTGAAGGCTTTCTGCCAGTCAGAGAATTGTTCTGTGCTCAGTTTCAGAAGTTGGTCGGTGGCTGGGGAGACGCCCCAGACGTCTTCAGTTTTGAATTCGGGATAGCGATGAATATTGATGCCGCTGGGTCTGAGGTAGCCGGCGGTGGTGAGTTTCATGGCGGACTGTCCGCGTTCCATTCTGACGACGGACTGGACCGTGCCTTTTCCGAAGCTGCGTTCACCGAAGATGGTGGCCCGCTGATTGTCCTGGAGAGCAGCCGCGACAACTTCGCTGGCGGAGGCGGACTGGCGATTGACGAGTACGGCGAGAGGGACTGATGGGGAAATGGCGGTGCCGGCGGCGGCATCCCATGCGCGTTCCTTCACTGCCCTGCCCTGCATGGAGACGATGCGTCCCGATTCGAGAAACATGTCACAGATGTCGATGGCCGCATCCATGAGTCCACCGGGATTGGAGCGGAGATCGAGCAGGAGAGCTTTGGGATTGAGTGCGGAGATTGTTTCGAGAGTTTTACTGAGGTCTTCGATGGTGGAGCGGCTGAAGTGAGTAATGCGAACGCAGGCGATGCGTTGTTGTTGATCGACGAGCCAGAGTGGGGAGCCATCTGGATTTCGTACAACGGGAATGACGGTGGGGAGCTGGATGCGTTCGCGGATGATTTCCAGTTTGAGGGGACTGTCTTCCCCGGTGCGTCGGAGTGTGATGGAGACGGGGCGACCTTCGGGGCCGGTCATGAGTCGATTGATTTCGGGTGGGGAGAGTCCGGCGACAGGTTTGGAATCGACTTCAACAATGACATCGCCGCTGCGGACACCTGCTCGAGCGGCCGGTGACTGGGGCAGGACATTCTGAATTTCGGCACGAGTGGCATTGGGGGTCATCTGGAGGCCGATGCCGATGAATTCCTGATCAATGTATTGCTCGAACTTTGCGAGTTCGGCTGGCGGAATCCAGGAGGACCAGGGATCGAGTCCGGTGAGCATTCCGCGGATTGCATTATCGATGAGTTTGCGTCGATCGACGTCCCGCACGTACTGGAGGTCAACCTGTCCGTAAGCTTCGGCGAAGAGTTTCATGAGTTCGAACTCTTCGCGGACTCGAGCGGCAGCGGCGGCTTTTTCGTCACGGGCGCTGAGGCTTCGAGCAGTGAGGAAGCCGAGTGTGGCCGCAGCGAAGCAGAGGAGAAGCAGTGATCCGCGTTTCACGACTGTAATCCGGCATCGTGGGGAATGGAGAAGGTCAGGGAACGGGCCGGGAGGAGTTACATGGAGGAATCAGTGAAGAGCATCGTGAGCGGCTCAGGCGGCACGGGCGAGTGCGGGTGCGGTCTGTGAGGGCGTGATCATGCGGGCTGTTTCCATTTCAAGGACTTCATCGGCCATGGCGATGTAGTCATGTGCGCCGTGGGATTCGGGGGCGTAATCGAGGACAGACTGTCCGAATCCGGGGGCTTCGGCAAGTTTGATATTGCGACGGATGCGGGAGCGGAAGATGCGGGCCTGCGACCATGGAGTTTCGCGATCGCTCGACTTGAGGAAGTGCTGCAGATCATCCACGACGTCCGCAGCGAGTCGGGTGCCGGACTCGTAGAGGCAGAGCATGATTCCCGTGGCGCGGAGTTCGCGGTTGAGTCTGCGAGTTACGAGGGCTGTGGTTTCGAAGAGTTTGGAGAGTCCCTGGAGAGCGAAGAAGTGTGGCTGAAGCGGGATAAAGACTTCGCTGGCGGCGGTGAGAGCGTTGACAGTGAGGATTCCGAGCGATGGTGGGCAGTCCATGATGACGTAATCGAACCGCTGCTGATCCCGCCACGGCTGCATGGCTCGGCGAAGCAGAAATTCGCGTCCCTGAACACCGGAGAGTTCGATCTCGGTGGCGGCAAGGTCGATGTTTGCGGGAACGAGTGAGAGATTGTCGCTGATGAGCTGCCGAGTGTCATCGAGCGAATTCTGTTGCGTGAAGACGCCATAGACGGAGGCGGCTTCGGGGCCTGCTTCGACCCCGAGGTGCAGCGAGGCGTGGCCCTGGGGATCGAGGTCCATCAGGCAGACTTTGCGACCGCTGCGTGCGAGCGCTGCTGCGAGGTTGACACTGGAAGTCGTCTTGCCGACTCCACCCTTTTGATTCATGACGGCGATAATGCGCATCCTGCTGATCCTGCACTCGGCATTTGCTCGAATTGAAGACGGTGACTGTCCGGGAATCGAGTGTCGAGTGTAGTGGGAGTGGCGATGCGGCGACAGACGCAAGTTTCTTCAATCTGCTGGGAGAGTCTGGCGTCGGGGTGCGATTCGGCAGAAGCTGCGGTCGCTCAGGGATGTCGCGGCGAAAACTGCCGAGGCATGGTCCGGGATGGCGAAACGGTGTTCGCAGGGGAGTTCAGATGTGTTTTGGGGTTGAGCGGGGAGAGATTGTAATTTGAGGTTATCGGGGGTGAGGGGCGTGGGGTTCGTTTCGCGGAGCGAAGCGCGACTATGGGCAGGGTTCGCCGCCTGCGATGCAGGTCTTGCGGTGGATTATTGACGGCGAGATCGTCTTCAGAGGCCTTTGAGGAAGGCGGCAAGTTCGGGGCCCGGATCATCGTCTTCGGCACTGGCGGCCTGGATGGCATCGGGGTCACTGTCGGAACTTAATTCCGGTTCGAGGGCGTCGCATTCGAGGGCGTCTTCGAGTTCGGGGAAATCGTGAATGCCGTTCTGAGCATTGAGGGGCAGTGTCGGCGGCAGAGTTGGTTCATCGGACAGGCCGGGTTCGAGAGCGGCTTCTCTGGACCACATCGGGCGGTCTGGCGGGAACTGGCCGGCGAGGACGGCGGGGTCAAGTACATCGACGCCATCGAGAGCGGCCATGCCGCGGATATCAATATCGTGAGCGGTCGTGGCGTTTTCGATGCGATCGAAGAGCGGTGGGCTGGGGGCAGCAGGGGGCGGGATGACAACAGCATCCTGAGGCGAGGAGTCGCCTGACAGCTGGAGTCCGAGTGCGACGATTTCGAGGCGACTGTCGGCAGCGTGGGAAGAATCAGGGGAAAGCGAGCGGAGGGCGTGCACGGAGGATGTGCGAGGTTCGGGGTTGCGGTGTTGAAGGGCGGCATCACGACCACTGAAAGTGGTGGCATCGGGTGATCCGGCGGCTTCGGTAATCACTTCGTTCAGTGAGCCCCCGGGAAGAACGCTTCCGGGAACGGCTTCGGGGCGAACGTGGACGAGGAACCGGACGGGGCCGAGGCTGATCTGTGAGCCATCGGTGAGATCCTGGCGGACGCTTGAAGGGAGGCGGTTGCCGTTGACCCACGTCCCGTTGCTGCTTTCGAGGTCGGTGATGGAGACACCATCGCGGCTGACGCGGAGGAAGCAGTGCCTGCGGCTGACCTGGGGGGCGGAAAGGCGGAGATTACAGTCTGAACCGCGACCGATGACGATATCGTGACGCACGGTGATCTTGCGAACACTGGAGGATTGATCGAGCAACTCGAGAACGATCTTCATAGGAATGCCTGGGAGGCAACGGGCGTGGATAGTTGTGAATAAATCGGCGACTCCTTCCTGAATTTTGGAAAGGATTTCAGAAGTTCTGGGTTTTCGCAAGGAGAAAGGGCGAATTTGGGAAAATTCGGCCGGTATTTTGGGTGAAAGAGAGGATGTGCGTGCGGGTTTTTGGTGGTCCTGTGATGGGTGTGCGGGTGCGGGGGCAGAAATGGCAGTCGAGGAGTTTCAGTGCGGGGACTGGAAAGTGTCGATGATTCAGTGGCGTGGTTGGGCACTGCAGGCTGTCGCTGTGGGGCGAATGCCGGGTGGGGTGATTTGAGGGAGCAGTGATTGATGTTGATTGATGCGCATCAGCATTTCTGGAAGCTGGATTTGCCGTTTGATTACGGTTGGTTGTACGCGGAGCGTCACCGAGCGATCTGCCGGGACTACATGCCGTCTGACCTTGAGCTTCATCTGAGGGGTGCTGGGGTGGAGCGGACGGTATTTGTACAGACGCAGCACAATGCGGAGGAGACACGTTGGGCGCTGCGACTGGCAGAGGAGTACGGGTTTATCGTGGGAGTTGTGGGTTGGGTGGATCTGGCGTCGGAGCGGTGTGAGAGTCAGCTGGAGGAGTTTCTGTCGCATCCGCGATTTTGTGGAGTTCGTCATATTGTGCAGGACGAGCCTGACGAGAACTTCATTGTGAGGCCGGACGTATTTCGGGGGCTTGGGGTGCTGGAGCGTCGGGGTGTGCCGTACGACCTGTTGTTTTATCACCAGCATCTGCGGCATGCGGTGACGGTCGCGCGAGCATTTCCGGGGTTACGGCTGGTAATTGACCATCTGTCGAAGCCGCGGATACGCGAGGGTGTACTGGAACCGTGGCGGAGTGAGTTGCGAGCTGCTGCGGCGTATCCGAATGTGTACTGCAAGCTCAGTGGCATGGTGACGGAGGCTGACTGGTCGAGCTGGACGGTGGCGGATCTGCGTCCATACATTCTGACGGCGGTTGAGGCATTTGGGCCGAATCGCTGCATGTACGGGAGTGACTGGCCGGTATGTGCTCTGGCAGCGGAGTATGGTGAAGTATGGCGGTCGCTGCGAGAGGTGCTGAGTGAGTTGAGTTCCGCTGAGTCTGCTCAGATATTCGGGGGAACGGCAGCAGAGTTTTACGGTTTGAAGCTGGAGGGGCAGGTGTTGTCGGGGACGTGACGATGAGTGTGTCGGGGGGGGGGCACTGTTCGAAGATGGCCTTTCGGTCCTCAGCCTGATACACTTTCTGTGCGTTGTACCGGCATGTTTTTCGTCACCGAGTCACTTTATTTCCGCCTGCGAAGTCACTCATGAAAACGCTCATTCGATTTGCTCAGGTCGTCCTGCCGGATTCGGTACAGGGGATGAATGTGTTGCTTGAGGGAGGTCAGATAGCGGCTCTGGATGTTCCGGACGGTGCGACAGCTGACGAGGTGATTGACGCTCGGGGGCTGCATTTGCTGCCTGGCGTGGTGGATGATCAGGTGCATTTTCGCGAGCCGGGTTTGACGCACAAGGAGGACCTGCAGACGGCGACGCGGGCCTGTGCGCGGGGAGGTGTGACTTCGTTTCTGGAGATGCCGAACACGAAGCCAACGACGACGACGGTGGATGCGTTGCACGCGAAGCTGTCGCTGGCATCGGGGCGATGTCTGGTGAACTATGGTTTTTACATCGGGGCGACGCCTGTAAACGTGGCGGAGTTGTCGCGGGCGGAGCGGACTCCTGGGATCAAGATATTTATTGGATCCAGCACGGGCGATCTGCTGGTCGATGACCAGGCGGTGCTGGAGCGTATTTTTGCGGAGACGACGCTGCCGATCTGTGCTCATTGTGAGGATGAGGCGACGGTGCGAGCGAATGCAGCGGCGATTGGCGGCGGTCGGGAATATGCGGATCACAGCAGGATCCGTGACAATCGAGCGGCGATTCTGGCGACTCGGCGTGCAGTGGATTTGGCGGAGCGGCACAGGCACCGATTTCATGTGCTGCATGTTTCGACGGGTGACGAGGTTGAGTTTCTGAGGACGACGAGTGACCTGATAACGGCCGAAGCGTGTCCTCATCATTTCCTTTTCAACACGGAAGACTACGCGCGTCTGGGTTCGCTTGTGCAGATGAATCCGTCGATCAAGAGTCCGACCGACATGGGGGCGGTGTGGCGGGGACTGCTCGACGGGACGCTGGAAGTGGTTGCCACCGACCACGCTCCGCACACGCTGGACGAGAAAGCTCAGCCGTATCCGAAATCGCCATCGGGGCTGCCAGCTGTGGAAAATTCTTTGGCGCTGCTGTTGAATCAGGTAACGCATGGAAAGTGTTCGCTGTCACAGGTGGTTTCGTGGATGTGTGAGGCTCCGGCGAGGATCTGGAATCTTCGAGGCAAAGGTCGGATTGCGGTGGGTTACGATGCGGATTTGGTGCTGGTGGATCTGAACCGTACCGAAGTGGTGCAGAACGAGAAGCAGTTAACGAAGTGTGGCTGGTCACCGTGGCACGGGACAGCACTAACGGGCTGGCCGGTGCGGACGTTCGTGATGGGGCAGACGGTTTACTGTGACGGCTGGTTATCACCAGAGCCGCTCGGTCGAGAGATCGAGTTCTCGCGACAGAGTGGCTGAGCAGACGGCGACACTTGATTGAGAGTGGAGGGCATGAAGAGATGACGGTGAAGATTACGGGATTTGAAACGTGGGACCTGCGATTTCCGACATCACAGCACCTTGACGGATCGGACGCGATGAATCCGGATCCGGATTATTCGGCGGCTTATGTGGTGTTGCGAACGGATTCGGGAGAGTTGTGTGGACACGGGATGACGTTCACGATTGGTCGTGGGAACGAATTGTGTACAGCGGCGATCAGCGCGCTTGCAAAGCTGCTGGTGGGTCACTCGGTTGAATCACTCATGAAGTCACCTGTTGTGCTCTATCGAAAGCTCACGGGTGACAGTCAGCTGCGATGGGTGGGACCTGAAAAGGGAGTGATACATCTGGCTGCAGCGGCGGTGATCAATGCAGTGTGGGACTTGTGGGCGCGGTTGCTGGGCAAGCCGGTGTGGCGTGTGATCTGCGAGATGTCTCCGGAGGAGTTTGTATCCTGTATCGACTTTCGTTATTTGACGGACGCGGTGACTCCGCTGCAGGCGGTCGAGTTACTGCGGCCGTTTGCTGCGGGTCGCGAGGAGCGGATCGCGCGGCTGGAGTCGGAAGGTTATCCGAGCTACACGACATCGGCTGGATGGCTGGGGTATTCGGACGAGTCATTGCGGGAGAAGTGTGCGGATCTGAAGGCTCGAGGGTGGAAGCACTTCAAGATCAAGGTGGGGCGTGATCTGGAGGACGATTTGCGTCGATGCACGGTCTTGCGTCGGGAGATGGGTGAGGACGCCTTCATGATGATTGACGCCAATCAGGTATGGGATGTTCCGCAGGCGATCGAGTGGATACGGCAGTTGGCGTCTTTTCGGCCATGGTTTGTGGAGGAGCCGACATCACCGGACGACATTCTGGGTCATCGGGCGATTGCCGAGGCGATTGCGCCGATTCGTGTGGCGACGGGTGAGATGTGTCACAATCGTGTGATGTTCAAACAGTTTATGCAGTGTGGTGGGTTGCAGGTATGTCAGCTGGATTGTTGTCGTCTGGGCGGGGTGAACGAAGTGCTGGCAGTGCTGCTGCTGGCGGCTCGTTACCGCATACCAGTGTGTCCGCATGCTGGAGGTGTGGGGTTATGTGAATACGTGCAGCATGCAGGTGTGGTGGACTACGTGTGCGTCACGGGGACTCATGAGGGCCGTGTGATCGAGTATTCCGATCATCTGCACGAGCATGTTTGTGACCCTGTGGTGATGCGTGGCGGGCGTTACATGCCGCCGAAGGCTGCGGGCTACAGTGTGAAGTTCACGGATTCTGCGTTGCAGGGTTTTGTGTATCGCGGCTGAGTGGCTCGTTCAGAATCCGGTTGACCTTTGTCCTGAATTCACGAAGAATCGCGGGTATGTCGAACTCCGCACAAGAGAAAAAACATTTGCTGTGCAAAAGGACTCGCCCGGGGGAGTGGAATTTTTGGGTGGCGATGTTGTGGTGGATGGCGGCATTCGAGCTGGTGACGCTGGTGTTGCGATTCGGTTTTTCGCTCGAATCAACTCGCGACACGGCATCGACAGTGGGTCTGCTGACGGCGGGGCTTCGCGTTCATCACAGCTATGTGGGAATGCTGTTGCTGCCTGTGGCAGCGTGGTTGCCTCAGCGAGCGGCATGGCTTGAACGGAGGCTTGCGGCGATTGCTGCGGGGCTGGTGCTGAGTGACCTGGTGCATCATTTTGTGGTGCTTTGGCTGATCACCGGAAGTGCTCAGTTTGATTTATTCTATTAGTGTCAGCGGTGGGGCATGTCACAGCAGCGAGTGTTGATAGTTGCGGCCCGGCGAACACCTTTCGGCCGCTTTCGGGGTCGATTGTCCAGTCTGTCTCCGGTATCGCTTGTGACGGCTGCCGCGGGGGCGGCTTGTGCCGGACTGGACCGTGGATTGATCAGCCACGTGATACTTGGGCAGGTGCTGGCAGCTGGCCATGGCATGAACGTTGCTCGTCAGTCTGCATTAGCTCTGGGATTCAAAGAATCATCGACGGCGATGACTGTGAATATGATGTGTGGTTCCGGGCTCAAGGCGCTTGCACTGGGCGTTCAGGCGATTCGCGCCGGAGAGACACGTGCCGTACTGGCGGGTGGCGTGGAATCAATGTCACAGTCGCCGTTGCTTGTGCAGCGGCCGGGACGTGGGCAGCAGCCGGATGTTGGGCAGATGCGTGATTCGATGGTGACTGACGGTTTGCGGGATGTGTGGATTGATGAGCACATGGGTGACACGGCGGAGCGGCTGTCGCGGGAGTTTGGAATCACGCGAGCTGAACAGGATGCCTGGGCTCTGCGAAGTCAGTCGGGTTATGCCGCGGCTCAGGCGGCAGGTAATTTTTCTGACGAGCTGGTGTCAGTTGGGGAGCAGGTTGCGGACGAGCATCCGCGTCCTGAGGTGACGCTGGGGGAACTGGCGGGATTGAGACCGGTTTTTGCAGAAGACGGCACGGTGACTGCTGGAAATTCGTCGGGAATTAACGACGGAGCAGCGATGGTGGTTCTGGCGGAGGAGAGTCTGGTACGTGAGCAGGGTTGGCCTGTGTTGTGTGAATGGGTGGGAATGGAGGAGGTGGGCTGCGATCCGCAGCGAATGGGTTTGGGGCCGGTGCATGCTCTCAGGGGTCTGCTTGAACGGCACCGGCTGAAGCTTGACGATCTTGATCAGCTGGAAATCAATGAGGCCTTTGCCTCGCAGGTACTGGCCTGTGTGCGTCATCTGGGGCTGGATGCGGCTGCTCTCCCGGGCGATATTAATCGCAAACGGCCCGCAGTGAATCCGCATGGGGGTGCGATCGCTGTGGGGCATCCATTGAGTGCGAGCGGCGCGCGGCTGGCGGTGCATCTGGCATGGCAGATTGCAAATGGGAGGGCGCGGACGGCGGCCTGTGCGTTGTGTATAGGAGGTGGTATGGGGATCGCGGCGTTGCTGCGGGCAGCGGATGGATTTTGAACGCAACTACTTTTCTTCAAGAAACGCAACGACCTGTTTTTCCAGCTGTTCAGGGTTTCGCGTGCAGCATTCCCAGACCACCAGCACGTGCCAGCCAAGTTGATTAAGCAGTTGCCGGTTGCGCTGATCGCGGGCAACGTTGTTTGCGCGTTTGGTTTCCCAGAATTGAGCGTTTGTGGCGGGTTTGACAGAGCCATAACTGCAATTGTGGCAGTGCCAGAAGCAACCGTGCACGAAGATGACCCGATTGTGTCGCCTGAGCACCAGATCGGGGCTGCCGGGGAGGTCAGTCTGATGCAGTCGGAAGCGGTATCCCAGACGGTGAACGAGGCTGCGGACGAGCACCTCGGGGCGGGTGTTCTTCGAGCGAATGCGGGACATGTTGCGGGACCGCTGTTCCGGCGTGTGTACGTCGGTCATGCCGGTGGAGCTCCGTGATTGGGACGAGTGCAGGACTCCGGGAAGATGGAAACAGTTACCGGGGACTGGCTGCAGTGTTCCGGATTGTTTTTGACGAGTCCATCGGGAATTTTGGTAACACTCGGATTTTCAGCTGGATGGAAAAGTCTGGTCTTCAGGCAGACGGGCTCGTGGGTATTGCGTTGGCTGGGAAATGGGATCAGGGCCATCTTCGGACTGCACTCCTGAAACGGGAGATGCTGCTCGGACGCTTGTGAGCAAGTTCTCAATTGCGGGAGCGAGAAATCATCAGTCAGAGCTGCTCGATGCAGTTCAGGAAACTTTTCGAACACATGGTAGGCGGCACCCGGCTCCGAGTGACCGCGATGCCTGGAGGGACAGTCCCCATCTCTGCTTCTGTGCGTACGGATTGGGTGCCAGAGGATCGGATTGGCTGCAGGCCGTGGCCAAGGGCAATTGGCAGGTGTGGATTTGATACTCAAATTGGAGTCATCTGCATGGGCGAGTGGTAACTGGAAATCAGTCTTGCATGCCAAGTTTCCGGTCGCTGGTGTTGCCGATAATGGCTGGCACCAGTAAATTCCGCTTTCACCGGTCAGTGATTCCGCGCCTTTGTCACTGGCAAGCAGCAGAAAGAATCCCATGCAACATACCGACATCGACATCTCTTCTTCCCGCGTGCTGATAGCTGACGATATTCAGCAGAATCGCGAGTTGCTGGAGGCGTATCTTGCTGACGAGGGATATGAGATCCTGATGGCGGCGGACGGTCAGCAGACGATGCAGATGGTGGAAGAGCATCAACCGGATCTGATTCTGCTGGACATCATGATGCCGCGGATGAGTGGATACGAGGTGTGTGCTCGGATCAAGGCGGATGCGGCGAAGCGTATGATTCCGGTGCTGATTGTAACGGCATTGAACGAGCCTGGAGACATCGAGAAGGCAGTGAATGCTGGTTGCGATGATTTTCTGACAAAGCCGGTGAATCGGCTGGAGTTGCGAACGCGTGTGCGTTCGTTGCTTCGGGTGAGGCATTTAGCCAGTGAGCGTGATCGGTTGCTGGCCTATCTTGAAGAGATGGAACACCGCGTGCTTCGCGGGGGAGACTAGCGGTGTCTGACGAAGAAGAGGACGTTTCCGGCCGAGTGCCTCAGTTTCGTTACGAGGCGTCGAGGGGGCTGCCGCAGGTGGTTTTGCGTCCACGGCGAGCGCAGCCATTTTTTGGCCGTCACCCATGGGTGTTTGCCGGAGCGATCGATGTGATTCGCACCGGGGACGTGGGGTCAGTCGAGCCTGGCGATCCGATCCAGCTGGTGTCTCATGAGGGGCGTTTCATCGCGTGGGGCTTGTTCAATCCGATCAGCCGCATCTCGGTGAGGCTCTATTCGTGGCAGGAATCGCAGCCACTGACGGCGGACTACTGGCGTGGCCTGGTGGAGTCTGCGGTGTTGCTGCGTCGTCGGCTGTTTGATTTGAGCCGTTCTGCGACTGGATGTCGGCTGATTTTCAGTGAGGCGGATTTTCTTTCGGGGCTGACGGTAGACCACTACGGAGGCTGGTTGTTGGTGCAGTTCACCAGTCTGGCCTTATGGCGTCATCGGGAGCATTTGTTGGCGGCGTTGGAGGCGTTGGTGCAGCCGCGGGGCATTTGGCTGCGGACAGAAAAAGGGACGCGTGAGTCGGAGGGTCTGGAGGTTGTTGATGGGCTGATCAGTGGTGTTGAGCCAGCTCAGCCGGTTTTCATTGAGGAGCACGGCACGACGTGGGGGGTGGATGTGCAGCGGGGGCAGAAGACGGGCTGTTACCTGGACCAGCGTGATAACCGTTTGGCGGCCAGTCGCTACATGGCTGGTGCGGAGGTGCTGGATGCCTTTTGTTTTTCCGGTGGTTTTGGAATTACGGCGTTGAAATGTGGCGGCGCTGCTGCGGTTACCGGGATTGACTCATCCGAGGCTGCACTGGCGCTGGCGCGGAACAATGCGATTCTGAACGGTGTGGCTGATCGTTGTGAATGGATACACGAGGATGTTCGCACGGCTCTTGACCAGCTTGCCGGGGCGAAGCGGTTGTTTGACGGGGTGATTCTGGATCCACCTCGGATGGCGCGGACTCGTGGGGGGCTTGAGCGTGCGTTGCAGGGCTACATTCGTTTGAACGAAGCCGGCCTGAAAGTGCTCCGGCCGGGTGGAATTCTTGTGACCTGCAGTTGTTCGGGACTGGTATCCCGTGACGACTTTGCTGAGGTGGTTGCTGAGACGGCGCGGCGGTCTGGGCGTAATCTGCAGATTCTGGAGCATCATGGCCAGCCGGCGGATCATCCGGTGAGTGCGACGTGTCCGGAGACTGAGTATCTGAAGGTCTTGATTTGTCGGGTCTTGTGAACGGTATCAGGATCACGGACAGCTGCGGAAGATCTTTGGTTTTCGTTCGGGTTTGAGGTGGATGTGGAAGGGGTAGGCGGTGTGGTGTTGTGCGAGTTCTGAGAAGCAGTGATCGAGTTGCTGGATGAAGTCTTCGAGGTTGATGCGCCCGACAGTGCCGGGGAAGCCGGAGAGGTTTGCGCGAGCGGACAGATACATGCGGCAGGCGCCCGCGAGGTTGCGTTCTTCGAAGTGGAAGAGGGCGACTGCGGCCTGAATGAGTCCCTGGAAGAATGGCTTTTCCGGGCAGGTCAGTTCGCTCCAGAAGTCTTCCAGCACATCATGGCACGTGAAGTAGTCACCGGCGTTGAAGAGTTGGATGCCTTCGTCGATGCGTGGATCAGAGAAGTCGCAATCCATTATGGAAGTTTCAGGGCTGGTTAGTGCAGGATGGGGAGCATCAGTCCGGAACCATGTTGAAGTTCGCGGGTAACGATACTGCCGAGCAGAGTAGTGCTTGTGCAATCATGAATTTCGATGTCGGCAACAGAGCCCGTGAGTCTGGGGTTGCCATCGAAGACGACGATACGATCGCAGTTGGTTCGTCCTGTGAGTTGAGTGGCGAGTCGTTGGGCTTGTGGGGAGGCGTGCTGGAGTGATTCGGCGGGGAGCAGGTGTTCGGAGTCGTGATGGTGGTGCGGATGATGGTGGTGTGGATGATCGTGGTGTGTGTCTGGGAGGAGGGCGAGTGGGTTTCCGCCGTCAGTGGGAAGACCTTCGCGAGCGGAGCGTCTGGCAGCAGATTTGCTGGGGCCTTCGACGAGAATGGAGACACGTCGGCCGATGAATTCGGCGTTGTCTTCTTCGGAGATGCGATTTTGGAGTTCAAGCATGTCCTGGTTGCGGCGGCGTTTGACATCGTCGGGGATGTCATCGGGGAACAGTTCGTCGGCTTTGGTTCCGGAGCGAGGGCTGTACTTGAAGATGAAGCTGTTTTTGAAGCGGCAGTCGCGAATGAGTTGCAGGCTTTTTTCGAAGCTGGATTCAGATTCTCCGCAGAAGCCAACGATGAAGTCGCTGGAGACGGCGCAGTCAGGGACGAGTTCGCGGATGCGGTGCATCATTTCGCGGTAGTCTTCGACGGAGTAGCCGCGTTTCATGCGTTTGAGGACATCATTACAGCCGGACTGAGCGGGGACGTGCAGGTATTTCATGACCTTTGGGAGATCGCGGACGGCCATCAGGAGGTCGTTGGTCATATCGCGTGGAAAGTTGGTGATGAATCGAATGCGTTCGATTCCATTGACTTGATGGAGTTGTTCGAGGAGGTCTGAGAGTCGAGCAAGGCGACCATTTTCGGAGTATTTGTAGCTGTTGACGGTTTGTCCGAGGAGTGTGATTTCGCGAACGCCCTGATCGGCGAGGAGTCGGGTTTCCTGGAGGATGTGGGCTGGAGGGCGGCTTTGTTCGGGGCCGCGAGTTGCCGGGACGACGCAGTAGGTGCAGAACTTGTCACAGCCGATCATGATGCGAACGAACGCCTGGAAGGGCGTGGGGCGCATTTCGGGATCGCGGAGTGGATCCCAGGACTGGAAGCTGTCTGAGACTTCTTCGCGTGAGCCATCTTTGCGTCCGAGGCTGACGGCTTTGAGTTGCCCGCGGGTAGTGGCCTGGCGGGACTGGCGGATGAGTGACGGGATCTCGGCAAGTTGTCCTGTTCCGACGACGATATCGACGTGCGGGGCTTTCTGAAAGATGAGGTCCTGGTCTTTCTGGGCCATGCACCCGATGACGCCGATGACTTTGGCGGGGCGGTTGCGTTTGCTGTATTTGAGTCGCCCGAGGGCACTGTAGATTTTGTGTTCGGCGTGTTCGCGAACGCTGCATGTATTGAAGATGACGGTATCAGCATCTTTGGGGCTGTCGGTGAGCTGGTAGCCGTCGCGGCGCAGTGCGGCGACTACCAGTTCGCTGTCCAGCATATTCATCTGGCAGCCGACGGTTTCGATGTAGAGGAGCCCGTTGTGGGGCTGTTCGTGTGATTCGTTTGGCTGCGTCATAGTCAGGACTGAACGCGTTCCATGTATTCGCCGGACGCGGTATCGATTTTCACTCGGTCGCCTTCTTTGATGAAGGCGGGGACCTGGATTTCGGCACCGGTTTCGACTGTGGCAGGTTTGGTGACGTTGGTGGCGGTATTGCCGCGGGCTGCGGGTTCTGTGTAGGTGACTTTGAGAATGACCTGCTGTGGCGGGGTCATACTGATGAGCTGACCGTTCCAGAAGAGCAGTCCGACGGTGGCACCTTCCTGGAGCCAGCGCATGTCGTCTGCGACATTGGCGGCGGGGAGACTGTGCTGTTCGAAGGTGGAGTTGTCCATGAAGACGTAGTTGTCGCCATCGCGGAAGGAGTAGACGCCTTCGTTGCGATGCACATCGGCGGTTTCGAGCGAGTCGCCGTTGCGGTAGGTCTTTTCGAACAGGGATCCGCGCAGAAGGTTGCGAAGTTTGGTGCGGTAGAGGGCCTGGCCCTTACCGGGCTTGACGAAGTTGCATTCGAGCATTTCGTAGGGTTCGCTGTCGATTTGAACCTTGATGCCTTTTTTGAATTCGCCGGCAGGAATCGTACCCATGTGCACAGACTTCTTGATTGAGCGGATTGGAGTGGTGTGGGAAAGGCCGGGCGAACGGGCGTCCGGAACGGCTGACGATTTTAGCAAACGGCAGCGTCTGAGTGAATGGTGGGGCGGAAGAATCCCGGGAATGCGGGGTTGGGGGCGTGGTCCCAGTGAAATTGGCTTGCTCTGGCTTGCACGGACAAAGCCGGCGCGCCCCGGCGCTCTTTGAGCCACCGGACAGCAGTCCGCGGGAAAAACGCGAGTGCCGTTGCCCCAGTCATGGGTGCAGATTCGGAACCTGCCCGGTTGCAGGCTGCGATGCGTTGACAGCAATAAAAACACTGAGAATTCTTTGCAAGGTACATGGCACCTTAACGCCGCCTTAACGCCGTAAGGTACATGACACCTTGATGGCCCGTGGCACCTTGATGGCCCGGGCTTATCTTCGGCCCCTGTTTCGGGGACTGTCCCCGCGGACGCGGAGGGGGGCTCTTGTGTTGCGGGACGATACTGACGACTGAATCGTTTTCAGCGTCTGCAAAGGTTGCAGCAGTTGCAGGGGTCATGTTCCGTCGCGTGCGGTGGATGGAGTGCGAAACGAGACGCGAGGTGACCTCATCGTGATTCCGTTCGTCCCGCTTTATCTTCCGGCATTCCGCGCAGCGGCAAGGGGGGGGCCATTCGCCTGGGGCGGAGTTCAGGGGGATTGGAATTTGCGTTCCCTTTCGGAAAGGCAATTGGCGAGGTGGCGTAGAGGGCGAGTTGATTACTATGATCCGCGTGTTCATGGTGTCTTTGAGATTCCCGGTTTTCTCTCCTCCCACGGAGTCATAGCGATGTCCACTCCATCCGTAGAAAAGTCGTCGGCATTTGCCCCGGCGGTTGCCGCGTTCCTGTCGACGGCAGTTCACAAGTCTTATGCTGGCGGTCGCTGGGTTGAGGCGGCTGACGGTCAAACCTTTGATGTGCTGGATCCTGGTTCGGGCGGTCGGATTGCCACGGTGACCAGCCTGAAGGGGGCTGACGTGGACAGGGTGGTGGATGCGGCGATGGACGCATTTCAGAACAGTGGCTGGGCCACGATGCAGGTGGCGGAGCGAGCGGCGCGATTGCATCGGATTGCCGATGCCGTGGAGAGCCGATTAGCGGAATTTGCACAGATTGAGTCGTTGGACTGCGGCAAGATTTATGCTCAGGCGGAAGCTGACATTCAGAACTTCATCGACACATTCCGTTATTTTGCGGACCTTTCGCAGGCGGTGAATTATCGACAGGTGATCGCGGTGAAGCACCACGAGGCCTGGGTTGCTCGACATCCGTGGGGACCGTGTGGCTTCATCATTCCCTGGAACTTTCCGTTTCTGCTGGCGGGATGGGGGCTTGCTCCCGCGCTGGCAGCCGGGAACACCTGTGTTCTGAAGCCAGCAGAGGACACACCGCTTTCGGCTCTTTACCTGTGCCACGTGATCCACGAGCAGGATCTGTTGCCTGCTGGGGTGCTGAATGTGGTGACAGGGTTTGGTGAAACGGCGGGGGCAGCAGTTTCCCGCAATCCGAAGTTTCGTCGGATGAGTTTCACGGGTTCACCGGAGGTGGGTCGGCTGGTCGCTGAGGCGGCTGGCCGAAATCTGATTCCGGTGAAGTGTGAGCTGGGTGGAAAGGGGGCGGCGGTGATTTTCAACGACGTCAACATTCCCGAGACTGCTGACAAGCTGGTGGCGGCGATCACATTTCACACCGGTCAGGTTTGCTGTGACGCGACGCGCTGGCTGATCCAGCGTGACATTTACGATCAGTTCGTGGATGCCTGTGTTTCGCGAATGAAGTCGGTTCAGATTGGTTACCAGCTTGATCGTGGCGCGCAGATGGGACCGGTTGTGAATGCTCGACAGCGTGAGCGGGTGCTGGGATATTTGCGCAAGGGTGTTGCGGAGGGTGCCGATCTGGTGCTTGAGGGTGGCGCTGCCGAGGTTCCGGGTCGATCTGGATTTTACGTGAAGCCGGCGCTCCTTGCGGGTTCTCTGAACAACGTGGCGGCGTGCGAGGAGATTTTCGGGCCGGTGGCGTTTCTGGCACCGTTTTCGAGTGAAGAGGAAGGGATTCGTCTGGCGAACGACACGGAGTATGGTCTGGGGAACAGTGTGTGGTCCAGCGACCTGAAGCGGTGTGCGCGAGTGGCGGAGGCATTCCGTGCCGGCAACGGCTGGATCAATGCTCACAACGTGATTGTTCACGGTGTGCCCTATGGCGGAATTGGCAAGAGTGGAATGGGTGGCGGGGTTGTGAGCCCGGATACGCTCAATGACTATCTGCGTCCGATTTCGGTGGTGCGTCCTCTGAAGTAGTATAGCAGGCCAGCCTTTCTGGTTTTCGGAGGCTTGATCTGGAACATCGGCCGGTAGCGGGAAGTTGCCGGCCGATTCATTTTTCTGACTCGTGAAGGAATGTGCGTAGTTCATCGAGTCCGCCGGTGACGACGGCCATTTTTTCTTCGAGGTGTCTGAGGGCCTGAGAAAAACCTTCGAGGGGCCATTCGCCGTGGTTGGGGGCGAGTGGATCGCGAATCAGTCTTTGCAGTCGATGGAGACTGCCGGCGAGAGTTTCATCGAGGAGGGGGACGAGATCGCGTGCGTCCTGGCGGATTTTTTTGGTTACGTCCTGTACAAGTTCTCTTTCGGTTTGTCTTCGGGCAGCAGTGAGGACTCTGGCAGAGGTGCTGACGGCTTGTCGATCGAGTTCTGCGGTGTTGACGAGTCTTCCGAAGGGTGATTCTTTCTTTTTCGATTCAATCTGTTGTGTCTGGAGGCTGGCAAGAAGTGCTTGTGCGCGTACAGAGTCGGGGCGAAGTTTGATGGCATCCTGTACGCATTTGCGTGCCATGCTCAGGTTTTTGAGTTCTCCGTAGAGTCGAGCGAGGTTGAAGTGGGCATCGAAGAATTCGGGGTTGAGTCGAATAGCTTCGCGCCATGCGTTGATTGCCATGGTTGTGAGATTCATGGCCTTTTGAGCGATTCCCATGTTGAAGTAGGCGTCTGCGCACTTTGAGTCTTTCTGGATGGCGCGGCGGAGTGCTTCGACGGCTTTTTTGTGTTCACCCAGTTTATTGAGGACAGCCCCGAGGTTTACCCAGCCGCCAGGGAAGGCGGGGTGGAGTTGGGTGAGTTTTTCGAAGCTTGACCGAGCGGCATTGAGGTCTTTGCTGAGGAACTGAGCGGAGCCGAGGAGAGCGAGGGCATCTTCGGTCTCCGCGGCGGGAACCGGCAGTTTCTGCAGGAGGGCGACGGCATCTGCGGGGTGCCCGCTGCGGATGAGTTTTCGGGCCTGTGCGAGAGTCGTTGAGAGATCCGGATTGGTGGCCATGGAGGTGGGTTCCGTTGGTGGGAGGAACTTGCGGGAACCAGCTGGGTGCTGGTGTGGGAATGGCAGTAGCGTGGCGGTGTGGCCGGGAGTATCGGCGGATTCTGCGGGGTGGGAGTGTTGCGTGGCGGAGTCGGCGGAGTTGCGGAGCGTGTGGCGACGGGTGTTCATCGGATGATGTCAGCCTGCGGGTATTGTAGAGGTTGCGTAAGTTTTTGGTAAATTCCGGTTTTTCAGGAAACCGCGGAAACTCGCCAGGCAGATCTTCTCTGAGTTGCCAGTGGTAAGAGGGGCAAGCGGGAGGGATCGGCACCGTGCTGTCTCAAGGCGCGATTCGGGGGCAGACGATCGACGAAGGGAGTTTGCGGACCCTGCCGGGTATGGCGGGTGAATCAGAAGAGTGCTGGAAGAAGGAACGTCCGGAGTGGCACCTCGATTACTGCTGGCAATGCTGATTGCAACGGCCGGACCGTGGTCCTTTGCTTCGGCGGAGGACCTGACAAGGGAAACGCCGCTGGTGCGAGCGGTGCGACAGTCAATGCAGTCGGTTGTGAACATTCACACGGAAAAAAATGCATCAGAAGATCGCGATGCTCGATTTTTCGCACCGAAGGCCCGCCGGATCAACGGCATGGGAACCGGGATTGTTGTGGATGAGCGTGGTTATATTGTAACGAATTACCACGTGATTCAGGATGTGGATCTGATCACAGTGACACTGGACGACCGCAGCAGTTTTGACGCCAGTGTGGTTTCCTATGATCGCCGCCAGGATCTGGCAATTATCAGAATTGAAACTCCGCAGCCGCTCACTGTGATGCCTTTGGGAACATCGAGCGACCTGATGCTTGCGGAATCGGTGTATGCCGTGGGGAATGCGTTTGGATACGAGCATTCGATCACATCCGGGATTATCAGCGCGCTGCACAGGGATGTGGAGGTGGACGAGACGCAGTCTTACCAGAATCTGATTCAGACGGACGCCAGCATAAATCCGGGCAACAGTGGGGGGCCGCTGCTGAATCTGAACGGTGAGGTGATCGGGATCAACGTTGCCATCCGTTCGGGAGCACAGAGGATTGGTTTTGCGATTCCGATTGATGACGCACGGCGGACGATTGCGCGACTGCTGAGTGTTGAGCGTTTGAACGGTCATGTTCACGGGCTGACGACGACCGATGTGAAGTCTGCGGACGAGCGGAGGCTTGTCGTGGACGATGTGACTCCGGGGAGTCAGGCGTCGGCGGCGGGGATTGAGCCTGGCGACGTCATTTGCAGTGTTCGTGGTGTGCCGGTGAGTGATGGCACTGATCTGGAGCGATCGTTGCTGGATCTTGAGCCTGGGCGATCGGTCGAGATTCGGATTCTGCGGGATGGAAGTCCGCATTCGAAGCAATACACGCGGAGTGCAGCGTCGGCGACTGCGGATATGCGAACGGTGAGCAAGTCACCTCTGGAAGCTCAGACTGCGATGCGACCGGCATCCGCAGGTGATGGAAATGGTTCGTCGGACAGCGGTACGAAGGCGCAGTTGCCGAGTTTGCAGCGTCGAGGGGCGGATGCTGATGAGGACCGGGTGTGGTTGTTGCTGGGAATCAGGCTGGAAGCTCTGAATGAGGCTGACCAAAAAATGTTGACGGGGCGTTCGTGGCCGGGTGGACGGGGGCCGGTGCATTACAACGGTGGAATGCGTGTGGCGGAAGTTCGCAGCGGGAGTCCTGCTGCGGCTCTGCTGAGGAAAAACGACATCCTGCTGGGGCTGGATGGGTATGAAAGCACATCTGCAGAGAATCTGGCAGCGATTCTGGCGGCTGAGCGGCTGGCGAGTGGTCGTCGGTTGAAGTGCCAGTATTTGCGACCGGGCATGAATCCGCTTGAAGGATCACTGCAGTTAACGCGATGAGACTGGCGAATCGCCTGCCCGCGGAATAGATTTTCATTTTTGGGAATGTGAGTGAACTGTACAAAACGACAGGTTTGGGGCGAAAACTTCCGATTTTCGCAGCAGTGGATAGATTCAGTGCTTTTCTCCGGGCTTTTCATCGGGTAAAGAGATGGGTTGAAGGTTGAAGTTTGTTTAAGGGAACTTTCCCGAGCCTGCGGCGGTTTCCCAGGTTGGACTCAGCGTCAGCAGTGCGGCAGCCATGTCAACAGTTATTCGCAATTGCCCCGGGTGCAAAACCCT
>JBJTOP010000066.1:0-14427 GCA_046074645.1 Planctomycetaceae bacterium | reverse complement strand
ACGATTGCGTTGACAATCAGGTCTGCCAGCAACCTCTTTTGACGCTGTCCTTCGGAGCAGTCGGGGTTCAAAACGCACACCCGGTCCGGTGATAATGAAAAAACGAGTGATAGCGATGACAACGGTCGCTATGACGTCCGTCGCGATGCGGTTCCCGCCAGTCCCCAGCCGTAAATCCACCACGTCCTGGCCAGCCGTTGAACCCGTTTTCCGGGGGACAGTCCCTTCCCGCAGCCTGCGTAAGCAGCTGTGGCCATTCGGCTTACATCGACGGCAATTGACACCGGGGCGATGAAAATCGAGTCTGCCGACAGCCTGTTCTGACGGTGCCAGAGGACGGCTGATTTTCCGGTTACAACGGATACTGCGATGGCAGCGATCGATACTGATGGAGCGGCTGCACTGATTCTTTGCATTTCTCCGACAATTATCGCTCTCACGGCTCTGCTGAAGGTATGGAGTCGACGTGAACTTCCATGAGTATTCCAAGGGTTCGTCCCCATCTGACACGTGCAGTGCGAGTGCTCGCTGACGAAAGATTAGCCGGATGAGCGCGTATGTGAACCGCGCTGGCACTCGGGACGACAGGATGGAGTATCCCGAGGATTTCCTTCCCAATGGAATGGAGCAACACATGAGAACACTTGTTAGGCAATTCGCCCTTGCCGCGGCGATTCCCGTATGTCTTGCAGGTCAGACAACTGCACAGGACGCGGCTCCCGAACAGCCTGTGCCCGTTGAGCAGGCACCTGTTCCGGAGGCTCAGTATCCGTCGGATGGTGGTGCCGATCTGATCTACGCCGAACCGGTTCCTGCAGTCCCTGGGGCAGAAGCGGTGCCAGCATTCCCGGCTCCGGGTTGTGATCCGTTAATTCCCCCTCCGGTGTTTGGCATTCATCCACAGCCGATGTACTGCCCGCAGCCTGTGCATGGAGTTGTTCCTTTCGGTTGCCCGACTTCCCCGCTGTACCCCACCAGCGGTCTGTGCTGTCTGAATCCGATCCAGGCGACGACGGGATATTGCCCTCCACCGATCACTCCTGCCTCGCCATGGTGTCCTCCGACTCCGGTGGGACTGCCGATTGCCACAACGCCGATTCCTCCGCTTCCGGCCTACACGGGAGTGGTTGCGGGTTACCCATTTTCCACCGCTCCCGTTTACTCGAATTCCTGTGCCACTCGGCATCAGGTTCATCCCCTTCGTAAGGACGCTCTGTGGCATGTGAGTCCCGGAAACATGTTCCCTCAGCCTCCGATCACGCCAATTGCCAAAGGTAACTATTACTTCCGCCCGTACAATTTTCGTCAGGTTCAGGTGGACCAGATGCACGCGGCACTGTGGACGGGAAATACGGCTGAGCCCTACACGTCTCCGCTGCTTCCTGAACTTTCCGCGAAGCTGCACCATTATAAAGCGTCACTCGACAAGGCTCTGTTGCCTTCGCTGGGCAGCAGTCAGACCGCGGCTCCGGGAACGCTTGCCCCGCTGGTACTCCCTGCCCCCTGATCCCGAATCACTGACAGAATTCATTCAGCAGAAGGATTCCTCGGTCTGCAGCCGGGGGATCCTTTTTTCGTTGATCGCACCGGCAGGAACTGCCGTCGCCTGAGTTTTCGCCCATCAAAACCCCGACCGGCTGCCGCGTTAAGCTGTACTGATTGCGCTGAGTTTTCCGATCACACGGCCGGAGAGCCCTGCAAACGGGCTCCCGCGCTGCAGCGCGCCTGAAGCGGCGGCGGTGTGACGAAGTGCAACCGGGCACCGGGCAGGAGCAGTGGCATGTGGGGATGGCGACAACAGCGAAATCGGCAGCGAAGGGCGGTTCACTATGGCACCGGAACACCCATCGAACGCCTTGAGTCCCGCGCTCTCCTTGCTGGCAACATCGAAGTCCGCGTCAACGGCGAGCACGTCCAGTTGCACGGCGACGACGCGGCCAATGCAGTCCGTATCCGGCGAGGCACTTCCGGCATATTTGTCGAAGGTCTTGAGAGCACCACCATCAACGGTGGAAACGACGTGGTACAAATTTCCGCGGATGCATCCTCGCTCAGTGGACGACTCTGGATTTTCCTCAACGGCGGCGATGACAAGGCTGTAATTGCGAGCGGCATCACAGCGGCGCTTGGTTTCCGCGTCTATGGCGGCGCCGGCAACGACTCCCTCTCAGCAATCGGCACAACTTTCCAGAGACTGGCCGGTTTCTTTGGTGATGACGGCAACGACACGGTCGTCCTGCAGGACTGCGTTATTAATGGCAGTCTGCAGATTTTCGCTGACGCGGGCGACGACCTCGTGAGTCTCACTGGGACTTCGATTAACAGCGAGGGACTGGTCCACACCTCTGAGGGAAACGATCGTGTTTCTTTGAACAACGTGGGTGGCGGCGGGCGAGTTGACCTGCGGACGGGAAATGGCAATGACAGCGTCACCGTGCGGAACACGACGCGGGCTGGCCTCGTCAACATTGCCACTCGCCGTGGTCAGGATGCAGTGATGTTCGAGGACAATACGTTCAACGGCCCGGTGAATGTGCTCACGGGTGCCCAGAACGATGCCGTTCACCTGCGCGACGGCAGTACTTTCAACGGAGCGCTTTCGATCAATGGAACTGACAGCAAACGAACTGATTTCGGTGATGTTCCGGGTGGTGATCAGTTTAAGGCAGAGACGGGAAACACATTCAACGGCGGCAGCAGCACGCTGAAGTTTGAAGGCGATGACATCCCTTCCGCCATCAATACTCGCTACGACGGCACCAATAACGCCGGGGGGTTGATCCGTGACGCCGCTGCAGCCGACTCCGCAGCATCAGCCCTTGCGGCCAATTTCGACCTGACAGCGACCGCCAGTTCAACCCAGTCCGTTAACGGCACCGGCAACGTCCTGATCACTCGAACTCCCAGCATTTCCATCGCGGGAAAAACGGTCGCTGGTGCCGCCGTTACAGTTGATGCCGATGACGACGGTCAGTTCGACGACGGGACAGCCACTGCAGACGCAGCCGGCAATTACACAGTCACAACCACACTCACCCGCACTGATCTGTACACCAGTATTGAGGGCAATGATGGACTCTCCGGACGCCGATCCGTCAAGGTCCGCGGTGCCGTTCCCAACGTCGGTCAGCGAGACGTTCCCGTTGCAGTTGACTACGTCACAGGCTCCGTCGTTGAATTTACTTCTGAACTGGGAACTTATCATTTGGAAATGTTCGACCAGCAGGCGCCGAATGTGACCGCAAATTTCCTCAAATACACGAACCCGCAAAACGGTGAACCTGCGGGCCGCTACACCAACAGCATCATTCATCGATCTGTCAGTAACTTCGTGATTCAGGGCGGCGGATTCACCATCGATGGTGGCGTTATTGACGAAGTGCCGCTTGACCCCTCCGTCACCAGCGAATTCTCCACTCAGCGTACGAACATCAAGGGGACGATCTCGATGGCCCATGCCGGTGACCCAAATGTGCTCACCAGCCAATGGTTCATTAACACGGTCGATAACCCCAGCCTCGATGACTTTGATGGACGCCGACACACCGTCTTCGGAAGACTTGTTGGCAACAGTCAGACCGTCGTGGATGCCATCGCAGCACTGGCCAGGACCAACCTCAACTCGCAGTCCGGCTCCGGTGCCCTTGGCGAAGTTCCGCTCCGCACCCCATTCACTGAATTTTCTCGATCGCTGACTGGCACAGTCTCCACCAATGCCAACAGCACTCGACTTATCGGCACGGGCACGAAGTTCATCACCGAGCTCAAAGGTGCGCTCTTTGGACTCCGCTCTCGTGTCCAGATCAACGGCCAGACCTTCTTCGTTGCCTCGATCGACAGCGACACAGAACTTACGCTGTCCCAGGCTCCGACGTTCTCCGCTGTCAACGTCTCCGCCAAAACCGACTTTCAGGATTCGAGCTTCGTCAAGTTCACCACCGTGCGGCAACTCTTTACGTAGGCACTATTTCTTCAGCATTTCTGCAGACAGTCCCAGTTCGCCGAGTTCCAGCGTTCCGTCTGCCGGAATTGTCAGTTTCAGCTGTCCGCGGTCCAGAAGCTCAGGTGCTCCGTTGCGCTGCAGCTGCTTCAGATACCCGGGCCGCTCCTGCCACAGCCGGAACGTCCATTCCCCCGCCGGCAAGCGCGGCATCCTGAAGCGTCCGTCTGCGTCGGTGACGGCCGCATAAGGGTGATCGAGCACCAGCAGCCAGGCCTTCATCCATGGGTGTATTGAACAGTCGATGCGGGCTGGCAGCAGTTCTGCCTTGCGCAGCGTTCGTTCAATCGGCATTTCCTGGGGAATCACGTCGTTGAACGGCGTCGAACGTTTCAGGTAGACGGCCGCGTTGTGCGCTACGGGATCGGAATTCGCCAACGTCAGAACGCCCCCAGTCTGCATCACAGTCACGCGTGGCTCGAATCGGCAACCTTTGTTATCCAGCTTAACCACGGCCGGCTTACTGGAATAATCGGGATGAACCGGCACCGAAACCCGCGACTCCAGCCAGATCACCACGTTGCGAACGCCGCGAGTTTTTGGATTGACCAGCAGCGATTCATCACTGAGGCCGTGGCCTCCACAAATTTCTGCATCCCGCTCGATCACGAGCGGTTTCGGTTCAGGGATCGTTCCCATCCACAGGAATTGGCCGCTGAGCTGCCCCCAGTTGTCCTGAGCGGTCGCGGGGGAAGCAACGCTGATCTGGAACAGCGCCAGGCAGCTCAGCAGCATCAGCAGTCGTCTCAGCATCAGCAAATTCTCCGGCTCAGAATGAGTTTTCCATCAGAACGCACGGGGATCACACCGTGTAAATATTTCTCATCCGAGTGAATTCTAAAGAAATCCGGGAAAAACGATGAGCGGCTCGCGTTTTTTTCCTGTTCCTCTCAGCATGGGCGGCAAAAGACTTGTTCGCAGTTGCCAGGGAACCGCTGGTTTTCCTACATCCGTGCAAACAGGCTTCTTTTCACCACAACCGCAGCGTTCAGACATTCACCGTGGTACACGACAGCTTTTGTCGCCCATGCTTTGCCCATCGGACGTGCCCGTCAATATCTGCTGCCGCCACGGCCCCGCAACTCCCGTACCGCCCTGGATTTGACATTCGCGGGCTTCCGCATATCCTCACCGGAAATCACCACATCACAGGTGTCATCGCCGCTGGTGATTTCGTTGCCGGGATAGCATGATGGGCAAATGATGAGCACATACAGTCAGCGGCTGAATCAACGGATTCAACAAACCCGTACGCCTGCGCTCGCAGGAATCGATCCCAGATTTGACTGGCTCCCGGAAGAATTCCGTCAGCGAGCCTCCGCGCATCCCGGGGGTACACGCGTCTGCATGGCGAGGGCGTTTCTTGAGTTTTCCTTCGAACTGCTCCACCTCGTCGCACCGCTGGTACCCGCAGTAAAGCCGCAGGCTGCCTTCTTCGAACAGCTTGGCCTGCCCGGCCTCGCTGCTCTTCATGCCGTCATGTCCACTGCACGAAAGCTGGGCCTGATCGTAATCGCCGACTCCAAGCGCGGTGATATCGGCTCCACTGCAGAAGCATACGCGGATGGCTGGCTTGCCGGGTCGGACCCTGACGCTGCGGCGTGGCCCGCGGACGCGCTGACCATCAACCCATGGCTGGGCACTGATTCACTCCAGCCGTTCGTTGACATTGCAGCAAAACGCGGAGCAGGCCTGTATGTGCTTGTTCGCACCAGCAATCCCGGAGCCGCCCAGTTTCAGGACCGAATCAGCGACGGAGTTCCGCTCTACCAGACCGTGGCTGGCGTGGTCTCACAACTCAACGAATCCACTCGCTCCGCCGATGATCCATGGGGTTCCGTAGGTGCTGTCGTCGGAGCCACCTGGCCGGCACAGCTCGCGTCGCTTCGCGAACAGATGCCGGGTGTCCCGTTTCTTGTTCCCGGCTACGGAGCACAGGGGGGCACTTCAGCCGACACGGCGGGCGCCTTCACCAGGAACGGTCTGGGCGCCATCGTCAACAGTTCCCGAGGCATTAACTTCGCCTGGCGGAGAAAGCCATTCTCGGAACAGTTCGGAGAACAGCACTGGCGGGAATCCGTCGTTGCTGCGGTTCACGAAATGATCGCTGATCTCGCTGCCAATACTCCTGCTGCAAATCTGCAGTCTCCCTGAAACCCATTTACAAGGCACAAGGTGACCCTCATGATTCCGCTTCAGCGACTTCTCGCTCCTCTGCTTGGCCTCGCGCTGTTCCATGGGCTGCCCACGCAGGCCGACGAAAACGCCAGACCAGAGACAAAAAAGGAGACAAAACCGGCGGCCGTTCAATCCGAAAAACCAGCCACCAAAACCCGAGTCGACTGGGCCGAAATCGTGCTGAAAGGCAGCCTGCCGGAAGCCGCGGCTGCTCCGGGAATGTTCGGCAGTCCGCCCGATACGCTTCCCTCAATCCTCGATCGCCTCAACAAAGCGGCTGCAGACAAAGCCATCCACGGCGTCCTGCTTGATATCCGCAGTCTGGACATCGGCTGGGCTCGGCTGCACGAACTCCGCACTGCGATTACCGCTGTTAAGGCTGCAGGCAAGCCCGTCTGGGCGCGCATGGACGACTCCGACAACAAACAATATCTGCTTGCTGCGGCCTGTGACAGAATTCTGATGCCGGAATCCGGTACCCTTGCGCTGACGGGGCTCCGTGCTGAAGTCACCTTCTACCGCAATCTCTTCGATATGCTCAACATCCAGCCGGATATGCTCCGCGTGGGTGCCTTCAAGTCGGCCGCTGAACCCTATACTCGCACGGAAATGAGTCCTGAGTTTCGGCAGGAAATGGAAGAAATCCTCGATGATCACTATCGCGATATGGTGAGTCAGGTGGCCGCCTCCCGCAAACTGTCCGAAGAACGCGTCCGCGAAATCATCGATGTCGGGCTGATCCCCGCAAGCGAAGCAAAAGACCTCGGCCTCATTGACGTCCTTGCTTACGAAGATCAGATCAAATCACTCATCGCCAACAACAACGAGGAAATCGATGTCCGTATCCGCGAGGACTACCGCAAAGAGAAAGTCAGTGCCGAACTGGACCTGTTCTCTCTCATGAAAATGCTGTCCGGGCCGAAGGCTGCCACCGGCAGTCGCCAGCCCCGCATTGCAGTCCTGACTCTGGAAGGCTCCATCACCGCCGGAAGCGATCCCACCTCACTGCTCAGCGGCGGCGGTGGCATCAATTCAGATCGCATCGTCCCGATTATTCACAAACTTGCTGAAGATGAAAACGTCAAAGCCATCGTGCTCCGCGTTGACAGCCCGGGCGGAAGTGCCCTCGCCAGCGACCTCATCTGGCGGGCACTGGAGAGCAGCGGCAAACCCGTTGTGGCCAGCATGGGTGACGTGGCTGCCAGCGGTGGCTACTACATTTCCATGGGCGCCGAAGCAATCTTCGCTGAACCCGGCACGGTGACCGGATCCATTGGTGTTCTCGGCGGAAAAATTGCAATTGAAGGTCTGATGAACAAACTCGGCGTCACGACTTCGGTCATCAGCCGCGGTAAAAATAGTGGTGTCATGAGCATGACAACTGGATTCACCGATTCAGAACGAGCTGCCATGCAGCGTATGCTCAATGAAACCTACGACCAGTTCACCAAAAAAGCGGCTGCCGGCCGACGAATGGAACATGCAGACCTCGAAAAACTCGCCCGCGGCCGCGTCTATACTGGCCGTCAGGCAAAAGCAATCGGTCTGGTCGATCAACTCGGTACGCTCGCGGACGCCATCGCTCACGCCCGAATGCTTGCCGGTGATGCCGAAAGCAAACTGGAACTGGAACAACTCCCGCCCGCGGGCAGCCCACTCGAAGGACTCCTCGGCCAGCGACCAGCCACCAAACCACCCGTTGCTGAACTGCTGCAACTGCTGCCAACATCGCTCCACGCCCCTCTCCAGCATCTGCCAGCACTCGAACTGCTCCATAAAGAAAGCGTGCTGCTGATGCTGCCGTTTCACCTGCAGGTCCAGTAACACGCAGGCACGGCGAGGCTGGACAGTCCCCTGATTCACCCCAAAAGCAGAGCTCTCCCATGAATTTGTCGAAACCGGGGATCATCACAGTCCTCCTTGCCACTCTGGTCTCCGCAGCAGCCTCCTCGTCCGGCTCTCACGCCCGCGCCCAGGAGGCTCCTGCCGGGGACGTCGCAAATACCAGCGACTCGAAAAAACTGCGGCTGCTCAACCAACAGCTTGAAGACCAGTTTCGCACCGAACTGGAACTGCTTCCCGTTCCCCTGCCCGACACGCCCGCGGCAACCGCGGTCGATCAGCATTCGCGGCGCGGTGATCTGCAGATGTATCTGGCTCGTTTCGCCGAGGCTGAAACGTCCTATCGTCGCATGGTCGAACTTGACCCGGCACTCGACGCGTCACACTGGAGACTTGGCATCGCCTGTTTCTTTGCTGACCACCCCCAGGCTGGCGCAGATCAGTTCGAAAAATACCACAGTTTCGACAGCGTCGATCGTGAGAACGGCATCTGGCGATACTTCTGCCACTACCGCGCCTCCGGCAAGGACATGGCCCGCAAACAGCTGCTGCGTTATGACAAGGATGATCGGCCTCCATTTCGCGAAGTCTACCAGCTCTTCCAGGGAACCCTCACCGCTGAAGATGTACTGAAAACAGCCTCAGCCGCCTCCCCCGCCACCCGCCAGCAGCGACTCTTCTATTCACAACTTTACGTTGGCCTGAATGCCAGCCTTGAAAAGGATCGTACCACGGCCATCGAGTCACTGCAGCAGGCCACGCTCAATGAATGGCCCCGCAACGCCGGCTACGGTCCCCGCTATATGTGGCACATCGGACGACTCGAACTCAATCGACTCTCCCCACAGCCAAAACCCTGAACAGTCTCGCCGGGCCTGCAGAAACCGCCCCGACACACCTGCCGCAACAATCATTCATCATTCCGCCATAGCCTGGCATCCAGCACAGATTCCGGAGCCCAGCACTGCAGGATCCCGTCCGATGGTTCAACCCTGCTCCTTCCAGATCACTTTTGATCGTGCCGATCGGCGTTACGCCGGCGGAGATGCTGTACGCGGTTCCGTAAGAATCGTGGTCAATCAGCCCGTCAAGTCCAGCGGAATCTGGCTGACGCATTGCTGGAAAACGCACGGCATTGGAAATCAGCACGAAGTCACTTTGAAAACCATTCAGCTTGCCGAACCTGAGCAACTGCAGGCGGGGCAGGAACTGAGCTACCAATTCGAGGTCACCGCGCCGCTTCAGCCACTGACACAGCACGGTCGCCTGTTTTCCATCGACTACTACATTCAGGTACATGTCTCCGTAGCCTGGGCGACGGATCCCAGTGCTGAAGAAGACTACATTCTCGACGCTGGAGGAATTCCTGAGGATCTGCCTCAGTCCAGAAGATCCAGCAGCCTCGGGCCGAGCTGGCAAACTTCCGGTAACTCTTCCCCTGCTGTCGGATGTTTTGTCGCTCTCGTGTTTCTTACCGTCACCATTGCCACCTTCTTTTCTGCTCCATGGTTTTTAGCCGGTGCCGTGCTCCTTGGTCTTTGCATCACCGCATTCTTTGTGATCCGTCACTACGCACTGAAACTCAAACTTGGCACCGTGGAACTCAGCATCCCGCACAATGTCGTCGCCTCCAGCGAGCCATGGCTTGCAGAACTTCGCTTCTGTCCGCCACGCAACTGTCGCATCAACAGCATCACTCTCACCCTCCGGGCGGACGAATCAACCGTTTCCGGATCGGGATCTGATCGAAAAAATCACCGCAACACAGTCTTTGAGCAAATCATCCCGCTCCGCGAAACGGAGATCCTCGCGGCCGGAGAAGTCGTTTGCGAACGTCTGCTGATGACCTTTCCAAAGACGACTTCGCTGAGTATCGAAGCGGGGGCTAATCAACTTCGCTGGGCAGCCCTCGTTCGCATCGATATTCCTGGCTTTCCGGACTGGGTCAGCACAACTCCTCTGCAAGTGCTCCATCCCCGATTTGCCAGTCTGCTCCCGCCCGATCCGGAACTGCTGCCGCACTGGCATCAGTCGATTGCCACTGCCGAATCCCCACAACACGAGGCCGTTCCAGCATCCAGCGGCACCGCTGCCGCGTCCCAGCCCGACTCGAACCCGGCTACCATCGCCACTGTACTCGCAGAACTCAATTCTCACAGCACCCACAGCAGCGCCCGGGCCAGTGTCATCCGCCGCGCGATTGGCCAGCGAGTGGCCGTCTCTGTGACCATCAACCGCTCCGCCAGTACCATCGGAAACTCGGAAGAGGACCCTCTCTACAGTAATGGGCTCACGGTCGATGGCACTCTTGACGGCTCCCGACAGACCATCCGAATCATCGCCCTCGCCAGCGCCACCGCCGAAATTGAAGGCCTCCCCCCAAACGCATCCTGGCAGGCCGAAGTCGAACTCATCGACTGGGATACCATCTACCAGCGCATCAACGCGCGGCAACTGCCTGCCGGGAATCAATAGGGGTTCAGCGGCCGGCCGGAAGCCCAATGGCCTTGAAGTTCTCTGGAATCCTGTGAACGGACGGGTGAGGAACTGGGAGGGCGAGGCTGGGATGACGAAACGGTGTTAAGGGCACCTGAAATCGTCTATCGGATTTCATGCAGACGCGCCGCCTGGCATCTTGCTGTCGCAACTCTTACCTCACGCAAAGGCGCCAAGGCGCAAAGCTGGAAATGTTGGAAATTTGAACCTTCTGTCCTTCCTTTGCGCCTTTGCGAGAGACCAACAGTCCCTGCACAAGGGATCGCGGTGAGAGCTGTCAACTGGCAAGCAGAACTGAAAACATCCCAATTCGCCCGAATTCACACCGTTTCGTCATCCCACCCCAGCACCACACCAGCACCACCACTTTCACCACGCTCCCTCCAATTTCCCAAATCGCACTCCAGGAACGCCAGGCACGCAAGGCACGCCAGGCAGGCAAGGCACGCAAGCATTCATCAGGCCCCGCATATCCCGTATATCCATGATATGGCTCATATCCAGTTTATACCGTATATCAATTATCTCACGCATCCTCAGCACATACCGTCCATTCAGCACATCTCACACACCCCAGGCCGTACCAGTCCAGTCCTCCCCTCGGTCTCTCAAATCCCGCAATGTCCGAATAACAACAGCTGCACGCCTGACATGATCCGGTCGAAGCATGTCAGAGCGAAATTGTCGCGAAATCCCGCAGGCTGCCCGCGAAGCCGGAGGGACTGTCCCTTTGGCAGCAGGCAATCAGAGCTGGAAAAAAACAGCTTTCTCGCTGCTTTCTTTTCGTTGAACGCAGTACTTAATCGCTGCAGGGAAGATGCGTTGAAACACCCGTACGCGGACCGTTTCGAAAAGACATCGCAGCAAAACTCAAATCGCCGCTCCGTCCACGCGAACTGTCCCGCGATAGACACAAGAGCAGTCTGGTATTCCCAGTGCCACCATCAATTCCCTCACGACTCCGAGGGGCGTCTTCACAGGGACAGTCCCCCTGCCCGGAAATGGCAAAGCTCTACGCTGTAGAGGTTTGCGCCTCGCTGGAGGGGCTGGTGGAGAGGAGTGTTCGGCTGGAGCGACTGCGAAGGCTCCCCCAAAAGGCAGGGGGCCTTGAAATTTTCGTCATCATTGTATTTACAATGCTAAGTGGGTTTAGTATGATACCCTAATGATAGTATGAATTGTGTGCCATGTTTTCGTGTTGACATTCGTGTCTCCATCATTTTCACTCAGCCCCACCAAGGCTCATAGAAATGGCCAGAATCACGCGATCACGTATTCATCGCCCAGATGAAACTGCGTGTGTCCTCACAGTGTGTCGCCCAAATATCGGGCGATGCTACGAACAGCCTGATTCCGCAGACAGTGGTACTCACTGCCACGGCAAATCATCGGCAGAGGCGATTCTTGTTCGACAATCTCAGTTCTTCTGCATTGAACTTGTCTGCTGCATTGTTTCCGTCGTTGATATCCGCCAGATCCTGCGACCTCGCCCCGATATTGCTCAATCCCTGACCGCAGCCGAGGTCGCAGAACGCTGGCTCCGTCTTTGTCCATCAATTCGCACCACCAGCCGCGATCCGGACCCGCCCACGAAAGCCGAAATTCTCAACATAGCTCGCGACAAAATACGCGTTCGTCAAATTCGCAGACAACTGAGTGATGTGTCGTGGTGGATGCGGCTGCTCTGCCAAAGACTTGCTCAGCACCTGAACTCCCGAAACGGGCTCCATGGACCATTTCACGAGGGCCGTTTTCGTTCTCAGAAACTGTTCGATGAAGGTGCCACCAACGAAATACTCGCAGAAATCAACCTTGCGGGGCTCCCTCTTGACACCACCGAACAGCTCACACCCAAAGCCCTTCGTGCGCTGGCCGCAGAAATCGCAGTGCAGATACACTCCAGGTTAGTCAGCCACTCGTCTGCAGGACAACCAATCGCCGAGACGCCGAACTGCGAACAGTTACTTGTTTCAAGGACACCAGCGTCCGCAGACAGTGCGACGATTAATCGTCAACCGGCCCTCGAACTGGTGTGGATCGCGAGGTTTGCCAAACTCGTCCAACATTTCGCAGGTCCCACTCGACAAAACGCACGCTGCGCACGCAGAGTACGCTACGCACAGCTCTCAGTCGTTGCCTCTTTCCTGCGCACTCGTTCACCTCCATCAGTCATCGCAAAACAGGCAACCACCTGATACTGCCAGACCCGTCTCAAAGCAGCTCAAGATACGCCCGAATATCGGCCTTTTCCTGATCCGTCATGCCGAACCCTGGGATGCCGACGACGTTCTGTACGAAGTTAAAGTACTGCTGATAGTGATTCATCAGTTCGTCAAGATTCTTCGCACCATTGTTGTGGAAATAGGGGGCGGTGGTGCGAACGTTCCAGAGCGTTGGGATTTTAAATGCGTTGGCGTCCGCTGCATTTCCGGTTATCAGGGCTCGTCCGGGGTCGGTGGATGTCATTGTCACGAGGCTGCCATCTGGCTGGCGGAATTCCCAGTTCCGCGGGGTACCCCCGCCAAGCTGAAACTCCGAGACGAAGGCACTGATGAATCGAGTACCTGTCGGGATGCCAAAGATTGCGTTGGCACCCGGCGATGTGGCATTGAGCATGGGGCCTCCATGGCAATGCACGCAGCGTCCCTTGACGGGGTTACCGTTGACCGGATTATCGTCCGTGAAGAACAGGCGCCCACGTTTTTCAGCATCAGTGCGTCCGCGTGGCAGTTCAGGTGGTGTGCCATGCTCAATAAAGTTTCGCAGTGATTTCACAGTTACTCTACTACGCTCCCACGCTGCCACCGCATTCAGGTCTCTGTCGGTTGGCAATCGGGTGATTTCAGAGTGCCCCATCCAGGCGTCAAGTGCCTGCAGTTGCAGGTTGGGCGCGCGGCCGTCGTACATAAGAACCGGGTCGAGCGCTGAGCTATTGAACACCGTTGGTACGCCGCGTGGAAGAATTGCAGTGCGAGCGGCTGAGCCTTCGATGGCAACATTGCTGTGCAGGGGAACTTCTACGAGTATTGTGGCATTCTGGCGAATACGGTTGAACGTGTTACCTCCAACGACATCGGCAGCATCGTGCCGGAACAGCACGTCACTGGCTGGAAGCAAATTGACCTGCAGTATTGAAAGAGCACCAGTTTCCTTCGTGTGACAGGTCTGACAGGTACGTCCGTTTCCTCGAAAGGTGGCACCGGCAAACAGTTTCCCTCCCCGCTCAACCAACTGTTCGTCGTCCTGAGCGGAGGCAGCGACGGCTGTGAGCAGGATTGCGGGGATCATCAGCAAACGCAGGACCCAAACGCGAATGTTCATCTTCCGTACTCCTCATGCGTGAAATCGGGATACCGGAACACTCTGCAGATCACACGACAACAGCCAGGCTCTTTCAGAGAAAGGCCGAGATTTGTAAACATCCCGCCAGCTTTCCGAGAAATTCGACTCGACGCCCGGGCTGAATTGCTCAAATGACGACCGCGCTCAGATCGTATCTGGTACGCGGATTGCCGGGGTCATTTCCTGATCGAGATTGTTTTCGCTTCAACCCGACAAGGTAACGAACCGTTCACAGAGCGATGCGCTTTACGCAGTCGGTTTGGCGAAGGCATCCTGAAGGTAATGGTCACGCGGGACTCAGAGCTCTGCCTGCATGGAGACCCCGAAAAGCAGACTGGAATTTTGTGGGGACGGTTTACCGGGACGCTTGTGGACAGCCCCAGACCCCCGGGAGGCCATCGACAGGTTTGCTGCTTGCGAAGCAAGCTGAATGCATCCGGATCTGCGATGATTTCAAACATGAATCAGTCAGTTTTGGAACAGATTCCAGATCACAGGCTCGTTCGCGCATCTGTGCAATCTGAGTGATCCGTGGTTAAAACAAGGGATTCGGATTTGGACCACAGATT
>JBJTOP010000065.1:0-24479 GCA_046074645.1 Planctomycetaceae bacterium | reverse complement strand
CATTGCAGCCTGTGAGACGAAAATCAACAAAAAATGGCTGGAGCGAGGAAAGGTCAGGTTTTGAGGTTTTCAGCACGGAAAAGTGCTGGGGGGTCCGTTTCGCGGAGCGAAACGCGACTATGGGCAGCGTTCACGCGGTTGCACCATCCCAGCTTCGGTCTCCCGGCATACTGCACACCGATTTTTTGACAGCACCTGTCGGGTTCACTGTTTTTTAATCCGGATCGATTATTCTTCCATTCAGTCTTACTCTCACATTATCGGAGTGCACTCGGCTATGAGCAGTCGTAAACTTGCCGCCTTCAATATGTCGCGTCGCCAGATCATTCTTGCGGGGTGTTCAGCAGCAGCGTTGCCTCTGCTTCAACGGGATCTGGTTGCCTTCCCATCCAGTCGTCGTCACAGTTCAGTCAACCCATTCACGCTGGGCGTTGCATCCGGTGATCCGGCAACCGATGGTTTTGTGATCTGGACTCGGCTTTGCCCGGAACCACTCAACGGAGGTGGCATGCCACCGGAAATTCAGGAGGTTCGCTGGGAAGTGGCTGCAGATGATCAATTCCGCAGCATCCAGCAGAGTGGCTCCGTATCGGCCACGCCGCAGCTGGGACATTCGGTCCATGTGGAACTGACAGGACTTCGGCCCGATTCGTGGTATTGGTATCGTTTCATGCACGGAGACGCTGTCAGTCGGACTGGACGTGGCCGAACAACTCCGGCCGCGGACATTTTGCCGGCTCAGCTGCGTTTCGCATTTGCATCCTGCCAGCATTACGAGAGTGGTTTTTTCACTGCCTATCAGCACATGGCCGGGGAATCGCTGGATCTGGTGCTGCACTTGGGGGACTACATCTATGAGTATGCGGGAGTCGATGGACGCGTTCGCAGGCATAGTGGCCCTGAAATTACGACTCTGGAACACTATCGCAACCGCTATGCTCAGTACCGCACAGACGAGCACCTGCAAACGATGCATTCCCACTGCCCGTGGCTTGTAGTTTGGGATGATCACGAATTTGACAACAATTTCGCTGGAGCGATCTCTGAGGAAGAGGGTATCGATTCCGCGGAATTCCTGCTCCGTCGAGCCAATGCGTGGCAGGCATGGTACGAACACATGCCTGTGCGTCGAACCTGTCTGCCCCGCGGGGCGGACCTCACCCTCTATCGCACCATTGACTTCGGCCGACTGGCTCGCATTGAAATGCTCGACACGCGGCAATATCGCACTGATCAGCCCAATGGTGACCGCCTGAAGCCACTCACGGGCGGCGCACTGGATCCTGCCGGGACACTGCTGGGTGAAACACAGGAACGCTGGTTGATGCGGGAGCTCCTGGATTCAACGGCCCGCTGGAATGTGCTTGGGCAGCAGGTCATGATGGGACGCGTGGATCGCAGGTCCGGTCCCGAGGCCTTGTTCAGCATGGACCAGTGGCCTGGGTACGAGGTTGCCCGAAAACGTCTGCTGCGATTCCTCAGTGAACGTCGCATCCCCAACCCGATCGTGCTCACAGGTGATATCCACTCCAACTGGGTGAACAACCTGCAGGTCGATTGCGATCGCGCTGACGATGCTGTGGTGGCTACAGAATTCGTGGGAACTTCAATTTCCTCCGGTGGCAACGGAAAACCGCAACCTGCCGACCATGGCCAGCTCCTGAGCGAGAATCCTTTTGTTCGCTTCCACAATACTGAGCGTGGCTACGTCAGTTGTACGGTGACGCCTGATCGATGGACGAGCGACTATCACGTGGTGGAATTTGTCGATCGTCCAGGAGCTCCCGGGGTGACGCGAGCTTCTTTTGTGGTGGAGAGTGGTCGCCCAGGCGTTGAAGGCTGACTTTCTGTGTTCCACCTCAAGTTTTCTGTCTTCGGAACTCAGAAGGCTGGTGGGAGCAGAGTCCACCAGGCGAGTGCGATGGGGCCGGCGTAGAGGGGGCTGTCGACGAGGTCAAGGAGTCCGCCGAAGCCAGGCATCAGAGCGGAGGCGTCTTTTTTGCCAACGTCACGTTTGATGAGCGATTCGCAGAGGTCTCCGATGACACCGGCTGCGCCGATGGTCAGACCGTAGGCGATGATTATTGGGAGAGCAGAAGGTTGTGGGGCGGCATCGAAGAGTGCGCCGGCGAAGCGGAACCAAAGCCATCCGCCGGTTGTGCTTCCGATGAGAGCGCCGATGAAGCCCATGCCGGTTTTTCCGGGGCTGAGTTTGGGTGTGAGTCGGCGTTTGCCCCAGAGTCGCCCGAAGGTGTAGGCACAGGTGTCGCCGCATTTGACACAGATGATCATGGATGCAAGCGCAAAGTAGCCGAGTTCTTCACGGGGGAACCAGCGGAGCTGAGCGGTGACGGCCGGCAGCAGGCCGGCGTAGAAGAGTATGACAAGATGTCCTCCCAGTGATTCCATGGAGACGCCGGGTGAGTCGAAGCGGACGGCTTCGAGTGTGAGCAGGAGCAGTGCTGCCGCGGTGAAGGCGGCGGCGATGCAGCCGAGCGAATGCAGCAGGGTGACGCGGGTGTCAAGGTGCAGGTGGAGATGAATCCAGGCAAACAGGGTCACGAGCATGGCGAGTGGTCCGGCCGCAGCGAAGCTGGGGCGGATACTGCGGACAGCCAGCAGGTCACACAACTCCCATGCGGAACGAAGGCTGACGAGCCCACAAAACAAAGCGAACAGGCTGGCGGTGCGTCCCAGTGTCTGGTCGGCGATAAACAGGGCGATGGTGGCCGGGACGAGCACGCAGGACATGAGCAATCGCCAGCGGAGCATAGGGTAGGCCTTCAGGTGGCTGCAGGGTTGGCAGAGAGACCACCAAAGCGACGGTCTCGAGCGGCAAAGTCGCGGAGCGCCTGGCGAAAATCGTCTTCGCGAAACTCGGGCCAGAAGCGGGCGGAGACCCAGAGTTCGGCGTAGCTGATTTGCCAGAGCAGAAAGTTGCTGACACGGAGCTCGCCAGCGGTGCGAATGACGAGGTCCGGGTCCGGCATACCGGCAGTGGTGAGGTGATTGCCGATGGTTTGCTGGCTGATGTCGGCAGGCTGCAGCTGGCCGGCCTTTACGGCGGCGGCGATGGCCTGAACGGCGGCCGTCATTTCCTGCCGAGCGCCGTAGTTGACGGCAAGGCAGAGTGTCATACCGTCATTGCCGGCAGCGACTTCCTCGGTGCGAGCAATTTCCTGCTGGATGGCGGGGTCCAGTTCACTGATTGTGCCGATCACGCGAAAACGGAGTCCCTGCCGCTGAATTTCGCGGCGTTCCTCGATGAGGTATTGCCGAAGCAGCGCCATAAGCAGGGTGAGTTCGCGAGGGGGGCGTTTCCAGTTCTCGCTGGAGAAACAATAGAGCGTGAGCTGTTCAAGACCAAGGCGAGAGGCTTCTTCGACCATGCAGCGGACGGACTGAACGCCACGGCGGTGGCCTTCGATACGCGGGAGTCCGCGACGCTGAGCCCAGCGACCGTTGCCGTCCATGATGACGGCGACGTGCCGCGGCAGGTGCTTTCGAACAAGTCCGAATTCCTGCAGTTGCTGGTCGGTGTAGGGGGCTTCCCTTGTCAACGGGATTGCTCCGAGTGTTGGTGGCTGGTCAGGCACAGAGACAATCGACGGAGTATAACAGACGGGAGACAGGTTGTCGTCGTCGTATTGAGGGGGACGACGATCGGCGATCGGCTCAACGGCCGCCAAAACAAAAAAGGCCACGGCGTCGGAGCCGTGGCCTTTGTGGGAACTTGTTACTGAGCCGATTAATCATTCGGTCTGGGGACGAGTGCCGCGGGGACGACCACCCTGGCCACGACCACCGTCACCACCGGGGCCACCTGGACCTCCGGGGCCACCCTGGCCACCGAATCCACCACGACCGCCCATCATAGCACGCAGATCGATTTCAAATGCGGCACCCTTGAGCTCTTCCAGCTGGGTTTTCTGGGCGTCTGTCAGCACTGCCATAGCAGCATCGCTGGTCTTTTTGCGCGCCGCTTCCATCTTTTCACGCATCGCTTCGAAACCGGCTGGGGGCCCACCTGCACCCGGTGCACCGCCACCCGGTGCACCCGGTCCTCGACCGCCCTGGAAGGACGCACGCATCTCTTCCATCATTTTCTGCATTTCGTCGCGGGCGGAGGTTTCCGCTGCGTCCAGCTTTGCAATCTGCTCTTCGCTGATCTTGAGCTTTGCCTTGAGATCGTCGGACTTCAATGCAGCGGCGAGACCGCCGTTGAGACGCATCTGCAGAGAGATCTGGTCGAGACGGGTGACCTGAGCGGGTTCGAGCAGTGCGTTGAGGACTTCGTCAGTCTTGCGGCTGAGTTCTTCGCGCTGCTTTTGCATGTCCTCGAACATCTTTGTCCGCTCTTCCTCGCTCATGTTGGCGACGGCGTCGCGGTCAGGACGAGGAGCACTGTTGCGTTCTTCGCGGTAAGCGTCCAGAGCCGAATCAATGACTGCAGCCTGGGATTCTTCAACCTTGAGTTCTGTGCGGATCTGCTCGAGACCGAGCAGCATGGCACGATCGACACGGAATGTCATACCGCCACCACCCGGGCCGCGGTTACCGAATCCACCAAAGCCACCGAATCCTCCCCGACCTCCCTGACGGTCACCGCGGCCGCCCTGCTGAGGAGGCTGGCCACCTTTTTCGGCCTGCGTCTGAGCGCTGGCTAATGATGACGCGACGACAGCGAGTGTGACCACTGCGCAGATCTGCCGCACAAACCGACTAATGCACATGGGAAACTCCCAAAAGACAGGAAACCGACCAGAGAAGACGCTGCTTGACGAAATCTGCTGATGAGATGTCGTCGCCATTGTGCGGGTGAACACGGAGTTGGGGCTCCGGATTCCCGAAATCTTGCAGGTAATGGCGATTTTCAGCGAAAAACTGCCCATTGTCGACCGCAGCAGGGCTAAAAGTAGCGGAATATTTGAACGGGCCGGCGGACTGAACGGAAATCTCCGGATGGCATCCAGTGGGGTAGAGCCTGAGATACGACACACATCGGCGATGCGGGTACACAGCGCCTTGATGCGGGGATGGTGACAGGGTCGGAACTTGCACGGGAACCTGGGTATGGGCTCTAACACACACTGGGAGTTGAGTGAACACTCCCTGACGGTCGCGGCTCGGGTGGGGAGCTAGTTGCCGGGGGCACCGGGGAGGCCCGGGATGCCGGGAAGCCCGGGGATGCCCTGCAGCGGAGAGGCTCCGGGGCCATCAGTGGGCGCTGGTGCCGCAGTCTTCGGCTCGACCACCTGGGCCCGGCTGAGCTGGAATTTCTCGAAACTCTCGGCCGTGATGACGTAGTACCAGCCCGAGAAACGGTCTGAAAGCTCCTTGACGCGTTTCTGACCTTCCTTAGCCCGATCTTCCCAGGCCTTGAGCGCACCGGGGAAGGCAGCTTTGGAGGCTTCATATTCGCCCAGGGCCTGATCGTACTGTTTCTGAGCCTCTGCCCTGGGATCCGGTGGGGCGACAGGCGGAGCTTGCGGCGCAGTCGGGTCTGCCGGCTTTGCGGACTCGTCCGGAGTCGCAGGCTTTTGAGCGGGATTCGGCTCAGCTGGCTTATCGGCAGCCGGTTTTTCGTCGGCCGGTGCTGGTGCTGGTGCAGCGGCAGGCTCGGCGGGCTTGTCGGTGGCTGGCTTCTCGTCGGCTGCCGCAGGCGTTGGCGAATTTGCTGGTTCGTCACAATTGCCCTGATCCGGGGTCTTTGGATCGGTTGCAGGTTCCTTATCGGCTGCCTTCTCGTCAGCAGGCTTGCCCTCAGCTGGCTTCTCGTCGGCTGGCTTCTCGTTGGGCGCTGGCTTTGCGTCAGGTGCTGGCGTCTGCGGTGCGGAGGGATCGGTGAGGATCGCAGGCTTTTCGGGAGCGGCCGGTTCCGTGGGTTTGGGTCCGAGGAGCGCTTCGTCGTAGTCAACTTTCACGAGCAGATAACGGCGAGGCCCTTTTTCTGTGTCATCGGCAGGCTTTTCGGGGGACTCAGCCGGCTTTGCCTCGGCGTCTGGTGAGCCTTCGGCTTCTGGTTTGGCCGCGGCTTCGCCTTCGGCAGCTTTTTCGCCGAGGCCTGTTTCGATGTCCTTCGCGGACCCGCGAGCGATTTCACCGAAGTAGAGCGTGTAGCGAACGCCGTTACTGGTCCCGGCGATGAGTTCACCTTCGTTGGAGACGAGTTGAACAGAATTTTGAGGACCGCGGGCGATGAAAAAGCCCTGACGGACCATATCCTGCTGGAGCACCTGCCTGAGCAGAGGGTTGTTGGCAACTTCTTCAGAGACGGTGAGGTCCGCATTCAGGCCTTCCGGCTTGGGTCGGACTCCGACGATCTTGAGCTGATCAAGATTTCGGACCAGATCAGTTACCGCGGATTCCTTCACTTGTTCGGTTTCGGCATTGAGTCCGTCGATCGCCCATTTGGCGGCAGTTTTGTCTTTCGTCAGATCAAGAACTTCACCGTTGACGATTTCGCCTTTCTGCTCATCGACGGAATAGCGGTTGACGAGGACACGATTGATGTCGGGCTGGTTGAGCTTCAGCAGATCAGGTTCGATCCAGTCTGCGAATTTGGTGGACAGATCGACGTTCAGCTTCGCGATATAGACGGGGTTCCTATCCGGCTGTCGCACGAAGAACTGTTGAGGCCGGCCCTCGACAGCGGAGCCAACGATGAGGTCAACGAGAGCGTTTCCACTGCTGTCCTTAAGCGTCAGCCGCGTTCCGCGGGAATCCTTTGGCCCCTCACCGTCTTCAGCGGGGGCAGCCACTGCGGTCTCGTCGGATGGATCAGCGACGCCATAGCGTCCCCAGTCATCCTTACTGCGCGACTGCAGGGCAACCTTGCGAATGCCGATCATTGATGCTGCCGTGCGGGCAAGTCGTTCTTCCGCTTCGGCGGGGTAGTCATGGTGAGAAGGAATCGTCCAGAACCCCTTATCGTTCTTTCGCACAGAGAAGGACTGTGGTTCGCGATTCTCGGAGTCATAGCGAACGACGCTGAGTTCGGAGGCATTGAGCGGATCAAGGAATTCCGGGAAGAACTCCTGTCCGACCTCGGAGAAGCCTTCGGAGGTGGCGGGGCGTCCGGCGTAGTGGACGGCGACCGCCAGCACGAGCGACACGCCAGCGACGCAGAGAAAGACGACGGTTCGGTTCGTGGTATTCATGGTTCAACCTGCTGGATCAAGGCCTGAGCCAGGGAATCGAGGTGGGCTTGAAAAGGTCGTAACGGTGTCGAATAAGCGATCAGCGATGTGATTAACTTTTGCGTCGAACGGGACTGATGGACTGTTGTTCGGCGTAATTTCGGATGCCGAGGAACAGCATTCCGAAGCAGACAGGGAGCACAGCCGCGACGACGTAGGCGGACATGCGGACGGTATTCTCTACTCGGCGAATTTCCCGCTTCATTTCGAGGGCGGACTTGCTGACTCGGGAATTGAGTTGCCGCTGGAGGTTTTCGCGCTGGACTTCCAGTTGGCGGCTGAGCTGTTCTTCTTTTTGGCGAAGCTGGACTTCGCGGCTGCGGTCGTCGAGGGTTTCGTCTTCTTCGATTTTCTTGATTTCAGCGCGGAGTGTGTCTTCAGCTTTGGTGAGTTCCTTATCCAGCTGTTCCTGAGCATCGCGTTCTTCACGATTCAGGCTTTCACGGAGTTTGCTCGTGCGATTCTCGACGTACTCAAGGGTTCTCATGCTTTCCCGGCGCGACCGCAGAGGAATGAATGTCTCGTCTCCGGCCAGCGCATCCACGGCGTTGAGAACGAACGTGACGTTGTCGAATTTGACATCAAGCATTCCGCGATTGCGTTCCATGAAGAACCAGTCGGTGATCATGTCAATGTCGCTGCAGAACACCACGTTGAGCGGAGTTTCTTTTGATTCGTTACGGATCTGAGCAGCAATGATGTGCGAGTCGCCGTCGTCACTTCGTTTGGGATCGAGTTTAATCTCGCGGGAGGGCGACATGGTCATGGGGCTGAATGACTGAGTGGTGTAGTCGTCCCAATCAAGCAATCCTGAGACTTTCGAGGTGCGGATCAGCGGAATGAACTTCTGTTCCTTGCGTCCGGCACGATCTTCGAGAGTTCCGGGGTAGAGCATCACAAGGTCCTGAAGTGCGCTGGTAATAGCAGACTGACCAGAGAACTGGGAGGCACCTTTGGATTTGCGGCTGACAAAGACGTACTCAGGATCGAGAGTCGCGAACTGACTGTGAGGGTTGGACCGATCGTATGTAATGCGACCTGCGTCCCACTTGACATTCAGGAGTGTCATCAGGGTATTCAGTTCACCGTTGTCGGCCTTCTGTTCCGGAGGCGGACCACCAAACATCCCTCCGCCCCCCTGTTTGGGCAATCTGGGCGCCATGGCCAGCCCCCCCTGATTCTGGAAGACGAACGGGCATGGGTCATCAAAGATCAATGCCGGTTTGCCTGCTTTTACGTATTCAAGAAAGTTATCCATCTGAGGCTGAGTCAGCGAAGACGGCATGATGGCGAGCAGTACGTCGAAGTCCTGAGTGGCTTTCTTTGGTTCTTCGCCATCTTCTGTTTTGGCGGAGTCTGCGTCCGCGGGCTTCTCTTCGGCCGCAGAATCTGCCTTCAGGATCTTTTGCGACGGGTTCACAGCGATGACTTTGTACTGTTTTTCCAGCTCCCGAACGATTTCCCATTTGCCACCACCGGCACCTTCGCTCATGACCTGAGCATCTGTGATCAGCACACCGACTTTAAGGCGTTTCTCCTGAGAGACTGTGCGGAGGGACCGGGTGAGTTCGTATTCGATGGGCAAACCCTTGCCGAAGAACGGGATTACGATTTCGTCAGTGGCACTTTGAATGAAGGCACCAAGAAATACTTCGGCTTCTTCGCGTTTGCCGTCGCGATCGTACTGGAGCCGGACGGGTTCGATTCCCAGTGCTCTTGCCTGCTCAGCTTCTTCGCTGAAGGGCTCTACAGAGATCTCCCGAAGATCGATCGCCTGGCCACTGGATCGCTTGAACTCACGCAGTGTGCCGAGCAGCTGGCGTCGGGTTTCGACGTAGTCGGAAGGAACTTCCGGACTCACAAAGGCCTGAATGGTGATTCGCTGGCTGGCAGTGACCGCTTTGAGCGTCTGGGTTGTGGCAGCGGAGAGGGTGAACAGGTTTTCGGCAGTCAGATCGGCCCGGATGGGAAGACGTGAGAGGATGATGAACAGCAGTGAACCTGCCGTGATGGCAACGCACAGCGCCCGGACGGCAAACTGAAGACTGAGCGAGCGGCTGCTGGAGTCGGCCCAGCGACGTTTGGAGATGACCACAAGGTTCAGGTAGAGCATGACGGCCGCAAAAGAAGAGAACCAAAAGATCCCGGAGACAGGAATAATACCCATCCCGAAGTCCTGCAGCTGCTGCTGCAGGCTGAGGCCTGCCAGCGCATTTCGAAGGCCGTAGAATTCTGTGCCGCCTCCACCAATTGCTGCGGCCCATTCAACGACATCCGTCACGTAATAAAGCAGCACGGGGATGCAGCAGAGAACAACACCGAGCACAAAGGCGACTGTGGCGCTGTTGGTGAGGGCGGAGGCGAGCATTCCGGCTGTGAGCAGCGCTGCTCCGGAAAACCAATACCCGGTGTAGGTGCTGAAGACAGCGCCGACATCTGGTGAACCAAGCATCAGCAGCACGAGGACGTTGACGAGTGAGAATGCTAGGGCCACGGTGTAGACGCCGAGCACACCGAGGTACTTGCCGGCAAGCACTTCGGCTTCGGTGGCCGGCATGGTGAACAGGAGTTCGTCGGTTCCCAGTTTCCGTTCGTCGGCCCAGACGGTCATCGTGATGGCCGGGATCACGAACAGCAACAGCCACGGGAAGCCGGCGGTGAGTTGATCGAGGCTGGCCTGATTTGCGGCAAAGAACGTTTTGGAATACGTCATTGACGCAGCGGCGACGCAGAAGACAAGGATAAACAGGTAACCGAGAATTCCGGAGAAGTAACTGCGGAAGTTGCGTTTGGCAACGGCCATTACCACTGTTTTGCGAATCATCGCTTTCACCCTGATCGAGATCAAAAAAACAAGGAGGCCACTTGACAGTCAGGACGCGGACGCAAGCGTGCGGCGGCGGAACTGAGCTTCCATTTCAACTTCGTTCTGTCCAAGGTCTGCGGTGCTGCCGTCGAACACGACTTTGCCGTTATTGATCAGCACAACGCGATCGCAGACAGCCCGAACTTCCTGGAGGATATGGGTTGAGAGCAGAACGGTTTTGGTTTTTGCCAGTTCCAGAATCAATTCACGAACACCGTGCACCTGATTGGGATCAAGACCGCTGGTCGGTTCGTCAAGAATCAGCACGTCTGGATCATGGAGCATCGCGTGCGCCATGCCAACTCGCTGGCGAAAACCTCTTGAGAGCTTCGCGATGGGTTTGCGCCAGACTTCGGACAGGGAGCATTTTTCTGAGACCCATGCGAGCCGGCCCTGAAGATGGTCGCCGGACAGCCCTCGCACCTCACCCATATACTTGAGCAGCGACTCAGGGGTCATTTCGACGTACAGGGGACCATTTTCCGGGAGGTAGCCGAGATGCTGGCTGGCTCCGAGGCGATTTTCCGCAACGTTGTAACCGGCAATGAACGCCTGGCCGCGACTTGGGGAGAGGAAGCCGGTCAGCATCTTCATCGTGGTGCTTTTGCCAGCACCGTTCGGCCCGAGAAACGCGCACACCTGACCTCGGGGCACGGTGAAACTGACGTCACGGGTGGCTGCGAAATCACCATAGAATTTGCTGAGCCCGCGGGCTTCTATCATTAGTTCATTTGAGGTGTTTTTGGACGCTGTCATGTCTTGAACTTTTTCAAAGGGTCGAAGCAGCGTGAGAACGGGGACGGACCTTGCGACTGCTTTTTACACACTTTTTCTGAATCTTCCAAACGACTGCAGTGGGGGAAGAGCGGGACATCAGCCAGCAAGTTTACGCATCACCCATCTGCCCAAGGGTGCCAAAACGGCAGGCCGCGACCACCATTCCCAACCGCAGCAAGTGGCGTACCCAATCATTCATGAGGGTTGCCGTCCTGATTCGAACCCCCGATTCGAATACACGTTTTCTCTGATGCTAACGGCATTTTTCCTGTTTTCGGGAGTCACTTCCTGCCGGGAGTGACTGGGCGAGAGCGGGAATCTCCGGTTTTCCCGATGCCACGTGGCGACCTGGATTTGCAACCCGACTTGACGTCCACGAAGATATGTGACTCAGTCGGCATTTTTTTAATTTTGACGGAGCAATCGATGCCATTACTTGGTGTCAACATCGATCACGTGGCCACAGTGCGTCAGGCTCGGCGGGGTGCAGAGCCCGACCCGGTGCACGCCGCTGTGCTGGCGGAACTGGGCGGCGCGGACTCGATCACTGTTCATCTTCGCGAGGACCGGCGGCACATTCAGGACCGGGATGTGCGAGTGTTGCGTCAGATGGTGCGGACGCGACTGAATCTGGAGATGGCCGTCTCAGACGAGATCACCCGGGTTGCTCTTGAAGTCATCCCCGACCAGGCAACTCTGGTGCCGGAGCGTCGTGAAGAGATCACCACCGAGGGTGGTCTGGATGTGATCACACATGCTCAGAGAATTCGTCAGTGTGCGGATCAGCTTCAGGGCGCAGGGATCGTTGTCAGCCTGTTTATCGACCCGGATGTCGCGCAGGTGGAGCGATCAGCGGAGCTGGGGGTGCCAGCGGTGGAGCTGCACACGGGAAGCTACGCGGACGCGCGGACGGCTGCTGATATGGATCGCGAGTACGACCGAATTCGTGAAGCGGCGTTGTTTGCCGTATCGAGGGGTTTGACGGTCAATCTGGGGCATGGTCTGAATTACCAGAACGTGCGGCGCGTGGCGTCGATTCATGGCGTGCATGAACTCAACATTGGCCATTCAATCGTTTCACATGCCGTCATGGTGGGACTGGAGCGAGCCGTTCGTGAAATGAAACAGCTGTTAAGTCATTGAAAGCTGGACCATGCCGGGTAATTCCTTTGGAACACTGTTTCGGATCACGACTGCCGGTGAGAGCCACGGTCCTGGCAATGTCGTCATTATCGACGGGGTACCAGCGGGGCTCCCGCTGCATGAGGACGACCTGCGTCCGGATCTGGCTCGGCGTCGACCGGGACAAAGTCCATTGGTGACACAGCGGCAGGAGGTTGATGAGCCGGAGATTCTTTCGGGGGTCTTCGACGGAAAGACGACAGGCACCAGCATCGCAGTGCTGATTCGCAACACGGATCAGCGCAGCAGCGATTACTCTGAGATTCGCGACAAGTACCGTCCCGGGCACGCTGACTACACTTTTGATGCTCGATATGGCTTCCGCGATTACCGTGGTGGCGGCCGCAGCAGTGCACGCGAGACGACGGCGAGGGTGGCAGCGGGCGCAGTGGCGAAGAAATTGATTGCTGCAGAGTTTGGCGGGCGAGTTCTGGCGTATGTCAAACAGGTGGGTTCGATAGTTGCCAGCGTTCCTCACCCGGAGTCGGTCACGCTGGAGGCAGTTGAGTTTCTGCCGGACGGCAGTCCAAACTTTGTGCGGTGTCCGGATCACGCCGCCGTACCTTCGATGGTGGCAATCATTGACGAAGTTCGAAGGGATCTGGATTCGATTGGCGGCGTTGCTGAGGTTGTCTGCACGGGAATCCCGGCGGGCCTTGGCGATCCGGTCTTTGACAAGCTCAAGGCAGATCTGGGTAAGGCACTCTTCAGCCTGCCAGCAGTTCTGGGAGTGGAATACGGAATTGGGTTTGGCTGCGCCGAGTTGCGCGGCAGCCAGAACAACGATGTGTTCACCACGGAACCGGGCGACCGGAGCGTTCAAAGTCGGCGAGGCCAATTGGCGGACGGTCGCCGAGTTGTCACGACCGAGAACCGTCACGGCGGAATGCTGGGTGGCATCAGTTCCGGAATGCCCATCATTCTGAGGGCAGCAGTGAAGCCCACCAGCAGCCTTGCTCGTGAGCAGCCAACGATCACTTCTGCGGGTGAACCAGCGGTCATCCGAACGAAAGGCAGGCATGACCCGTGTCTGCTGCCGCGTTTCATACCGATGGCGGAGGCAATGGTCGCGCTGGTTCTGGCCGATCACTGGCTGCGATTGCGCGCCGTTCGCCACACCAGATGAAGTCTCTTTTCTGTCTGTTTCGCCGGAGTCCTTTGTCTTGACCAGTTCATCTCCCCTGCCCTGCTCCGCCACCGGCCCCTCGTTTACGCTCGCTTTGCGGGACCGGATTCGGCAGTCGGGCGTCATTGCGGTGCTCGTGATTGAGCGTCCGGAGCATGCAGTGCGGTTGGCCGAGGCGCTCCTGACGGGTGGTGTGACGGCGATGGAGCTGACACTGCGAACTCCTGCTGCTCTGGATTGCCTGCGGGCCGTTGCCGCGGAAGTTCCAGAGATGCTGGCGGGGGCCGGTACGATCATCGAGCCGCGGCAGGTGACGGAGGTGCTGGCAGCTGGCGGTCACTTCGGAGTTGCCCCCGGAACCAATCCTGAGGTGATCCGGGAGGCGGCACGCGTCGGTCTGCCGTTCGCCCCGGGTGTGATGACGCCGACCGACATCGATACGGCAGTGCGACTGGGGTGCCGGGATTTGAAATTCTTTCCGGCCGTTCCCTCAGGTGGACTGGCAATGCTGTCCGCACTCAAGGCCCCGTACGCCCACCTTGGTGTCCGTTACATTCCGCTCGGCGGAATCACTGCTGATAATCTGCCGCAGTGGCTGGCCGACCCGGATGTGCCTGCAGTGGGTGGTTCGTGGCTGGCCAAAAAGGAACTGATTGAAGCGGAGTCATGGGACCGGATCACGCAGTTGGCTGCAAAAGCAGCGGACGCGGTGCGGGCGCAGCGGCGGAACACTGCGGGGTGAAACGGACTGCCACGGGCTTCTGCGATCGTTTAGAAATCCAGCCAGATTCCGCCACCGATGAGATTCTCTTCACGATTCACAAACGAATACTGCAGCGACGGCCCATGATAATAGTTGGCGCCGATTTTGAGTCGATGTCCGGAACGGATTCCGTGCCAGTTCCAGCCGGCAACAGTGTTTACCCCGACAAGACTGCCCTGCTCTTCCCTGTAATGCCCATGGATCGCTGCGAAGGGCGCGCCGCCCCAGCGGGATCCGGCCGGTGGCGTCCATTCGGTGCCAGCCTGCAGTTCCAGCGGTTCAGCCCCGCCGGAAACGCCAGCAGCCCATGCCGCTTCCCCGTAAACTCGCAAATCCTCGGTCAGGTCCTGACTGACACCGATGAGCAGTGAGTCTCGAACGTAGTTCAGCCTCTCAGTCGCCGGAAATGCCAGCAGGAACTCGTCGCCGATATGACTGCTGATATGTGAATAGCCTGTTCTCCAGGCCGTGGCCTCCTCACGCCATGTTCCAGTGAGTCCCACGCGGTAGTCTGACCCCTCCAGCATCGTACTGGGCTCGTCGGGCAGCACGCGGGCAAAGACAGCACCGTCAAGATCGATCTGGAATCCCTGCGGATCGTCACCGCCAACTGAGCCGTTGCGGATAATGCCAACGCGTCCGCCGAGGACCGAGTCCATGACCTGCCGGTTGCTCACGGTGTCGTGCAGCGTGAGCAGTTGCATGCGGGATTCCTTGTCGCCGGCAATCCAGGTGCGGTAGAGCAGACCTTCCGGGAGCAGTTGCCACCCCTCGCTGGCACGTGGTCCGCGACCGAATGAAATTCCCGGTTGATGATCGTGCGAATGGGGGAACTGTGAGTGCGGGGAATCCGCCGCAGTTAGTTCCTGAGGGGCGAGGTTCAGACTGGGAAGTTCAAACGGTGCAGAGGGTGCGGGCGCGACGGTTTCGTCGGCCACAGCGGTCGGCTTTTGCGAGCCAGCCTCATCTTGATTCGGAGTGTTGACGGCAACCCTTCGCAGCAGAAATGGCGCAGGAAGTGTTGCCCCGCCGGATTCGAAGAACACATGTTCAGGCGAGAGTCGAACGACAGATTCCTGAGCCTTTGCGAAGGCAGCGTTGCTGGTGAATCCAGCAACGAGCGAGATTGCGAAGGCGAATCGGGAAAACGGAAACGGCTGCCCCATGCGGATCACCGGACCAGTCCTTGTCGTGTTGCGATCCGCAGTCGTCAGGACGGCGGAGTTTGTGCCGGAGAAGAGATCGGCCAGTCGAGGGGCGGGTTGTGACTGATGCGCCGGTCGTCGGACTTTTCGCGACTATATCATGTACAACGAATCTATGACGCAGAGTTTAACGATTGCGGGGTTTGGGGAAGCCGGGGGCTGAAGGCGACGTCAGGGAACGGGCTGAGCCACTGAGCGATCTGCCTGTTGCACGGCCCTGAGTGACTGAAGCATGGGTGCAGCAAGGTTTTTCAGTTCCGGAGCCGCGATTGGGTGTGTTTCGAGAAGCTTCAGAGTGTTATCAGCGATGTGGGCTGCCTGATTTCCGCAGTTTGCTGTGATGTGATTTTTGGCGGCAAGGTCGGCCAGTGCCAGCAGATTGAGAACATCATAATCATTGCCCTGGCGAGCCCTGATAATCTGTTCCAGCAGTCGTACACCTTTTTCCGCCGCGGTTGCCGCGTCACAGAATTCATGGGCTGCATTGAATGAGCTGGCTGCATTCATCAGGCTGCCGGATGCCAGTCGCAGAGATCCCAGAGCCTCATCCGGGAGCATCGATGAGCCTGTGGTGGCGGAGGCGGTGGCAACGCGTTCCTGAAGCACGTCGGCACGCTTAAGAAACTGTTGTGCGGCGGCGACTGAGTTTCCCCGGACACTGAAAAACCTTGCGTGAACCAACGCACACATTTCGCGGAGGTAATGCAGCTCCGGACTTGTTTTGTTTTCGGGTTTAAGAGCGGCCAGACTCACTTCAATCCGCTGCAGTTCAGCACCAATCTCTGCCGCCGGATCAATCTCCTGCCGCAGCATTGTCCGGCGAAGAGCGATCATGAGATGCGGCTGGGGAATCACGGGATCAGGACAGTGAAATCTGATGTAGTCCCCGCAGACGCGAATTGCATCTTCATAGATCCGCAACCGCTGGTCCGGTGATACCGCGTGCCATGCCGGAGAATTGACGTGGAAGTTTCCGAGCAATGTGTCGATCAAACCGACAGCGTGATCAAATTGTTCAGAGATCTGCCTTTGCTGATGTGCCTTGAAACTGACAAACGCGATAAACTGTGCGGCAATGGTCGCCAAAGTCGCGGAGAGCAGCAGCAGCAGGACTGCTGGCAGTGGATTACGGCGTCCCCAGCGAATGACGCGAAGAGTTGGCCCGACACTGCGCGCCGCGACGGGACGATGTTCGAGAAACGCGCACAGGTCCTGCCTGAGATGCTCTACTGTCGAATAGCGATCTGACGGAGCGACGGAGAGACACTTCAGGCAGATGTTTTCGAGGTCTCTGGGGATTCCGGGTCGGATCAGACGCGGAGGTGTGATTTCGCCCCGTTGTGCCAGAACCAGTGTCGCCGCAGGATTCTCGCCATGATGCGGCGGCCGCCCCACAAGCACTTCGTAGAGTATCGCCCCGAGCCCATAGACATCCACGGCCTGCGTCAGCTTGCCCGGCCGCGCATTCGCAACCTCAGGTGGCATGTAGGCTGGCGTCCCCAGGATCTGACCAGTCTGTGTCATCGTGTGATCGTCGGCAAGTCGGGCAATACCGAAGTCCGATACCACAGGCTGATAATCACACAGGTTCTCTGCAGCAGGCGTGCCATCGACAGAAGCCTGCAACGGCTGCAGGAGCACATTTGAAGGCTTGAGGTCCCTGTGAACGACTCCGTGAGCATGGGCGTGCGTGATGGCCTGGCAAAGGTGACAGAGAAGTCGCGCCGCATCCCGCTCAGGAACCATCCGTCCCCGGAGAAAAACGCTGAGCGAGGGCCCACGCACAAGTTCCATCACAACGGCAGGGTACGACAGCTCTGAGATCACCTCGTGTACGTGCACAATTCCAGGATGTCCCAGACGCCCCAGAGCCATCGCCTCGGTGAGGATTCTCTGGGTCGCCTCGACCCCCGGAGCATTGCCGCTGAGCACCTTGATGGCGACTGGTCTGCCAAGCAGGGAATCAATCGCTTCCCAGACATCACCCATCCCACCCCGCCCAATGCGACGAACGGGAATGTAGTTCCCCGGGAGTTCTGGTGGACAAGCCTGATGAGGAACTGTGACTGTCGGAGAAAGGCGATTTGAGCTCTTCGGAACATCGCCCCAAAAGGCAGCATTGAGCCACTGCTGTGGACCTGGGGACTGTTTAACTTCTCGTTCGCGGACACCGGTCGCAGTCGATGATCCATCAAAAGTCTCAAGGAGTTGCCTCGCGACCTCGTGGCACCGGGGACAGTCCAGTAGATGTCGTTCAAGCGCTGCCGATTCTGATTCAGGCAGACCACCACCGACATACCGCTGCAACTCCATCGGTTCCGGGCAGTAATCAATGACAGACACGTTTGAGTGCCCCCAGCTTAATTGCACAAGGATCGACTGACCGCAGGAACATCGTGTTCGTCCAACGTGTCTGACATAGCGACACAGGCGTCCTCCCGGAGTTCCAGTTTCCGAACTTCTTCCTGAATCAGCTTCTGAACTCGGAACTTCGCCGAGTAAATCAAATATTCGGGCATCTCCAGCTGTGCTGCAACCACGGCGAATGGTTCATCCAGCAATGCGGTTCGGTAAAATGCGTTCCACGTCGATGGACGAACACGCTGTTTTACGAGCAGCATGGCCTGCTGAAGCAGGGCAACCCGTCGCAGTTGCTCGTATTGAGCTTCCAGCTGCCCGATCTCGTCCACGGCGACTTCGTACTTTTGTCGCAGTTCTTCGTGCTGGTGGCTGCTGGAACGCACCAGAGCATCGCAGCGGCAACGCCATGCGATGGCCCGCAACCAGCTTCGCAGACTGCCCTTTCCGGAATGACGAAATTCGCCAACCTTGCGCAGCACAACCATCATCGCGTTTTGAACCACGTCGTCGGTGTCAGTCGCATTGAGCCGCTGCCAGCGGCACCACCGACGCACGACTTCGTAACATTCGAGAGCAAAGAGTCGCCACGCCTCGCCGTCACCAGCCTGAACCTGCCCAAGCAGCCCCAGTGATGTATCGCAGCCAGTATCACTCACGAAAATTCCTCCCCAGTCAGGACGCAACTTACGCTCGATAATCAGCTGTCAACTCTGAAGCGGCCATCCCAGATTTGAGTCTACGACTGTGGAACTGGCAAAACAAGCCTTCGAAACGGGGAATCAGCGGGACGCAGCGCATTACAGTTTTCGTGGTTCCTATAACCGGACTGCGATGGAAGAAATTTCAGAAAAATGCAGAATTGCCGAAGGAGATTTGCGGGAAAGATCCATCGCGGGTTGTTTTGGAGACAATTCCCGTTCGAAGTTGTCGTCGCCCCAAAGATGATCCCCCAGCAGGTCATTCACGTCCCTTCACATGCTGCGAAACGCAGCTGCAGCCTGCAATGTTCTTCACAATTCAGAAGTTTCGGAGTGTTCGACTGGTTTCTGTATAAAGCCGCCCCAGAGGATCGCGGCGGTGCCCAGGACGCCGCAATTGATCACAAAGATGGGATCCCACTGATCGCGTCCTGAGAGCCCCTGTGCTCCAAAATGGTCAGCGAGAGCCCCCACAAGGAATTGTGACGACAGAGCCCCGAAAACTCCTGCCGAATTCATCAGGCCGAACAGCGCACCCACATGGCGGCCGCTGATCTGAATCGCACAGGACCACCAGAGTGCCTGGGTGGCCTGGGTGAAAAAACAGGAGAGTCCCGTCAGAACAACTGCAAGGAGTACATCTTCCTGCAGGAGTGCGGAGGCAAGTAAAGCGGCCGCGATCAGAAAACAGCAGCAGCCGTGAAGTCGCCGACCAGATGAGGATTTTGCAGCCCCCGTGATGTCAAGGCTCCAGCCACCCGCGAGGGTTCCAACAGCAGCGCAGCCAAGAACCACGGAAGACAACAAACCCGCCTGAGACTGGTCGAGTCCCCGCGCGGCCTGCAGGTATTTGAGAAACCATGAGAAGTAGATGTAACTGTTGAACGAGGCACAGATCATGATCAGGCTCAGCAGAATCACGCTGCTGCTGCTGAACACGGCAGCCCACGGAACCGCAGCGTGCTCGCTGCTCGACGGGCTGGTACTGCGGCGAATGTGACTGAGTTCTTCCGGGTTCACACCGGGATGTTCCTCCGGTTCATCACGAAACCACAGGAAGAAGCCGAACGCCCAAAGAAATCCGAGGACACCAAAGGCAGCAAACGCTGCTCTCCAGCCGACTGTCAGGATCAGCCACGAGGCGACAAAGGGGGAGAGTGCGCCACCGGCCTGTGAAGCGGCCAGCAGGATACCCTGAACGCGCCCGCGCTCCTGGGTGGGGAACCATCGCGAGACGACGCGGGCGGCATTCGGAAACGCTCCGGCCTCTCCAGCTCCGAACAGAAAACGGACAAGGATCAGGGAATTCAGGCCGGTGCAGAATCCGGTGAGTACTGTGAAGGCGGACCACCAGATCGAGATACGAGTGAGGACGCGACGGGGACCGATGCGGTCTCCCCAGCGGCCGGTGGGGATTTCAAAGATTCCGTACGCAAGTGTGAAGGCCATCAGGACGTAACTCATTTGAGTATTTGTGAGTCCGAGATCTGCCTGCATGGGCGTGATGGCCGCCGAAATACAGATACGATCTACGTACAGAATCCCGGAGAGAGCACAGAGCCAGGCGAGGACCATCCAGCGAGCTCTGCTGGCAGATGTACCTGATGATTCTGGTCCCGCGAGTGTTTCGAAGGGATTGGACATGGTTCTGGTCCTTTCGGGTGCGGGTGAGCGGCATCAGAAGAGTGATCGCTGGCGGGAGGCATTCGCGGCTTCCTGCTCCCCAGGAAATCGAGGAAGTAGCGCGACTTCAGGCAGTATCGCGGCAATCTGCCGATGCAGTCGGCGAGCAAACTCCGGGGCGAAGCGGTCGTCGGGAGCGTGTGTGAAAATAAAAGGCTGCAGGCCCTGTCGCAGCCATCCCGCAATAATCGGCGCCCACTCGTCAATCCACGGCTGCACCTCATCCAGCTGATTGCGGCCAATCAGGCGAAGAAACGGATGTTTTGCTGTGACAGTGCGTCGAAGCGGTGTCCGCGGCTTGCGAGTTTGCGAGACAGCCTCGACGTCATCGGCGGGCGGACGGGAATAGAGCGGACGGCTGTCGAAGATTACCCAGTCGATGGAGTATTCCGTGAGCAGTTGTGTGAGCCAGCGTTCATGGGGGCCGGAGTCGAACCAGTCAGCATGGCGGACCTCGAGAGCCCACGGGAGATGCTGTGGGAGCGCCTGCAGGAGGACTTCGAGGGCTTTGGATTCGGCGGCAGAGAAGTTTGGAGGCAACTGAAGGAAGGATGGCCCCAGCGTATTTTTTTCGAGCAGCGCCTCGGCCGCTTCGATGAACAGCTGCAACGGCTCGGTGGCGTTCACCAGTCGCAGATCATGCGTGATCCGTCGAGGCACCTTGAGGCTGAACCGAAACTCCGGTGCGACAGAACAAGCCCAGCGACGAACGGTGTCGATGGCCGGCAGTGCATAGAAGGTGCTGTTGCATTCGACGGTTTTGAAGACCGAGGAATACTGTTGCAGCCATGCATCTCTGGGAGCGTTGCTGCGGTAGAGGCTGCCGCGCCAGTGTTCGCAGGCCCAAACGGGACAGCCGATGCGAAATGAGTCGGGCGAATGTGGAGGAATGCCTGTCACAGGGACTGGCTCCGGGTGAAGGACTTCGGAGAAATCGCATTGCGCGGTGGCGAACGCCGATTCCCGGACCCTCAGGCGGCCGAGGCCTCTGCGGCATCCGCGTCAGCGTCGGCATCACTCTCAGCACCAGTGTCGGCGATTGCCGGGAGTGTACGCTGTCGTCGCAGGCTTTCCCAGGCAGGCAGATCAGCGAGTTGTCGCAGGCCGTACGCAGCGAGGAACTGACGGGTGGTTTCGTAAAGAAATGGTCGTCCGAGCGAATCATCTTCGCCGGCAATTCGAATCAGCTGACGGTCGAGCAGCTGGCGAATCATTTCAGCCGACTGCACCCCACGAATGGCCTCGACATCCGCTCGCGTCACTGGCTGCTGGTAGGCGATGATGGTGAGTGTTTCAAGCATTGGGGGGGAAAGGCGAAGAAGGGCCTGTCGCTGATGAAGTCGGTCGAGCCATGGAGCCAGCGAGGCGCGAGTCATCAGCACAAAGCCAGCCGCAGTTTCCTCTATACGAAACGCCGAGCGACTCCTGTCGTAGTGCTCATTCAGGATCACTGTCAAATGTCGCACCTCAGCCGGATCCGCAAGATTGGCCGCGTGGACCAGTTTTTTCGCAGCCGCGGGACCTTCAGCGATCAGCAGAGCAGCCTCCAGTCGAGCCATGCGGTCGGTTCGCAGCAAGCCACCATCCTGCAGCGGTCGCGTGGCCGCTGGAGCCTGGGCCTGAGATCGTCGCTGCCGAGCCCGATCCCACTCACTGCGATCATCTCCCTGCAGCCTGTGAAAATACCCACTCGCGGGTTGAGGCGTCATCAAGCTTCTGCGGCAGTGCAACATAGCAGTCAGACCATCAGGGGGCGGTGGCTGTCTGACGTCGCCAGGCTGTGACCTGGTCCAGCACATTGCGGGCGCATTCTGCGCGAGTTTGTCCCACGGCTTCGAAGCGGTAGACGGTGAGTTCTGTCTGCCCGCGGAAAAAAGCGGCGAAACCAACAGGTGTGCGATCGCCAGCATCAAACCACAGAGTACGAATTGACCCGAGTGCATTCAGTTGCTGAACCAGTCGCTGGGCTGACGAGCGATCAGATTCGATGGGGTCGGCGGGGCCAGTTGGCGCCGCAGTTCGAGGGCGACCGTCGCCGGAAGCCTGCGGAGCCGGAGCTTTGGCTGCATCGCCTCCACGTGTTTTTGTCGGACTACGCCCCGCGCCTGAGTCGCTGTCCTGGAACGGGTCAAAATCAGCTGAGGGCACGTCGTTGTCACTCTGAACAACGTCTCCCTCACTCGTTTTTGGGGCTTTACCGGAAGCAGCATCAGTCCCGTTACGGGTTCCTTTTTCGGCTGTCCCGAAGATGGCATTGATGTCGACGTCATCAGAGTTCTCTGAGACGCTGTCGGGCGAGGTTTTTCCTGAAAAGTCATCAGGGAACCCCAGTTCAGTGACATCGTTGCCCACTTCATCGGCAGCAAGATTCCGGGAGGAGACCGATGCTGACGGGTGAGGGGGGCGCAACAAAGCCATCGCCGGCACAATGATGAGCGGCAAAGTCATGAGCAATGTTGAAAAAAAGCCGCTTCTAGAGGAATCCATTCCCGCGACTCCAGTGAGTCATGCCGTCCGCCGACGTTTCGGCAGATAATGCTGAACTTTAGAAAACCTGAAGGAATCCCACAATTCCAGTTTTTGCCTTCCGAGGGACCGCGGAAAAATTGTAGACTTTGCCGGATCCGCTCGCCACTGGCGGCGTTTTGGAATCCGCGGCAATCTCGACCCAAATCGCTGATCCCGCGGGGATTCGTTCGGCGATGCTCTCGAGTGAGCAACGACTGATCGGGCAACGGCTGCTCAGGAGAATTCACATGGACGCAGAAACTCTCTGTTTGCATCAGATCCGTCAGGGATCCAGTCGCCGCGGATTTATCCAGGCTGTTTCAGCCAGCCTGCTGCTAAGCCGCATTCCGTCCACCTCGGCGGACGAAGGTGGACAGCATCCACTCGTACCGGCCATCCGAATTGCCCGGGAATGTATTGGCCAACTGGCAACGTTCCCCGGCTACAGCTGCACGTTCGCCAAAAAGGAGGTGGTCGAAAACCACCTGGTAGAACAAAAGATGCGGCTCAAGATCCGACATCAGCCGTTCAGCGTCTACATGTACTTTCAGGAGCCGAAGGCAGGACGGGAAGTGATTTTTGTTGAAGGACGCAACGACAATAAACTGCAGGTCCACGAAACCGGACTCGCATCCCTCATTGGTACCCTCTCACTGTCGCCCGAAGATCCACGTGTCAAGGCAGAGAACCGGCATCCGATCACCAAAGCAGGTATTCTCCGTACCATCGAAGCTCAAATCACGATCTGGGAAGCAGAACTCAAATATGGCGAGGTGAGTGTCAAGTACCTGCAGGACGCGAAGGTTGGTGACATTTCGTGCCGTGTGGTGGAAAGCAGCCATCCGGAACCAAGGCGACAGTTTGTTTTCCAAAAGACCCGGCTGTGGATTGATGTAAAGAGCGGCTATCCGGTTCGACTGCAGCAGTTCGCCTTCCCCAAAAAACCGGGGATGCCCGGACCAATTGTGGAAGACTACACCTTCACCGACGTCAACACCGATGTGAAGCTGACCGACCGCGACTTTGACGTCGCGAACCCTGATTACAATTTCTGACCGTAACAACCTGCGGGTCGATTTTTGATCAGCTGGTTGTTACCCCGGCAACCGCTCCGCGTCTCCGTCGGAAACTGGATTCAGCAATGCTGCGGCAACCGCAAGCTGACCGGCTGCAAGGCCGCCGTCATTCACCGGGATCAGTCCCGGCAGCAGACACTCGCGGCCCGCAGACTGCAGGACTGCCGCGGTGCGTTCGGTGAGCAGGCGATTTTGAAAACAGCCTCCGGTGAGCGCAACAGGCAAACCGGGAAAACGACTGGAGACGCCGAGGATTCCTTCAGCGATTGAAAAATGCACAAGCCGCGAAAGAAATCGTATCCCACATCCCTGATCCGCGGCAGCTAATGCAGCCTGCACCAGCGGTCGCCAGTCGATAGTGAGCGGCGATGTTTCCCTGATTGGCAGGAGCGCCTGCAGCACCGCCGCGGACGGCATTTCCATATATTCAGACGCTGATACCGCGACAGTTGCCTGTTCCTCCAACTGCATCGCAGCGGCGCCTTCAAAGCCGGTTGTGTGCGTGCCGAGTATCAGGCAGGCAAGGGCATCGAAGAGTCGTCCCATACTTGTACAGGGGGGACCAATTTGCACGTCTGAAAGGTGCTGCAACGGAGCAATCATCGCTGCAGTTGGTGGCTGCCCTTCCTTGTGCGCGAATGGGCGATGGGCGATCCACCTCGCAAGCTTCTCCGCATTCCATTCTGGTTTCGCCAGACGCAAAACGGCAACAGCCGAACGCCAGGGTGCGCGAGCAGCCAGTTCTGTGGCTGGCAGCCGGAACGGCAGCAGGCTGGCAGCAGGCTGGCAGCGAGTGCGGCTCGCAATCAGAAATTCTCCCCCGCGAATCACACCATCGGGCGAGTAGCCGGTCCCGTCGAAGGCCACAGCCAGCGCCGGACCGTCGCTGCGGGCTTCAAGAAGTGCCGCAGCTGCATGGGCGTGGTGATGCTGCACCGCGATCGTTGGCAGATTCTGACTGCGAGCATACATGGTGGTGAAGTAGTCCGGGTGCATGTCATGCACGAGCACTGCGGGCGTCAGCTGATACAGCTC
>JBJTOP010000064.1:0-1223 GCA_046074645.1 Planctomycetaceae bacterium | reverse complement strand
GTCCGCATGAACTGGAGATCGACCGCCATGCAGAAGCGGCGGCCCTGCAGGCCACGATTCTGCAGGTGACACCCGCAGGCTCCCTGCAGCGCGTGCGTCTGCTCGCAGAGGGCTACGGTGTGGAACTCAACGTCGACGTCGCCCGCGAACGCGCCGACCAACTGCAGCTCCGCCCCGGTGAACAGGTCTTCGTCAGGCCGAAAACCGCCCGCGTCTTCATGCCCGAACCGGAATATGTGATCTGAATTTTCAATCCCAAAGTCGCGTTTCGCTCCGCGAAACGGGCGCCCCACTTCCGCTTTCCATGCGTTCGAGGTTTCAGCACATCACCAGCACCAAAGTTCGCAGCGGCACCAAACGCGGTGTGACGAGCAGCTTCGTATTCTTCACGTGTCCTGAATGTGATGACTTTACCATTGATGTTGATCGAACCGCTGAAGTTTGACTCTGGAAAATTGACAGGATCTCTGCCGGAAAAAGAATGACTCACCAGCCTCAATCGAGCCGCGACCGGGCGGAAGGCGGGCGGAACCACCGGAATCGCAGGTGATCGTTGCGGCGTTTTCGGATTATCAGGCGATGTCTCAATGGGGCCTTTTGTGAAGCTTGTCGACGGACTGGAAGTCCGTCGTACGGTTGCCGAAGCGGTTGCACGGCAGCCTGCGGTTCAGACACGCTCCAGACTCGGCTCTCAGTTTCCACTCGCCCCCATCAGCCCTATCATCTCCGTCCTGAACGACACCTGACGTCTTTCACTTCGGAGCCCACACGATGCATGCACTCGACACGGCCAGCACGCCCGCGACTTCCCCGGTGTTACACAACTCGAAATCGGCATCGCGGCGACCATTGCCCGCTGCCCGCCGCTCGGCAGTTTTCCTGCTCAGCATGCTGTTCTGCTTTGTGACACAGGCATCAGCCATCGTGGCAGCTGACGAGCCGGCCAAAGGCAGCAGGGACACGTCCGGTCAAACTCGCCGTGTCTCCGACGAGACCGACCTGCGGCACTGGCTGGAGAACATGGTCTGGCACCATCGTTACACTTCCGCAGAGATTTGTGACGTCACGGGACTGGATGCTGCTGCTCTCGAACAGACGCTGCGACGGTTCAATATCCGGCCCGACAATGCACCGCTTCCGGAAGTGGACCCTCCGATCTTCGTGCTGCCGTATCCCGGTGGACGGCATCCTCGAACAGGTTTCCTCGACGGCGCGATTGAACC
>JBJTOP010000063.1:0-29688 GCA_046074645.1 Planctomycetaceae bacterium | reverse complement strand
CCGGGCGAGTGCTACGCGCTGCCGCTGGCCACCGGACAGTTCCGTGGGCAGTCTCTGTCCCAATCCTTCCAGCCGCACCAGTCGCAGGAGTTCCTGAACCCGTTGATTGACATCAGCAGCCGGCCTTTTGCGGACTCGCAGACCAAACGCGATGTTCTCGGCGACGGTCATGTGGCGAAACAGTGCGTAGTGCTGGAAGACAAAGCCGACGCCACGTTCCCGAGCTGCCAGCTGAGTGACGTCGCGATCATCGAACAACACCTGCCCGGAGTCCGCCGATTCGAGCCCCGCAATGATCCGCAGCAGTGTTGTCTTTCCGGATCCGGAGGGTCCCAGAAGGGCTGTCAGACTGCCCGCGGGAACCTGCAGGTTGACCCCGGACAACGCCTGAAAATCACCAAATCGACGACTCACACCCGCGATTGTAATTGACATTGTTCAGAGCTCCTTCCCGGATGGAGTTGGCCGTCGGTTTGTCCAGTGCTCAAGCGCCCACGCGGCCGTCAATGTTGCCAGGGCCATGATCGTCAGCACAGAGGCGACGGCGTATGAACCTGGGTTGTTGTATTCCTGAAACAGCTTCTCCACCCGCAGTGGCATCGTGTCCGTCTGTCCGGAGATTCCTCCCGAGACAACTTTCACCGCTCCAAATTCGCCCATCGCTCGTGCATGGCACTGAATCACGCCAAACAGCAGCCCCCAGCGAATATTTGGCAGCGTGACTCGCCAGAACAGCTGCCATGGTCCTGCCCCCAGACTCACTGCCGCCAGCTCTTCATCAGCACCCAACGATTCCATCAGTGGAATCAGTTCCCTCGCCACGAACGGCAGGGTGACGAATGTGGTTGCCAGAAACAGACCTGGCCAGGCAAAAACGACCTGCACACCCGCCTGCTTCAGCCAGGGCCCCAGCCAGCCCTGGGAACCATAGATCAGCAGAATGCAGAGTCCCGCGACGACAGGCGAGACGGCGAAGGGGAGATCCAGGAGCGTCAGCAGCAGCAGTCGCCCACGGAAGCGAAAGCGGGTCAGCGTCCATGCTGCCGCCACTCCGAAAATCGTATTCGCCAGAACTGCAGCGGGCGCAACCGACAGCGTCAGAAGTTCCGCGTGACGAGTATCGGCATCCTCCGTCAGCTGGGACCACCACGCGCCAGCACCGTCAGAAAAGGCCTGCACAAAGACATACACGACCGGGATCACAATCAGCACTCCAGTGATTGTGATGGCCGAGCCGATCAGCAGCAGGCGGAGCCACAGAGGATCCCCGTTGACCCGCAAACCCCGACCGGACGAGGTTCCTCCGCCACTAACGTGCATCTGTCTGCCTCCTGTTCTCCAGCCAGCTGATCGAACCCAGAGCCAGCAGTGATGCTCCCAGCAGCACCACGGCGATGGCCGTTGCCTCCGCAACGGAGAATTCCTCCAGCTTCTGCACGATCAGCACCGGAGCAATCTCGGTGCGAAGCGGCATGTTGCCGGACACAAACACCACAGACCCGTATTCACCAAGCCCCCGCGCAAAAGCCAGGGCTCCGCCTGTCACCATCGCCGGCCGCAGACCTGGCAGCAGCACCCGAAGGAAAGTGTCCAGCCTGCCTGCGCCCAGCGACGCGGCCGCCTCCTCCAGCTCCGGCTCGATACCCGCCAGCACCGGCTGGATGGTTCGCACCACAAAAGGCAGCCCCAGAAACGCGAGGACCAGCACAATGGCCAGCTTCGAATAGGCTCCCTGTATCCCCAGCGGTACCAGGAACTGTCCCAGCCAGCCGGATTTCACGTACAGCCCCGAATAAACCAGCCCGGCAACCGCCGTTGGCAGCGCGAGCGGCAGGTCAATCACGGCATCCATGAGGCAACGCCCTCGAAACTGGTAACGCACAAGCACCCATGCGAGCAGTGTGCCGAAGATCACGTCCAGCACCGCTGCCACTGCGGATGTGCCAAAGGTCAGCCCATACGCCGCCCGCGAACGAACCGACCAGACCGCCGAAAAGAACTCACCCGGCCCCAAAGTTCCGGCCCTCGCAACACAGGCCAGTACCGGAATGATCAGCAGGATTCCCAGCCACGCCACAGTGATCGTCAGCCCTGCACCGAATCCCGGTAACGGGTTGCCCGGTCCAGCTCCGCGCCGCACCATTCAATTACTCCCAACAAACTCAGGCCCTGCGGCCAAAATATGCATCACTCGCGACGGCTGCTGCCGCCACTGCGCTGCACGCGTCGTCGCTCAAGACGGTCGATCTGTACGACCGTTCCATCGTGCACCACCACCGTTACCTGTCCATAACGCAGACTTCGAATCGCATCCCGCACCTGCGCCAGCACCTCCGCCTCCTCCGGAGTCTGCTCTGTTCCTGGCTCAACTCGAATCGTCATCGCACTCTCCCCCGGATAATCCGCTGCTGCTCACACCCTCACTTCACGTAAATCTGGTCAAACTCGCCGCCGTCAGCGAAGAACTTTGCCTGAGCGTCCGACCAGCTCCCGCTGAGGTCCTCAACTCGAAACAAATTCAACTTCGGAAACTGCTCCTGATGCTTCTCCAGCACCGCCGCATCAGTCGGACGATAACGATGCTTCGCGATCAGCTCCTGTCCCTTAGTCGTGTAAAGAAACTTCAGGTAACGCTCCGCCACTTCACGAGTTCCACGCTCGTCCACAACCTTGTCCACAACCGCCACATGGGGCTCCGCGAGGATACTCCGAGACGGAAACACCAGCTCAAGCTCGCCACCAGATTCCTGCAACTCAAGGTACGCCTCACTCTCCCACGTCAGGTGCACGTCCCCAAGCCCCCGCTGAGCAAATGTCGTGGTCGCGCCCCGTGCCCCCGTGTCCAGAACAGGCACACGCTGGTACAACTTCCGCACAAACTCCCGCGCCTGCTCTTCCGTGCCGCCACCCAGAATCACGCTCCCCCACGCCGCCAGAAAAGACAGGCGACCATTGCCCGACGTCTTCGGGTTCGGGGTGATGACTTCGACGCCATCCTGGACCAGGTCGAGCCAGTCACGAATCCCCTTTGGATTGCCCTTACGCACAACAAACACGATTGTCGATGTGTACGGCAGACTTCGATTGGGCAGCGACTCTTCCCAGCCCTCCTTCAACACACCGGCGCGTCGCAGCTGATCCGTGTCCGACCACAGAGCCAGCGACACCACATCTGCCTGCAGTCCATCTATGACCGCTTTTGCCTGACTGCCTGAAGCTCCGTGCGACTGCCGAATCTCCACGTCCCGACCGGCCGCTGCTTCTGATTTCCGAAAGGCGGTGTTGAGGTCCTTCCAAAGCTCTCGCGTGGGGTCGTAGGACGCGTTCAGGAGGGCTACGGCGGATGTGCTTTCAGTGCCTTTGCCGGCATCGCCGCAGCCGCAGAGCGTTGCCAGAGCGAGGACCAGCGCGGCGGTCTGGAATTGGTGTCTGAAACGCGTGGGCATACTATTCACTATCTTGTTTGTGATATTTTAGTTCAGAAAAAAAGGGAGGCTAGATGCCATCCCCGAAGGTCATTTCGGGGGAGAAGACTTCTTCGCGCCGGACGATGTTTCCGGAGAAGACTTTTGCGAGTGTGGCGGAGTCCATCATGCGTGAGACGTAGTTGCGGATATCAAGCATGACGCGTCGAAAGCGGCAGGCGCCTTCCTGTGAGCAGGGTTCGTAGTGCGAGGTGGAGACGCAGGGGATTGGCGCGAGCACACCGTCGAAGTGGCGAACGACCTGTCCCATGGTGATTTCGGAGGGATCTTTGGCGAGTTCGAAGCCGCCGATGCGTCCGGGGATGCTGAGCACCCAGCCGCGGGCTTTGAGATCGAGCATGATTTGTTCGAGAAACCTTCGGGGTATGTCATTTTTTTCGGCAATTTCGCGGATGGAGACCGGACCACGGCCGCGGAGTTCAACGAGTGTGAAGAGTGCTCGAAGGGCATAGTCCGATTTCTTTGACAGTTTCATCGCAGGTTCTCAGCCGGGACTTTCAATTAAACACCACGCTGGTCGTGATTTAGCGATCAGTGAGTGTGGTGTCAATTCAAGTTTCGGCGGAAACGGCAATGAGCGGTCCAGATCACAGAGAGAACGCCGGGATTTGATTCTCGCCTCGACATATCAATTCTCCTGTGATCAAAACTCGCCGACCACTTCACCACCAGCAGGCGTGGTGAGGGCGATGAACAGCGAGAAACTGATGTTTTCTGAGATAAAGCGAACGGATCCATCACCCAGCGTGAATTGTGCGCCGCCGGTGTGGAATGAGTATGGAGCCCCTGTGCCGTGAATACCGATGGGCAGTCCAAGGATGGTCTGAGCGACACCACCGGAGCCCGTGTAGTTCAGGCCACGGAGGTTGTGTCCGTTGGTGGCATTGATGGCGATAGTTCCGCCAAGCACTCCGGTGGGCGCTGCAGTCTGACCAAAGATGATGATGTCGCTGGCGGGCCGTGACCAGCCGCCGGAGTTCAGGCGGTCGGTGTTGGTGGAGGCCGGATCGGTGTCTGTCAGGGCGTTTCCGCCACCCATCTGGCGACCACGAACACAGACAAACGGACGCCCGGCACACTCGGCAATTGCCAGCGTGTTCGACAGACCGTCGATGACGTCACGAAACTGGGCGCCCTTCACTGTTTGCAGGCCAGTGCTCGGACTGATTGTCGCGTTTTTTGGGAAGAAGCCTTTCACGTAGGTGTATGCCGGATTCTCGCCGGCGAACACCGACGCCGGATCGCGGTAGAGTTCCGGGGGATTAGTTCCCAGAAGCTGTGTGAAAACACCGGGTGCAAAGCCGTAAATCGGTGAATAGGCCGTTGTCGATGCAATCCCCGGGATGCAGGCGCCACTGCTTCCGGGAGGTGCGGTGTCGAGCACCCCAGCTTTGGGATCTGACGGACACTGAAATCCCGGGATCTTCGTCTGCGACAATGGAATGTTGGATCCCTGATTCCAGTTAATTCCCTTGTTGTAGGCCTTGTAGATGTTGTCCTGCTCGATGTACGGAAGCAGTTCCGTCAGCACTGACACTCGGCTCTGTTCGACCGATCCCGCCACATTCGATGGCGGACGCAGACTGGTCGGCAAGAATCCGTAGGAACCTTCAAAATTGTGAACCGCGAGACCCGGCTGCTTGAGGTTGTTCTTGCACTGAGTCCTGCGGGCCGCCTCTCGCGCCTGCTGGACGGCTGGGAGTAACAGTGCTGCCAGAATGGCGATAATGGCAATCACCACCAGCAGCTCGATCAACGTGAAACCAACTCGGACGGCCGGCCGCTTTGGCCCGCCTGCTGCAACTTGTCGCATCATGACCTCCTCTGACTCTCCCTGGAAGAAAACGCTGCTGAAACCCATCAGCACGCGCCTGTGAAAAACAAACATCCACTTTGTCGTGTTTTATATTCATGATTTCGTCACAGTTGTCAAGATCGATCCAATCAAATCTCGACTTTTTTGGTCGTTGTTTCGTGGCTGGTGAGTTGATTCCCAGAAAAATCCTCCGCACGGTTGCGTAAATTCGGGATTCTGGCAAACTTTAACCACCGGTTCATTGCATCTGCCCCGGCCCAAGTGCCAGCCAGCCATGGCAGCCTCCCGAAATTCTGAGCGGCACCACACTCGCTCACAGGCAATCCTGCGTTTTGCTTTCGCGTTGACTGCTGTCTTCCGAACGAGCACTGCTCATTCGACTCAGACTTCAGTTGACAGCGTCCGACAGCGCTTCGTCCTGTGAAGCTCGGATATGACAACTTCATTGCAACCCCGGATACGTGATTCGATCACGGAATGCATCGGTGGCACCCCACTTGTTCGACTCAGCCGTCTGGCAGAGGGTTTGCCGGTTGAACTGATTGCCAAGGTCGAAAATCTCAATCCACTCTGGAGTGTGAAGGACCGAATCGCGCTGGCGATGATCGAGTCAGCGGAGCAATCTGGCGAACTGCGGCCGGGCATGACGGTGCTCGAAGCGACCAGCGGCAATACGGGGATCGGTCTGGCCTTCATCTGTGCAGCTCGGGGATACCGTTTGCGCGTGGTGATGCCGGAAACGGCAACGATTGAACGTCGGCGGCTGGTGGCAGCTTTCGGTGCGGAGGTGATTTTAACACCTGCGATTGAAGGTATGACGGGGGCGATCAGTCGTGCGGAATCGATGCTTGCGGATTCAGCTGGCACCTGTTTCATGCCTCGCCAGTTCCGCAACCCAGCCAATCCGGAAGTTCATCGCCGCACGACAGCAGAGGAGATCTGGAGGGATACGGGCGGAGTGATCGACGTGTTTGTTTCGGGGGTTGGTACCGGAGGCACGATTACCGGTGTCGCTGAGGTGCTCAAACAGCGTCTGCCGGGTGTGCAGGCAGTGGCCGTCGAGCCTGCGGCAAGTCCGGTGATTTCGCAGACACTTGCGGGGCAGCCGCTGCGTCCAGGGCGTCACAGCATTCAGGGAATTGGAGCGGGATTTGTTCCAGCCAATCTGAATCTGGGGATTATCGATGAAGTCATTGTGGTTGCCGACGAGGATGCGGTCGCCACCACGCGAAGGCTGGCGAAGCAGGAAGGTCTGTTCTGCGGGATCAGCTGTGGTGCGGCGGCGTGGGCTGCGCTGCAGATCGCGGCCCGCCCTGAGAACGCCGGTAAACGAATCGTCGTGATGCTGCCCGATCTGGGCGAAAGATATCTCTCTACAACTCTTTTCCCGGCCTGAATCTGATGTCTGACAATCTCCTTCAGCGGAGCGTGACGACTACCGTCGCCCGCAATCTTGCCAGCACCACAAAAACCGCGCCGCAGATGATGTCCATCACGCCGCGGTTCCTGCTGGATATGCTCCCATGGGTCCACGTCGAGAGCGGCACCTATCGCGTCAACCGGACCCGCATTGAACTCAGCAAAGCCGATCGCATTCCTGTGGATGTTGTCGATGGCACCTGTTCTTTCGCCCCCGAATCGCTCCGCAGCGTCCCACTCTTCTCCGGACTGCCAGCCGCCATCATTACGCGAATGGCCAATCGATTTCGCCCCGAAGCAGTATCGCTGGGAGACAAACTGATCAGCGAAGGCGAGGATGGCAACAAGTTCTTCATCATCGCTCAGGGTCAGGTGGAAGTGCTCAGCAAAGGCATCCACGGTGCCAATCTGCGACTGGCACTGCTCACAGAAGGCGAATTCTTCGGAGAATCCGACCTCGTCTCCGACAAACCCTCAGACATCACCGTCCGCACCATCACTCCCTGCACACTGCTCACACTGTCCCGCAGGGACCTCGATGCTGTGCTGTCAGAAAACCCTTCGCAGCAGTCCGAATTCGAACGCACGATCCGCGAACATCTCGAACTGCGCTCCACCGTCAACCGCTATGGCGAACGCAACATCGATCTGGTCTCGGGATTTGCTGAAAACGTCGAGATCCCGGAAACCTTCGTGGATTACTCGTCCAACCCCCGCGAGTACTCGCTGTCCGCCGTCCAGACAGTCGTCCGCGTTCACACCCGCGTCTCCGACCTCTACAACGGACCATTAAATCAGCTGGAAGAACAGATTCGGCTGACGATCGAGGGCATTCGCGAACGTCAGGAATGGGAACTGATCAACAACAAGAAGTTCGGACTCATTCATTCGGCGGATCCCGTCATGCGCATCAGCACTCGCTACGGCGCGCCGACGCCGGATGACCTCGATGAACTGCTGGCCCTTGTCTGGAAGAAACCTGCCTTCTTCCTCGCTCACCCCAAGGCGATTGCCGCCTTTGAACGCGAATGCACCTGGCGCGGAGTACCTCCGGTGACAACCACCCTGCTGGGCAGTCCGATTCTGCTCTGGCGCGGTGTTCCGATTATCCCCTGCGACAAGCTGGAAATGAAGAGCCGCGGTCAGTCCAGCCAGTCGCCAGGTACGACCAGCATTCTGCTGCTGCGAGCGGGCGAGGCGGATCAGGGAGTGGTGGGGCTGCATCAGGCCGGAATTCCCGGTGAGATCATGCCCAGCCTGTCTGCTCGTCTGATGGGCCTCGACAGCCTCGGCGTTGCCTCCTACCTGCTCACACTCTACTTCTCCTGCGCCGTACTCACCGACGACGCACTCGCAATTCTCGAAAACGTCGAAGTCGGATACTACCACGACTATGACAATCGCTCACCCAAAGTGAAGTAGTGAAGGATTCGACATGAACGTGGATCTTCGCAGCATCGCCGAGAAATTGTTTCAGGACGCCGCATCTGCAGCCGGTGGCATCCCAGCGCCCGTGCCGTCAGCACCGGTAATGTCAGCACCATTGATTCCAGCCCTGCCAGCGTCCGGAGCGGCGGCACTGGCGTCTGCCCCAGGGCCTGAGCTTTCGCCTGCTGGCAATGAAAGAACAGGTTTGTCTCGGGATGTCTCTGCAGAAGCTCCGCTTTCACGGCACACCGCACACCAGAAAGCGAGGGTCATCGGTACGCCGCCCCCCGCCCTGCCCTCCTCGTCAACTCGCCCCGAAACCTCAGCTGCCGTCGCTCATTTCGTCAGTCGGCTCAGGACGCAGCATCCAGCAGCACCGACCGGGCCACTGTCTCCGGGCCTGGATTCGATCGCAGTGGGTTTTCAGCGTTCGAGTTTGCACGCGGCACGGCCGTCGATGGGCACGCAGGTGTTTACCGTCGATCGGATCCGTGCGGACTTTCCGATTCTGCACCAGCAGGTGTACGGGAAGCCGCTGGTCTGGCTCGATAACGCCGCGACGACACAAAAACCCCGCTGCGTCATTGATGCGATTTCCCGTTTCTACATGCAGGACAATTCCAACATTCACCGTGGTGCCCACACGCTTGCGGCCCGTGCCACCGACGCGTGGGAAAACGCTCGCAGCAGTGTGCAGCGTTTTCTGGGTGCAGAGGCCCCGTCGGAAATCATCTTTCTCCGCGGCACCACAGAAGCAATCAATCTTGTGGCACAGACCGTTGGTCGCTGCTTTTTGCGACCGGGCGATGAAATTGTCCTGACAGTGCTGGAACACCATGCGAACATCGTGCCATGGCAGATGGCGGCGAAGGAAACCGGTGCAGTGATCCGAGTGGCTCCGGTGAACGATCGGGGCGAGATTCTGCTGGATGCATACGAAGCCTTGCTGAGCCCCAAAACGAGACTGGTCTCACTGACTCACGCATCCAACAGCCTTGGCACGATCCTGCCAGTCGAACAAATGACGGCGGCCGCCAAACGCCATGGTGCGCTCGTGCTGATTGACGGCGCCCAGACGGTTTCCCATATGCCCATCAACGTGCAGGCCATCGGCTGCGACTTTTTCGTGTTCTCCGGGCACAAGCTCTTCGCACCCACTGGCATCGGAGCACTCTATGCGCGTCGTGAAATTCAGGATGTGATGCCACCGTGGCAGGGTGGCGGGAACATGATCAGGACGGTCACTTTTGAAGAAACGACGTACAGTGATCCGCCGGCGAAATTTGAAGCTGGAACTCCCAGCGTTGCCGATGCTGTGGGACTGCACGCCGCCATCGACTACGTCACTGCCCTTGGCTGGCCCGCCATTACTCAGCACGAACACCATCTGCTGGAATATGGCACAGCCAGACTTCAGGAAATCCCGGAACTCAGGCTGATTGGACAGGCGCGTCAGAAAGTCGGTGTGCTGTCGTTCGTGATGCGAGGAAAAACGCCCGAACAGATCGGGAAACTGCTCGATCAGGCCGGCATCGCCGTACGTGCCGGCCACCACTGTGCTCAACCATCGCTGCGGCGCTTCGGGCTGGAAGCTACAGTCAGACCTTCACTTGCCATCTACAACACCACCGCCGACATCGACCGCCTCGCCGACGCGCTGCATCGAATTCGCTGAGCGGGCGTTGAACGTGAGTGCTGACGTTGCGGCTGATGGCAATGCGCGGCCAAAGTCCGGCTTCGGTGAACTCCGCCCTGCACCTTACAGCAGCTCCTCAATCACATCCCCATCGCTCACCGGCATAGGTCGTCCATCGACCTGGTGGTAGGTGAGCTGGCCGGGGTTATAGCCAAGAGCATGGAAGACAGTCGCGTGGAGATCGGCGGGGCGAACCGGACGGTTTCGGGGAGTACCGCCGATACGATCGCTTTCGCCGATCACCTGTCCGACGCGAAGTCCTCCGCCGGCGAGGACAGCCGAGGCACACTGGGGCCAGTGATCTCGGCCGGCTTCGGCGTTGATTTTGGGGGTGCGGCCGAAATCACCCATCCAGATCACAAGTGTTTGATCGAGGAGACCACGTTCGCTGAGGTCATCCAGCAGTGCAGTGAAGGCCTGTTCCATCGGAGGCACCAGCCGGTTTTTGAGCTGGTTGAAGTTGTCCTTGTGAGTGTCCCATGTGATGGAAGGGCCATTGACGGTGGTCACGAAGCGAGTTCCTGCTTCGATCAGGCGTCGGGCAAGCAGATGTGACTGCCCCCAACTGTGCCGGCCATAGCGATCGCGGACACTGGCTGGCTCCTTCGACAGATCGAACACCTCGCTGGCAGTACCGGAAGCGATCAGGTCGAGAGCTTTGGAACGGAAAACGTCGATGTCGGCCGAAGCGCTTGTGGTGGCGGTGACGGAATGGCCTGGACGTTCCATCAATTTCAGCAGGTCAAGACGACTGGTGAGTCGACTGGAGTCCATGGCTGGATCCAGTCGCAGCCCGGGGACCTGGAAGTTGGCAGCATTTGGATCGGCATTCAGTACAAACGGGTCGAAACGGCTGCCGAGGCAGCCGCCGAATTGTCCGGGGGTGAGATATTTGGTGCTGTCGCAATGTGGGAATGGTGTGATGACGTACGGAGGAACACCGGCGGAATAGCCGTTCTGTTGTGCGAGCCAGCCCACGAGTGTGCCGAAGCAGGGGATATCGGCCGGTCCGGGATTGATCAGCGTACTGTCAATGCGATAGGGACGCCCGACGGTGGACCAGTGCATCCCTGAGTTATGTCCGCCATGGCTGTGATGGACGGTGCGGATCACCGAGAGCCGGTGCATTTGCCGGGCGAGTCCGGGGAGCAGTTCGGAGACTTCGATCCCGGGGACGTTGGTTTGGATGGGCTGGAACGGTCCGCGAATTTCGGCAGGGGCTTCGGGTTTGGGATCCCAGAGATCGATATGACTGGGTGCACCGCAGTTAAAGATGAGGATGACAGAGCGGGCTTTGGCGCTGGTGCGGGCCGGCAGGATGCCGTTTGCGATTGCGGTGCTGGGTGCGGCGAGATTCTGCAGGACGGAGGAGGCCGTTGCAACGGGAAAAAGGGAGGCAGCGGCGAGCAGATTGCGGCGGCTGTGCTGGAGCGAAACAGTGCGGGGTGGGTGAGCGGGCACGGCGGGGCTCCCGGTGAACGGAGTGAAGGCGGGAGCCATGGAGGATACAGGGTGTGGCGGGAAAAGTACAGAAAAAGTCGGCGGAATGCGTGGGTTGGATTTCAGGCCAAATCCGGTGGAAACTCTCCAAAGATCTCCTGATCGTAGTTGTAGCCGGGTTCGCCGGGAAACAGCAGCATTGGATCGGGGTAGATCAATTGGACGCACTCAAACGGTCTGTCACCGTAATATTTCAGCGACGCAAGCACATGCTCGCGAAGTCGCTGCAGGGAAACCGGGATCAGATAGTAGTCGAACCGTTCACCGATCGCTTTCACCCGCTCGTTCAGAGGTGGACCTGTTTGGGCATGTCGCCTGACGTACTGAGTGATCAGCTCATGCGAGAGATTTGGTGGAAGCGAAGAGATGAATACTTCAGGGATGGAAAAGGATTGGAAAATTCCGGTGCTGTAGCAGAACGGGGGAGATTTCGAACCAGCCACGTACGTTACGTGAAACCCATGGGACTCGATGTTTTTTTGTACAATTGCCGCGTAGTCATTCATGGCAGTCGCTGTTGCATCAGGAGAGGTGTATGGAGCGTCGCAGCGGTTGAGCGTGGGCTGGTGACCACCATTGTAAAAATCAATCAGCTGTCAATCAAGCAGGATTGCTGATCCCTGCGGCGGCCTCGATGATCGACTCTTCCGTGGCCGCGCTGCGGGGAAATTCGGCAGTGATCCGGCCTCCGGCAAGTACGAGGATTCGGTCACAGAGGCTCAGGAGTTCAGGGAGTTCTCCGGAGGCCACAATCATGGACAATCCTTCGCGGGCCAGTTCGACGAGCAGACTGTGGATCTCAGCCTTGGCAGCCACATCGACGCCGCGCGTGGGATCATCGAGAAGCAGGATCCGGGGTTGTATGAGCAGTGCGCGGGCGATCAGACATTTCTGCTGGTTGCCGCCACTGAGCGATGTGATGCGAACATCCGGGGCTCCCTTCACCTGCAGTTTTCGAATGGCTGCCGCCGCGGACTCGTCCTCGTTCGTTTTTAAGACGATTCCCAGTCGGCTCAGCAGTCGCCACGCGGGCATGGTGATATTCGGGAGCACTGGCAGTTGAGGAAAGATTCCCAGACGTTTGCGGTCCTCGGTAACCAGAGCGATTCCACATCGCGCAGCCTCGGCGGGACTTCGCAGCTCACACGGTTTCCCCTCGCGCAGAATCACCCCGGAATACCGATCGGCCCCTGCTCCGGCGAGGCATTCCAGAAGCTCAGTACGGCCGGCCCCCAGCAAACCGGCCAGCCCCAGAATTTCACCACGATGCAGATCGAAACTGATGTTCTGCAATTTCGGCTGAGCTGTTTTTCGTGCTGGAGCAAGTGACAGCGATTGGACTTCGAACACGGGGTCTGCAGTATTCGCAACCTGCTGGCGTTCCGCGGCCGCGGGAAGTTCTCGTCCCACCATCAGCCGCGCGATCTGACGCGGCTCGGCCTTTGCCGCAGCAATGGTGTCCACGAATCGGCCATCTCGAAGCACCGTAATCCGATCCGCAAGCCTGAACACTTCGTCCATGCGGTGTGAAATGTACAGGATCGCCGTGCCCTGATCGCGGAGCTTATGGATGATGGATTCAAGGCGACGGACTTCCGTTTCTGACAGAGCCGATGTGGGCTCGTCCATGACCAGCACAGCCGGATTCAGCGCCAGAGCTCGAGCGATTTCCACCAGTTGCTGGTCACCAATTCGCAGAGTTCCCATGCGGTCGCGGGGGTTGATGGAGGAATCGAGCGGTTCGAGGAGCCGCGAGGCCTGTCGCTCCATCTCAGCCTCGTTGAGTACTCCAGCGAAACCCGTGATCTCGCGCCCCAGAAACAGGCTCGCTGACACTGTGAGCTGGGGGACGGAATTGAGTTCCTGATGAATGATGCTGATGCCGGCCACTTCAGCATCGCGCGGACTTTTGAACTTCACACGCTGGCCGTGCAGCAGTACTTCACCGTCATATTCGCCGATCACACCGGCGACAATTTTCATCAGCGTGCTCTTACCAGCGCCGTTTTCACCGACCACGGCATGAACTTCACCCGAATGCACATCAAAAGACACTCGGTCCAGCGCCTGAATGGACGCAAAGCGACGAGAGACACTGCGGAAGCTTAGTATTGGCGTCATGAACGACTGCCCCTCAGCGAAGCTCCTGTACGCAAAAACGCAGGTAGTCCGCGTGGGACATCAGCCGCGATACCTCGGAAGCATTTGCAATTCGAATCCGCGCGATCCATGCCTTTTCAAACGGGCTGCTGGTGAAGAGGTCCAGCCGATCAGGGAGAGCAGAGTTGATTTCGGTGACCTGGCCGCTGAAGGGCGAATAGACATCGGTGACCGCTTTTTCACCTTCCAGTTCAGCGATCCGGTCACCGGGGACTACGAGCTGGCCGTGACGCGGCAACACCAGTGATACGGGATTGTCGAGAAGTTTCACGGCGTAATCGCTGATACCGACGGTGGCGATGAACCCGTCGATGCTGACCCATTCGTGAGTCCTTGCGAAACGCAGTTCGGCAGGTTTCATGGCGACCTCTGGAGGGGTCTGTCAGCGAGCGTGACCCTGAATGACGTTTGCGGCGACTTCGCGTTCGAGTTCTGCGATTTTCTGGAGCCGCCGCGCGTGTCGGCCCTCTTCGAAGGGGGTTTTGAGCCAGATGCGAATCACCTGATCGGCGAGTTGATCGCTGAGCTGATCGGCGGAGAGACAGATGATGTTGGCGTCGTTGTGAGCGCGACTGTATTCGGCAGTGACGCTGTCATGGCAGGTGGCCGCTCGAACTCCGGCAAACTTATTCGCGGTGATGCACATGCCGATACCGGTGCCGCAAATAAGGATGCCGCGATCAAGCGTTCCTGCGGAAACCTCGCGGGCCACCTGAGCAGCATAATCGGGGTAATCGACGCTTTGAGGCTCAAACGGGCCAAAATCCCGGACCTCACACTCGAGGCTTTGCAGGAGTTGGGTGAGGCGGGACTTGAGAGATACACCGCGGTGATCGCTGGCTATGCCGATCTTCATGGAAGTTTCGAGTCTTTCTTGAGCAGGTCGTTAACCCAGTGTCGCAGGTTTTCGGAAATCTGGGAAGCACACAGGCGGTAGTCTTCAACTGTTCCACCCACGGGATCCTGGATGTCGCGTCCGTCACGGCTGAGCAGTTGAAGTCGGGAGATCTGATCGGGGCAGGAATCAGCCAGCAAACGCCAGTGACGCTGAGTGAGTGCAAGGATGAAAGAGGACTGATGCACCATTTCCGGAGTCACCTGCTGGCTGAGGTGATCCGAAATATCCAGGCCGTATTCCCGCATCACCTGCACAGCTTCCGGCGAGGCCGGCGAATGCTCCCATGCTGCCACTCCGGCGGAAAACACATCCACGCCTTTTTCGCGAAGCTCGTTCGGGCGACAGCCCAGAGCCTGTGATGCGAGCAGACGGAAGAGCGCTTCAGCCATTGGGCTGCGACAGGTGTTGCCTGTACAGACGAAGAGGACACGCAGTACGGATTTTCCGGACCCTTCGGCCATACTCACTGGATTGTTCCCTGATGAATGACCGTTGAGGCGGACAAAAACAACTCCGGCTGCTGCCTGAAAAGTCACCATCCTAAGCTGCCCGCCGGAGAATCTCAAGTTTTCGCAGCGTTTCCACGATCGGTTGAGGCGGAATTCCGCATGCCGATCCGCCTCGAGTCCCCTCCAGCATCCCGATTTTACCGAAGATTCCAGCCAAACCGGCACCAGGGATTCTGCGGTTTGTTGCCTTTTTACCAGGAATATCGGAAGATCCGTCCACGCTCTTCCAACGACACACGACTGCCAGTACAGGACCTTCTCCAAGTGAAAGATCGCGTCCATCGGCTCCGTCGCTCCGCTCGACAGCAGCTTCGCCGACTGGGTGAGTTTCGCGGAATTCGCCGCCAGCCATTCGGTTCCTACCAAAAGTCCGTTCGCCGACTCTACGACGGTCCCAAAGGAGCGATGCTGAAATTCAGCAGCCTGATCTCGCTCCACGAACCGCTGATGGGGCGTCTGTTCCACTCAGGTCGCTTCGACGCGTCCCGCTTCAACCGCATCCTGGACGTTGGCTCCGGGGCCGGACAGATCCTCCGACACCTGCTCGCTACCTCCCGCCCTGACTGCGAAATCGTCGGCTTCGATCTCTCCTGGGAAATGCTCCGCCGCGCCCGCGAACGACTCAATTCCCCGCGCCCCGTGTTCGTCGCCGCAGACATGCGCGCCCTTCCATTCCGCGATAATACATTCGACTGCGTCACCTGCGGCTACGTGCTCGAATATCTCCCCGATCCCATTGAAGGACTCCGCGAATTCGCTCGAGTCCTTCGCCCAGGCGGCGTTATTCTCCTCCTCGCCACCGAAGATTCCTTCTCAGGACTCCTCACCAGCCACACCTGGAAGTGTCGCACATTCAACCGCCAGGAACTCAGGACCGCGGCCGAAGACTCCGGACTCAACTGGGGCACCGTGCACTGGTTCACCCGCTTTCATCAGGCCTTCAAACTCGGCGGTATTCTCGTTGAACTGGAAAAACCCAATGAATCCTCCGTCTGATCACTCCAGCTCTCCACTCGTCCAGCGATTTCTCAACGCCATCGAATGGGCCGGAAATAAACTTCCTGACCCTGCGTTTCTCTTCGTCTGGGCCATTCTCCTGACCATGCTCGCATCCCGCTGGCTGGCCCCCATCGAATTCAGCGAAACAGATCCTCGCAAAATCACTCCATCGCCCGCGCCCGCTGCGGCCGCTGCCACACCGGCTCCTGCTGCGACAACACCACCTCCAGCCGCGCCCACTCCCACTGATCCGCGAATCCGCGTTATCGACCAGACCAGCGGCACTGCACTCGTCGGACTCCTTGGCGGAATGGTTAAAACCTTCACCGACTTCCCGCCACTGGGGGTCGTCATCGTGGCTCTCCTCGGCGTCGGTGTCGCTGAACACGCCGGACTCATCCAGGCCATGCTTAAAACACTGTTGAAATTCACGCCCACTTTTCTTCTCACACCAATGCTCATCTTCGTCGCCCTCATCAGCCACTCCGCCGGCGACACTGGGTACGTTCTGATCATTCCTCTCGGAGCCGTTATGTTTCAGGCCGCCGGGCGGCATCCGGTGCTTGGAATTACCGCTGCCTTCGCAGGGGTTTCCGGGGGCTTCAGTGCGAATTTTCTGCCATCCTCCCTCGACCCACTCCTCCAGGGCTTCACCCAGAAAGCCGCCCAGATCATCGATCCCTCAGCCGCCATCAATCCCCTCTGCAACTACTGGATCATGACCATCTCCTGTGTCGTGATCACTGGTGTTGGCTGGTATGTCACTGACCGCATCATCGCCCCCCGCATGCAATCCATGCCTGTCGATGGACAACAGGACACCGGCTCCGATATGCACTCACTGTCCCTCCGCGAATACGCCGGTCTTTTCTTCGCCGGACTCACGCTTCTTGCCGGACTTGCTGCCCTCTGGTACTTCGCTGCTCCCGCCGATTCTCCCTTCCGCGACAAAGGCTCACTCACCGATCACAACGCCCCGATGATGAAATCCATCGTGCCGCTCATTTTCCTGCTGTTCCTGATCCCCGGTACCATCTACGGAGCGATCGCCGGAACCATCAAAAGCCACCGTGATATCGTTCATGGCATGACCCGCTCCATGGGCTCCGTCACCTACTATCTCGTCATGGCCTTTTTCGCTTCCCAGTTCGCTGCCGTGTTCTCCCAGTCGAACATTGGCGTCCTTCTGGCCGTCAAAGGCGCGAACTTTCTGACCAGTCTCAAAACAGCCCCCCAGATCACTGTCGTTGGCATCATTCTTCTCACCACCTTCGTCAATCTGCTGATCGGTTCCGCCTCAGCAAAATGGGCACTCCTCAGCCCCATCTTCGTGCCCATGCTCATGACGCTCGGACTCTCCCCTGAACTCACTCAGGCCGCCTATCGCATCGGGGACTCCAGCACCAACATCATCACGCCACTCATGCCCTACTTCCCACTCGTCGTCAGCTACGCACAGAAATACGTGAAAGGAACAGGCATCGGCACCATGATCTCGCTGATGCTTCCCTACAGCATGGCATTCCTCCTCAGCTGGACCGTACTGCTGCTCGTCTGGTGGGGACTCGATCTGCCGCTCGGAACCGCCGCCGATTACTCCTGGCCCCATGGTCGCTGATCCGGAAGCACCCTCCCATGAACGAATGGCTCATCACAATCCGCGATCAACTCAGCGACCACGGTATCAAAGTGGTCGTTGCAGTTGGATTCACGATTCTCGGCTGGCTTTTCGCACGCTGGAAGGCAGCCCGCGACTGGCGTCGCCGCGAATTCTTCAATCGCCTGAATATCTCGCTCAACAGCCTCGTCGATGGCAAACTGCTCATCCGCACCGTGCTGGAGAAGTCCTGCGAAGAAGTCTTCATGAACCGCATCGCCGTCGATCGACTTTTGCAGGCCGCTCAGAACACCACGCCCGCCGATCCCCTGATCCCACTCATCCCTGACGATCGCTGGTTCTACCTCAACGCCGTCCTCAACGAAGTCTCTGAAAAATTCTCTACCGGACTGTTCCTCCGGGAAGCCTCGCGACCCCATGATGCAGTCAGATACCTGATCTGCCTGACCAACGAATGCGATGGCGACGTCCGCACTCGCAAAGTTCGCGCGATGGTCATTCGCAGAGATCGTCTGCTCAGCCTTCCCGCCGAACAACCAACCCTTGAAAGCCCACACCACGCTGTTCGCTGGAAAACACTCCAGCACATGCAGAAACGCTACGCCGCCGACCCTTCGCTGTTTCTCGATGTCGAAATTCTCGTCTGATCATTCCGCCCACCACTCCCCTTCCCCAAACGCCGCTTCACGACTGCCCGACTCCCGCAAGATCGCCCTCGCCTCGCTCAACAGCCCCCGAACCCGCAGGACCACTCCACCGGAAAACGCGCCGATCAGCGGTCCACCCGGCGACTGACGCGTGTTTAATAACGGAAGCGTCTCTCGCGGGACTGCGTACCCCGCCGATGTCAGCAGAGTATCGCTTGTGAGCACTTCCGGAGCCCACGTCAGACGGCCAGCTTCAAGGGCTTCCCGCAGCAGCCCGGCGGTCACCAGCACATCAAAGATGTTCTGCAGGTCGGCGAGGGCCGCGTGCTTTTTCACCAACTCCGCCCGTCGCTCGTTAAACAGCCGCGCAAACTCTTCTGAACTGCCCTCCAGATTTTCCGCATCAATCAAAGTCCCGTCCGCCGCCATCAGCTCTTCCTGAGCCAGCAGCTGAAATCGCGGGCCATCCAGCAGCCATAATGAACGATCCTCAGAACAACTGAGATAGCCAGGATCGGCCGCAAACCACCAGCGACGCATCATGTTGTCGCCAGGCTTCGCCAACTGAAGTGTGCTTTTCAATCCCCCCACGCCCGCTCGCTCCACTCCGATCGCCAGACGCTTCATCAAATAGTCTGCCTCCACCATCGATAAACTCATCCGGCTGTCTTCCGGTACACCAAACGTAGTGACGTTCCAGCGGCCCATCAGACGAATCATCTGCTCCATCCGCGCCTGAGCCACCGGGAGGGTTGCCGGAGTGGCATTGGCTCGCAGCCAGGCCTGAGATTCAGCAAGTCGCTGTGGATCGGGATCGATCGAACACCCACATCGCTCAAGGATTTCCGGGGCCCGCAGGGCCGTGAGTAAATCTTCGAGACACAAGACGGGACGGCCACTGTCGAGCCCCGTCAGACGACCACCGGCCGCCGGAGCAAAGCTCTCGGCAGGACCGCTGATCACAAGGTCCCCGGTGGCATCAAAGACGATATCGTCGATCCGAGTCAAACCGGCCAGAAACAGAATCTCAGGCGGCAGCGGCTTTGACATTGTCAGCAGCCGCGATAACTCGGCGTCCAGTCGCCGCAGAGAGACACTCCGACGCTCCGCCGGTTTCCGCAATGACTCCGGCAAGGTCTTCTGGGCCTGCTGACGACGCTGCCGCATCGCCGCCGCTGAAATCGGGGCCGCCACAGCACGATCAATCAAACCATCTGCCCGAATCAGAATCCCCCCCGGAAGCTGTCCACCGCCACCCCCGCCACCGGGACCTCCACCACCCTGCTGAGCCGTGGCGGGAAGCACCAGGCTGCAGACACACAGACCCGCAAGAATGCAAATCTTCCACCAGCAAACATCACGTCGCATCGCGGACCATCCCTCATTTCAGTGTGAAAGCTACCAGTCCCGGTCATTCTACAGAAGAACCGAGCGAAAGCGGGAAAAAACGGGTGCAACATCAATCGAAGACGATAAAAAGTCCTGAACGACGTTCGATGACAGCCTCTTCAGTGCCACAAAGCAACCCGTCACTCGAAATCCTGCGGGCGTCGCCGTCAACCTGTCAGCCGCGACGGCAAGCACTGTGATCTGGAAAGTGAAGTCCACTGCACGCCGGAAAGTCAGCAGAACCGTGGCGTAAGCATTAGGCGGATTGGGGCTTCGTCAGTATACTCCGGCAACGTCGGGGGTCTGTCTCAAATCCTGCGTGGGGTCCTGAAGTCGCATGAAAGTGGCGCTGTTTATTCCCTGTTATGTTGACCAGTTCTATCCGCATGTCGGCATGGCCACAGTGGCCTTGCTGGAGGCATTCGGGGTACAGGCCGACTTTCCGGAGGCTCAGACATGCTGTGGCCAGCCGATGGCCAACAGTGGCTGCATGGACGAAGCCAGACCGCTTGCGGAAAAATACATCAACGTGTTTCGTGACTACGACTACATTGTCTCCCCATCGGGCAGCTGCGTGTCGATGGTTCGCAATCACTACGACCATCTGGTTGCGGAGGGCGACAGGGTGGCGGTTGAGGTTCGCCAGCGGACGGTCGAGTTAAGCGAGTTTTTGCTGCAGGTACTGAAAATCACGGATGTACGTGGAAAGTTTCCGTGGCAAGTGGGAGTTCATCAAAGCTGTCACGGACTCAGAGAGCTGCGTCTGGGACCAAGTTCCGAGGTAATGGCTCCGCGCGACAGTCTGCTGCAGCAGCTCCTGGGGGGACTTGATGGGATCCGGTTTTCTCAGTTATCACGTCGGGACGAGTGTTGTGGGTTTGGGGGCACATTTGCTGTTGCGGAGGCCGGAGTTTCGGCGATGATGGGAGAAGATCGGATCAACGACCACCAGCAGGCGGGCACTCAGGTTCTCACTGCCGGCGACATGTCCTGCCTGATGCATCTGGAAGGACTCATTCGTCGTCGCGGAGTGAACATGCGTGTCATGCACTTCGCTGAAATTCTCGCCGAGGCCATGGCTCTCTGAGTCTGACTGTTTTTTCGAAAACGAATCTCCTCCCACCCGAGGGACACCCTTCATGGCTCATCCTGCACTTGCCGACGCCTTCACCGCCAATCGCGACCGCGCTCGCTGGCACGACCGCGCCCTCTGGTTCGTGCGCGAAAAGCGGGACCGCATGGCATCCGGTGTTCCCGAATGGGAGCTGCTTCGGGAAACGGCCTCGGCCATCAAACAGCACACGCAGTCGCTGATGGCTGATTACCTCGAACAGTTCGAAGCCCGTGCAAAGGAACTCGGCGCCGTTGTTCACTGGGCCGTGGACGCCGCAGAACACAACCAGATCGTCCTTTCGATTCTGCAGAGTCACGGTGCAAAGCGACTGGTGAAAAGCAAATCCATGCTCACCGAGGAATGTCATCTCAACCCCTTCCTCGAACAGAACGGGATTGAGGTGATTGATACTGACCTTGGCGAACGAATTGTGCAGCTGCGTGAAGAACCTCCCAGCCACATCGTGCTCCCTGCCATTCACATTCGTAAGGAAGAGGTGGGCGAATGTTTCCATGAGCATCTGGGGACAGAACAGGGCGCGTCAGACCCAAAGTACCTCACGGAAGCCGCTCGAAACCACCTGCGTCAATGCTTCTGTCGCGCCGATGCAGGGCTCACCGGAGTCAATTTCGCCATCGCCGAAACCGGCGGAATTGTCATCTGCACCAACGAAGGCAACGCAGATCTGGGAACCGGCCTGCCAAAAGTGCACATCGCGTGTATGGGCATGGAAAAGCTCATTCCTCGAGCTGCGGACCTGTCCGTCTTTCTGCGGCTGCTGGCACGCTCGGCCACCGGTCAGCCAATCACCACCTATTCTTCACATTTCCATGGTCCGCAGCCAGGTGGTGAGCTGCACATTGTTATTGTCGATAACGGTCGCACTGAGATTCTGAAGTCTGAGTTCCGCCGCAGTCTGGACTGCATTCGCTGCGGGGCCTGCATGAACACGTGTCCCGTGTATCGTCGCAGTGGTGGGCACAGCTACGAATCCACCGTCCCCGGCCCCATCGGCTCAATCCTGACACCGCTGCAGACCCCGGAAAAACACAGTTCACTCCCCTTCGCCTGCAGCCTCTGCGGATCCTGTACCGACGTCTGTCCGGTCAAAATACCGCTCCATCACCAGCTCTTCGCAATGCGGGAACACCTGTACGGCAAGCGGCTGATCGGAACCGGAAAAAAGCTGCAGATGAAGCTCTTGTCCGCCGTGTTTTCGCGAACGTGGCTCTATCGTCTGGCTGGCTCAGCAGCCCGACTCGCACTCAAAATTACGCCCCGCTTCCTGCTCTACAGCCCACTCACGCCCGCCGGTGCCTGGGGTAAGGAACGCGAGATTCCCGCAGCGCCGCCGAAGTCATTCCGGGAACTTTATGCTGCTCGCCGTGCCCAAAAAGCAGCAGGTCGCAGCGGCGACCGTGATTCCCGGTAAGACTCCCGGAGATCAGGCGCCCCGTCCCTGACAAAAATCGTCCCCTGCACGACTCTGTTGACCGTATAACCTGTGAGTCTGATCTGATGCCTCAACTCATAACATCCACCGTCCTCAGCTGTTCCGCTGCCGGACTTCGAGAATTCCTTGGCAGGCCGTCAAATCTGCCGGAAATCAGCGACCCGGAGATCGAACTCGAAATTCTGAAGGCTCCGGAACTGGTGATCGCCGGAGAAAAAATCGTTTTCCGTGTGACTGCCATGGGACTGCGGCAGCGAATGACGCACGAATACCTGCTCGCCACGGATCTGGAGATTCACGAATCACTCGTCGAAGGCCCGCTGCCGGTCTGGCGACACCGTCAGATTCTTGAGGTTCTGGGTGAACAGGAGTGCCGGCTGACAGACGAAGTGACATTCGAAACTCCCGGGGGTCTCCTGCGATTTGTACTCACGGAAGAACGCATTCGTGAGTCACTGGAGACGGGTATGAGCTTTCGCTATGAGGCGCTTGCAGAACGAGCCAAACGCGGCGATCTGGTCTGAGTCCGCACTGCAGGCCAATCGAAAACTCTCGAACGCTATTTTTGTGATCATGGATTTTTTGAACATTGCTGTGTCCGCCACTGAGTCAGGAGTCCTCGATGTTGACGTCGCTGATGTTGGTTTTTCTGCTGCTGCCCGCTGATCCGCCTGCGTGGCCCGGTTTTCTTGGAACGAATGCCTCGGCCATTGATCCGGCTTCCATCCCACTCAGCTGGGCTCCAGGAAAAAACGTCGCCTGGGACGCCTCGCTGCCGGGTCACGGTCAGTCCAGCCCGGTGATCTGGAACGATCGTGCGTTTGTGACCACGGTGGAAGGAGAAAACAAGGAGATCTGCCATACGCTCTGCCTGTCGCTCGCAGATGGCTCAATTCTCTGGGATCACAAACACACCTCGACAGCCCCGGACCCCAATAGTGTCTACATCAGCCGTGCAGCGTGCACACCAGTCATCGACAGCCGGCATGTTTACGCTTTCTTCGAATGCGGTGACCTCGTTGCACTCACGCACGATGGCAAGCCTGCCTGGACAAAGTCCCTGTCTCAGCAATACGGAAAGTTCGTCAACAAATTCGGGCTCAGCGCATCACCCGTGCAGACAGACGATGCCGTGATTGTGCTGGTGGATGATGAAGGCCCTTCCTATCTGGTCGCGATCTCCAAGTTCGACGGCAGTATTCTCTGGAAGACCGATCGCAGCAGCCGCACCAGCTGGAGCAGTCCAGCCATGCTGACGCTGGCCGGGGTGCCGCAGGTGGTGGTGAGTTCCGCGGGATCCGTGGACGCTTATCACCCCTCCACCGGAGCTCAGCTGTGGACATACACGGACATCGGCGGCAACACTGGGACAACTCCGCTGCCTGCTGGTCCCGACGCGTTCCTTGTGGCGGCTTCCCCCGGCCGATCCGGCGAAAACTCTGAAGGTGCCAAAAAATCGAATGCCCTGATTCAGGTGACTCGGGACGGCGAGCAGTGGAACGTGAAAAAAGTCTGGACGTCGTCCGAAGCAACGCCGTCCTGGGCGTCCCCATTTGTCCATCAGGGCCACGCTTACTGGGTTAATCGCGTGGGCGTCGTTTACTGTCTTGATGTGACTACTGGCGAAACAAAATACGCGCAGCGCACAAAACAGTCCTGCTGGGCAACACCTCTGCCCGTAGGTGACCGGATTTACTTCTTCGGCAAGGAAGGCACCACAACAGTGCTGGCTGCCGGACCGGAATTCCGCGAGCTGGCGATCAATGAACTGTGGCCGGCGGATATTCCGCCGACAGACAACGGAGCTCCGAAAGTGGATGACACCAGTGCGGAGCGCAAACAGGCGAATGCTATGTTTTCCGGACCCACACAGTATGCGGCTGCCGCGGTGAGCGGCAGTCTGCTGATTCGAGTGGGCAGCCATGTGTTCTGTATTCGCGAAGGCAGCGGTGCTGCGAATTAGCCCTCGTCCGCTTCCGATCGATCCTCGAAATTTTCGAAGACATTCCCAAAATTTTGCCGTTTTTCTCCGCGTGCCAGCCCCGTTTCTGCCAGTTAATGATATGCCGGACCTGCCTGAACCTGTGCAGATCCAGATCGCATACCATTCAATTTGCGGAAGGGGCTGCAATGACGGATTACGAAGCTTTTTGTTTTCGAGCAGAGTCCTTTCGGGGGCCCCTGCTGCAACTGATTAACCGCAATCTCGTCGCAGCCGTTCGACGTCGTTTTGATGCGGAAGATGTGCTGCAGGAAACGCTTTCGCAGTGTCCACCGAATGTGGCCGAACTCCTGCAGCTCCCGGACGCTCGCTTTCACGGCTGGCTCTGCACCGTCGTACGGCGACGACTCTGTGACCTGCAGCGCTGGCATCTGGACTCCAAACGCCGGGATCCGCGTCGGGAAGTCTCAGAAGGCTCCGACAAGGACACCGGCAATCTGCTCGCAACACTCTATGCAGAGCAACCGGGTGCCGATGAACTGCTCGAAGCCGCCGAAAAAGCTGAACGTTTGAAACGCGGCATGAAGACGCTGAGCGAAGACGATCAGCGTTTACTGGACCTGCGTTACCTTGAAGAGCTGCCAGCGCAGGAGGTAGCGGCCCGTTTGGGATTGTCGATGGAGACCTGCCGTAAACGCGACTATCGCGCACGACTCATGCTGATAATTCTGCTGCTGCGTCTGCAGGCCTGAAAACAGGGCGTCCTCTGCCAGAGTGAAACGGCGTCAGATGATGCAGGATGTAAAGACATCGGACGTGTGGACACTGTCAATCCACCGGTACGGCCCTCCCACCACCATCTTCCCTGCACCGACTCTCACGACGTGGTTCAATCCCGAACAGCAGGCACCGAGCCACTCGGCTTGCAGGCTGCCAGCCGTTCGCGTTCCGGACGAGCTTTGTAAAACGGATCGAGGGGGTAGCAGCCTGACACCATGCCATTCCGCGGCGCTGTGGTGCAATCACTGAAGGTGCGGCAGATCAGCTTTCGCTGGAGTGGCTTTCCGGCAAGCGTGTCTGCCGGCAGTTCCGGCCACGACAGCACCATCCTTCCAAGTCCGATGGAGTCTGCAAGGCCCAGTCGCACGACAGCCTGGCCGACGTTGGGCAGCCACTCCTGAAGATACGAATAGCCAGAGCCAACCGTGATCAGTTCGGGGACCTGCTGTTTGAGCAGTGCGGTGGCCTGAATCTGTCGAGCGACTCCCACTAACGGGTCTTCGGGCGGTTGATAACCGTCACTGGGGGGGAAGAGCGCGGGACGCTGGATGTGGGGGTTGTAATAAGGACTGCCGCATGTGGAACAGAACAGGTCAATCCCAAGCTCGACAAGCAGGCGCAGGAATCGCAGCGGTTCGGCGGGATCCATACCGTGTCCCGAGCCATCGCCACCAAACGCATGGGGATACGGCCCCTGCCACGAAGGCACTCCTGTTCGACCCGCATCCTTTCCCGGCTGGAATGGCACAAAGTCAAAGACACTCAGCCGGACTCCGATCCCAAGCCCCGGTGCTGCAGTGCGAATGCCCGAAGTAATCTCCCGTAAAAATCGGGTGCGATTTTCAAAGCTCCCCCCGAAATCCCCCGGACGATCAAATCCAGACAGAATCTCGTGACCCAGATATCCGTGGCAGTGCTTGATGTCCACCCAGGTGAAACCGGCCCGCTGGGCCTGAACCGCTGCCCGAATAAAATCATCAATTAATCGACGCAGGTCGTCGTCACTCAGCAGACTGCTGTCCGAGTTAACGCCGAAGCGGGCATCCAGTATCGGGTGCCGATAGGCGATGGCCGGCTGAAGTGGCTGACCTGGCAGCGGCCGCGCGAAACGACCGGAGTGGGTGAGCTGCAGGCCGATGAGCAGATCAGAGGTGTCTCCGAAGGCGGTGGCGTGGGTATCCACAAGCAATTGCCGCAAAGCCGCCAATTCAGCAAGGTTTTCTTCGCAGATAACCAGCTGATTCGGATTGGCACGGCCATCGAAACGAACAGCAACAGCTTCACAGCCCCACATCAGCTTGGCGCCACTGAGCCCGAAACGAGTCCAGCGGCGGCGAGTCAATTCGGAGGGGCGGCCGTCCAGCGTCCCGTCCCAGCCCTCCATTGGCAGGATGCACCAGCGATTGCCGATACGACCACAGACACTGGTGAGCGGCTGCGCGAGCACACTTTCGGGACCGCTTTGCAGCTCTTCGTCAAACGGCAGATCAATACCAAGCTGCTGCAGCCGGCTGGAGAATTGCGCTGCCGTTCGCAGTGCAGAAACGCGGGGCCATGACATGGGACTTCCAGTTCACTGTTTCTTTTCTGCTGCAGCCTTGACGTCCTTCGTGAAACGCCCGCTCTCGGCTGCTCTCATCAACACAAGATAGTTCAACCGCGCTGCATTGGCGATTTTAGAAAAGTTAATGCCGTCCATGGTGTCGGTGGTCTTGTGGTAGTAAGGATTGAAACCACCGAACAGAAAAGAGACGGGAATCCCTTTGTCTGCGAAGGACGCCTGATCGCTGCGGTATGCAACTGTCTGCTCTTCATCATACTCAAACACAAAACCCACATGCCGGTTCATCTCCAGCACCAGCTGGTGGAAACCGGTGGATTCCAGCTGGCTGCCCACCAGATGAATGGTGTTCCTGTTCTGATCGGCCGGCTCATTCGGCAGCTCTTCATCGCGGCCAATCATGTCGATATTGAGCATACAGAGCATGTCATCGAGTGGTTTGGTGGGGTTGCGGGCATAGTGTCGCGAACCCAGCAGACCGCGCTCTTCGGCACAGAAGGCAATGAACAACACGCTGCGACGCGGCTTGACAGGGTTGGCGTGAATGGCTTTGGCAATCTGAATAATGGCTGCCGAACCGGAACCGTTGTCGTCAGCGCCCGGATAAAGCTCTCCACGCTGAACTCCCAGATGATCCAGGTGAGCTCCGATGCAGATATGTTCGTGACGCAGCGCCGGATCACTTCCGGGATACCATCCAATCACATTTGGAACATCAATCGGATCACGTTCCACCGCCAGACTGCAGCTGGCCTTGACGGCCGATTCCACCGTCAACAGCGCACTTTCGGCTGGTTCGCCTTCGGGAAAAAACTGAGCATCCTGGCCGCAGGCGGCGGCAATCAGATTGGCGGCTGACCGAACAACAGACACCGCGGGAAATGCCGACGGCTGCTGTTCTGTCTGATTCACCGCTTCGTTGCGAACCTGACCACCATCAGCCACCAGCATCACCGCAGCCGGTTTGCCCTTCAGCAGCCACGCGTCGTCCGCCGCAAAACGACGGCGTCCACGCACCACCACAAGACAGTTTGCAAACTGACCCTCCGTGATTTCCGGACGCTGCTCGCCCAGTTTCACCAACACAATCTGAAGGTCGCCCTTGTACTCGCCGTTCCAGCTGCTGATGCCAACGTCCGTACCAACGACACAAGATTTTCCGGCAATCTGGACCTGGCACTGGTCCGGCAGAGTATTCAGACAAATGAACGGCATGTTCTGATACCAGCTGCCGTTTTCGCCTGCAGGTTCGAAACCACAAGCCTTCAGCTGCTCAGCAACCCAGACGGCAGCTTTTTGAAAGCCCTCCTGCCCCGTACCCCGGCCACGCATTTCGCCCCCGACCAGAGTACTCAGAATTTCCCGCGACTGCTCTTCAGTGATACTGGAAAAACCTGCGGCGTAGTCCGCCGAGACCGGTACCGCGCCCGCAAACGGACCGTCTGTGGAAAATGCTTTCGGCAGGCAGCAGGTCGCCGCAAACAGCACCAATAACGGGAAACGCAGAAACCGCAGCATGGGGAGGCCTCTTTGAAAACAAACGTCAGAGTTCGCAGCCGTGGAATGTCCCCGATCCTGACAGCTTGTTCAAGCCAGTTTCAGAAACTGGTTTTTGGATACTCAGAGTCCTGAATGGCGAGGGGAAAAATGAGAAAGCCTGGACCATGGTCTGCGGCAGCCCCCGGACTGACTTTCGGAACGCCATACGACAGCTCAGGAACACTGGGGCTCGGTCATCGGCCTGACTGACTGTGCGGGGGTCAGCAGCGAAACGAGCATCGAACACAGGGCTATGCCAGCAACCACTCCAAGACTCACTCCAATCGGAATGTGCCAGATATCCATCAGCAGCACCTTGATGCCGACGAATCCGAGAATGGCGGCCAGGCCATAGTGCAGATAGTGGAAGCGATCGAGCATTCCGGCAAGGGCGAAGTAGAGTGATCGCAGTCCCAGAATCGCGAAGGCATTCGACGTAAAGACGATGAACGGATCACGGGAAACAGCAAGCACAGCCGGGATCGAATCCACCGCAAACACAAGATCCGACCACTCCACAAAGGCCAGAACCAGAAGCAACGGAGTGGCGGCCAGACGACCGTTTTCCCGGACGAAAACCGATCTTCATGATAGTTCTTCGTCACGGGAAACAGTCGCCGACACAGACGCACAACCAGCGCTTCATCAGTACTCATTTGTCGGCTGATTCCCCGCAGCATCTTCACCGCGCCAATCAACAGCAAAAGGCCGAATACTTCAATCAGCCAGTCGAAGCGTTCCAGCAGCGCTGTACCGGCGAAGATCATCACAACCCTCATCGCCAACGCGGGAAAAACGCCCCAGAAAAGCACCTTGTGCTCACACTCCCGCGGAACTCGCATCGAAGCAAACACCATTGCGAATACAAATACATTGTCAACACTCAGAGACTTTTCAATGACGTACCCGGTGAGAAACTCAAAGGCAGTACGAGTGCCCGTGAAGATCTGAAGCAGGCCGGCGAAGAGCATTGCCAGACCAATCCAGATCAGGCTCCACGTCGCAGCTTCCCGAAACCTCACCACATGCGCCCGACGATGAAACACGCCCAGATCCAGCGCCAGCATCGCTGCCAGAAACACCAGAAAGCCCACCCACGCCCATCCCGGCAACCCGTTCATCACAGCTCTCCGCTCCTCCCCCAAAAATAAACTCCGGCGCAGCGAACACCGCCGCGCCGGTTAAAAACACTTCCTGCTAAGCTCGGCCACGTTCGGCAAACTTCAGTTACTGCCGACCGGGTTTGGCCGAAGCCCCCGTCGCTGGTCCATTCGCCGCTGCAGGCGTCGAGCTACGGTCCGGGCCGCCCGATCCGCCGCACCTGCCATGACCGACTCCACCGATTCACCGGCGTCACGCACCAGCACATCCTCGGCACCGCGAAGGCCAACTTGCAGACAGCACAACACGTCCCGACCACCTTTCGGCCCGTTCACGTCCGTGAAAACTGCCTCTACCCACTCAATCCTCAAAACAAATCGGCTCAGGGCAAACCGCAACCGTCGCTCGCAGAATTCCCGCTGGTCTGCCGTCAGTACCAGTCCGTCGTCTGAAATGCGAAGTTCCATAATCTCACCTGCTCCCATAGAAGAAATGATGCGTTCAATCCTCATCTGTCATACGCCCCGACAGCTCCGGGCCGGCGGTGGACTTCAGTCGCAGCCAGTACACTGGATCGGAGGGATCCGGAAAACGTTCGCGGAGTTCGAGGGCCGTCTGCTGCAGCCGCTGTGCG